>JAHKKZ010000019.1 GCA_029856685.1 Candidatus Njordarchaeota archaeon
CCATCTATTCTCACCAGTACAATATTGGAGATTAACCAGTTTTATGCTTATTATAATGGAAAAGGAAACCATATTTATATTTGAGACGCTATGTATGAGTGACGTGGAGACATTAGCCATAAAAGTGGTCGAGGCCATGCTAGAGATTGTGTTTCAGAGCGTTTCTATCAGATTTCCTCTTCAACTAGAAGCAATATAATTAGCCTGCGGAACTGGTCTAGACAGATGCAAATTGCTGTCATCCGAGCTACGAGAAAAACAGCTAAAAAAAGCGAGAATTTGTTTTGGTAGTATTTTTTTCTTTCTTTATCGGAACAATCATAATGTTTTCGTGGAATAAAACGCTGAAATTAGAAAGTATGATTGTTAGCATTTGTTGCAGATATTGATTATTATTTTGTTAATATACTATAATATTCGGTCGGATTTTGAAATAACATCTGTTTGTTGGGGGATGTCAATGAGAAAAGTTTTTATATTGTTGATTGTCGTATCGATGGTGTTTTCGCAGGTAGCCCTCTTAAATGGGCCCATGCATACAGTTGCATCTTCTAAGGTGATAAGTACTGAGATTCATGGTCCTACCAGCAAAGCCTATGTGCTTAGAAGGATATCCGATAAAATAATCGTCATGTCTGTGGAACCTGGCAGAGTTGAGTCCCAACAATTTAAGGGGCTCTGGTGGAATCCTGATTGGGAGTATAGAATCAATGTTACTGTCTCAGAGCCAGGAGTTGTTAATAGGACTAACTGGCCTGTTGATGCATTCATTATGTTTGACCCACCCGCATTTAAATACTCGATTCGTGTCATCAGAGTCGATGGGAACAGCTTTACTGAGATTCCATCTCAGATATGGAACGTGACATATTATAATGAGACTCATCTCTCATCAGCAACAATAACATTCTTAGTTACCATGGCTAAGGGAGAATCCCAGCTACATCAGATATATTGGAGCACGGATTATACAGATCCACCATCATACACAAAACGCTTCTCTGTAACTGTTGTAGAAACTGAGAACGGTGATAAGTATATAATTACACATCTAATAAGGGGCTGGAGTGTTGAACTTCCACCGATAAGAGGAGGAAAACTAATGAATATTACCCTGCCTAATGGCGACACTATTGGTCATACATGGACACACTTCGGAGTTGCTAGAAACATCAACTTCAGCTATGAGGGCTACTGGGGTACAGGCGACACAAATAATGTGATGTATTCGTCACGCTATATACTTGAGAGGACAGACACGTTGCTCTCAATATATGAAGGCGTGATATTCATAACATATGTTGTGGAAGAAGTACCTCTATATGATACTGCTCTTGGAGGCGTGATAGTTGCTGAGGTTAACTACACATATCGATTCTTCGACTGGGGAATCGTAGCCCTAGAGGGAGTCAAATGGGTTATGGATGATAACTATGCTGTTGACTACTATACGGCAGGCTGGGTATTTGACCAGGATGATGCGGATGACTGCACATTCAATAGAGTATATGCAGGAGAAGAAATCATTGAGATGCCACTAGCACGTTACTCGACTCAGAATGGGACAATTAGCGAGAGTTGGGATTACTATCGAATATTCGATCCATCGAAGAATTTGCCTCTCGTGGCAATCTTCAGGGTATATATGGATGCTGGGACACATCACATACTAGTAAGGACAGCGGGAGACGATTACATAGGTGCTGGAACATGGAGAAACGATGATCCCTACTTCCGTGTTGCCGACCCGAGTGGTAACTGGCTCCAGTTATCCGAAGGCGACTATGGTAGCCTCTTCGATAATAACTTCGCTGTTTGGGGAGACGGTGCATATTATGGAGGTGTGGACGCCTATGTAACCACGACGACTAGTGGTTATCATTACATACTTGTGGGAGTTATTGATGACGACAATGGAGACCTAGATATGGACTTTGTGGTTGAGGTTGACGGAAATGTTATTGGTTCCGGTAAGATATTCGCCTATAATACGCCAAACGATTTAAGCTATGCTATTCCGAGGGGAGCCATGCAGCTATTAGACTTTACCCCTAGTGTAGATCTTGTGGGAATTCGACATAGACTTGATGTTGATTGGCTTCCAACGGACCATGATTTAGATGTGATCGTTTTCGAAGATGATGGTGATGTACTAAACTATTCTATATCTGGTCTTCAGCCACCCGAAACAGTTCTATTCACACCTACGGTTTCGAAGCCACATACAATATTTATCGTTAGATATTCTGGGACTGGAACAACAACGCTTACAGCTGACGTAATAGCGATGATTGGTGCCGAATTTGAGGATTTCTACAATGAAAGCTCGCTATGGGATAGTATAGCATTCTATCATTCGAACTTTAGTAGAGGCATAGGATTCGTGCTTATCGGAGAACATGAAAGTGGCATATCATACAACGAAAAGACAATTATATACTACAACGATGGTAATGATAGCGAAGTAGATTATATCTACTGGGCAAGAAGAATAAAAGGAATAATGGCGCCCAACGGTAGCATATACAAAGTTGGTTATGGTGTTGTTTTGTGGTCGCCGACCGGAATAGCAGATAATGAACGTCTCCACGAATTCAACGTGACATACTATGGTCTCAAAAATGTCGTCTCAGTATCGAAAGCGAAGATAGAGAAGTATCTGCTTAGCGTGACGGTGAGAGTAACTGACGATGACGGGGATCCTATCTATGGAGCTAAGGTCAGCTTAATAAGAACCTTCGACCAGGCAGTACTATACAATGGAACGACCGATAAATCAGGACAAGCAAAATTTGAGGCTATTCGGTACAATTATACAATAAATGTTACGTTGACTAGTGGAGGGAAGACCTATGTGAATGATACTGTTGAAGTTGACTACGAATTATATAATTATACGATCCATAGTGATGAGGTAGTGATAGTATTTAAGAACCTTGTTAGGTTTAGAATGTGTGCATACACAAATACAACGCCTAAGCAAATAATTCAGGGAGGATTGGTTGTACTTGCCGATCCTCTCAACAAAGCGAATAGGAGTATTAGCTACACAAACCTAACTGGCTGGGTGGACATATACATTATGAAGGGCAGTTGGGAACTCGCATTTAACGCTACAGTAACATCTCCTGAGAGATGGGATAACATAACAGTTTATAGCGATCCGCAGCTTAAAAACTTGGTGGCAGGCCCTGATGTCAATGTTACGCTATCTATAATTGATGATGTTATATACTATCTCGAGGATCTAGATATTACAGAGGCTCCGGTACAGACCAAGTTAATACTATTTGAGACTCTCACATCTTACGAAGTATACTGGATGGAGATTATAAGCATAAAGGTAAATCTGACACGAACTGATACTGGTGAAAATATTGATGGTACGGTATATTGGTATGTATTTGACCCATCTGGAAATGTTGCTCTATACGGAACAGCGTCCTCCATAGCATTAGGCTCATTCCAGTTCGATGTGAACACAACATTACTGACTGCCGGGCAAAGCTATTCAATACAAATAAATGCTACACCTATAGATCCTCTACCCGACGGTAAGCATCCTCTAAGCCCAGCCCCTATCACAATCCTGCTTATCGTGGATAAAAGACCTATGAATATGGATGTATCTCTAAGCCCTGGGAATGAAATCTATTGGAACGAGTCGCTGACGATTACTGTGACTCTTAAGGACGCCCTATCTGGCTCTCCTCTGGAAAACGCAACTGTAAATGTCACAATATACTCCTCAACTATCATAACCAAGACACTAAATCTGGTGGGTAATGGAATATATGAGATAGTTCTAAAAACCGAACTTGCAAGTCTTGATACTGGGTCATACCTTATGGTCATAACAGTGGCTAAGGATAACTATGAGTCTGGGGAGAAATCCATAACTCTTACAATAGATGAGAGGCCAACATCTTACACCGCGCCATCTTACATCGAGACACCTTGGGTGGACTCATATAGCATCTACATAAGCTATATTGATAGTATCTATAACTCGCCTATAAGGGATGCGGATGCTAAATATAATTTCTCTGATGCATTGACAGGAACAATATTGCAGCATGGCAACCTGACATATACTGATGGCAGATATCTGCTTTGGCTCAACCTCACAAATGTTGTTGAGAAAACATACACAATAACAGTGTTCCTAGGCAAGAAAAACTATATGAACATAACATTAACCATAACATTCGAGATTCGAGCGAGGGACACATCCGTTGTACCCGATACTACGAAGCTAACTCTGATCTATGGAGAGTATATCGTGGTTAGGATTAATTATTATGATGAGGATTTCGGTGAGTACGTAGCTGGTGCTAATACATCATATTCCATCACGATGGTTGGCTATGAAGCTGCCCCGATACTTGGTAGTCTTAACGATCTTAGGAACGGGACGTATATATTAAATGTCTCAACAGTTAGGATCGGAGCGCTAGGAACCGCGGTAGCATATGTCGAGTTCAGAAAATCGCACTACGAATATCAGTCCTTATCAATAACGATAATCGTAGAGCCCATACCGACTGAGGTATACTCATCAGTGGCCTCTATAAGTCTTGAGTGGGGCCTTAATATAAGTGTTCTATTTTGGTTCAATAGAACGGATACTGACCTAGGAATAGCAGATCCGGACAACGCATCATTCAAACTATATTACAATCAGACCCTTATACTCTCAGGAAACCTAACAAATCTTGGTGATGGAAGATTTCTCCTCAAGCTCAACACAACAGCCTTCATCAATAATACTCAACCAAACTTAGGAACGTATAAGCTTGAGATATTCTTTGAGAAGTCATTCTATGAGAATAGAACGATTATTATTCCTGTGACTGTGGATGCTGTATCAACACTTAGCTATGCCCAGCCATCAAACGTAAGTATTATCTGGGGCGAAATGTACAGTGTGACAGTATACTATAATAAGACACGGGATAAGAAGTTCATATATGGTGCATTGCCTACAATAACGATATTTAATGAATCTGGGTACATAGTATCGGTACCAGAGGGAGCATTCAATCTTGTTGTTGGAGACACCTACATGCTGATCATAAACTCGTCATTACTCGATACTATGCTCTACATAGTTGAGATAACGCTCTCCAAGACCTTCTATGATACTGGAACAGTAAGAATATTCGTTGATGTGGCTCCGATACCCACATACGTTGCGCTCTCCCAGAAGAAGGCCGAACTCGAATATGATGAGCATGTGACAATATATGTATGGTACAACTACTATGAGACGGATGAACCAGTTGTGGGGGCTGATGCTGTGTATAGTGTATGCTTTGGGGAGAACCTAATAGTTAGCGGTAAGATGACATATGATGCCAGCAACAAATACTATTACTTTGTGCTTAATGCTACCTACATAATAGACCTCATGGCCCAAACATATAGTCTCGAATTCCCAGTAGTTCTAACGGTATACATAACTGTGAACAAAGAGCATCACGTTTCTCAAGATGATGTGATAACCCTGACGATATATGAAATAGCATGCTACGTGAAGTTGGCCCAAACCGAAATAACCGCTGAGTGGGGAGAACTAGTGCCCATAAGGATCGAAATTATAAGGAACAAAACCAATGAGTTTGTTGGAGACGTGGAGCTTAGCGTTGGAGGATTGCCGGAGGGTTCATACACAGCAAACAGAACGGACTATGGTTGGCTACTAATAGTCGATACGTACACACTGGAAGTTAAAAGCTATCACGTAGTATTAGCGTTCTCCAAACCATATCACTCCATTGGTTCCAAAGAGCTAACATTAATGGTTACCGAAGTTCATATAGCAATTGACTTAGTAGAAACACCACCGAACTATGTTGAGAAGATACAGTTTATCTCCGAGGATATAAGAACAAAGATTAGGGTTCTTATCACACACAACAAAACACCGGTTGAGGACGCTGAAGTAGTTGTGATTGTTAGTAGTACTGATGCTGGAGTAAACAAGACGTATGTCGCTCAGAAGGTACCACCAGTATATGAGGCAACGATTTATTGGAGGGAGTTCCCGCCGGGATATAATTGGACAGTAACCATTAAGATTCTAAGCGTAACCATATATGGAAGAATGATCCCAGCGGACAAAATTGTGTTTACGGAGAAGGCCTACTATATTGCGATGGACTATATGTCTGGTTCAACGAAGATACCTGGAACAAACATATACATAGCAAACATGTATTTCTATCCACTAGTAGCAATCCTCACAATAGCAATAGCGTATGGAGGATATAAAGCAATTTCTTGGTGGACCTTGCCATGGGAAGTCAAGGAGATAATCAGGCTCCTTAAGAGATTGGAGAAGGGAGTATTCGAGTATAGAGCACCCGAGAGAAAGCAATATATGGTTGAGATGATCCAGCAGGAATTAGCCTTAAAATAGATCCTTCCTATTTTTTTACTCTTGTCTACCTATCAGCAAAATCTAAGATTAATCAAATATGATTTTGTTTTTGCTTTTACCAAGCTATTTTTTATGTTGACATAGATGATAAATTATGTTCGATATCCTTTGGGATAGCAAATGGAGAAGTACAACGTAATCCTACTCACAATTGATTGTCTAAGGGCAGATCATCTTGATTGTTATGGATACCGCAAGCAGACAGCACCAAATATTGCAAGGCTTGCGGATAGAGGAGTTCTTTTCATGGATGTTTTCTCTGCGGGGCCCTATACAAAGGCTTCTTTCAAAACAATACTTACGGGCCTGTACCCATTCACTAAAGGGGGATACCACACAATAAGAAATGTATCATCTTTGCCTCAGATGCTAAAGAAGTTAGGATATAAAACATTTGCGATACCCAATAATGTTCTTCTAAATCCCCAAAGTGGATACTCAGATGGTTTTGATGTATATATTAATCCAATAAAGAAGAGTACTAGTGCCCAAAAGAGAGTTGCTGAGAGATTGGGGGGCAGAAAGATTATAAGATTTCTCAATAAGCATGTACCCGTATTAGCCAAGAAAATAAAGTCTATGTTTGCTGAAAACCCATATATGATGGGCACAGAGGTTTTAAGTCTGATAGTTCGCTTTATCACCGAGGCCAAAAACTCACGATTCTTCATATGGGCCCACTTCATGGATGCCCATCACCCCTATAGATTTATTCCCAAGTTATATCAAATTGTGCATGGGAAGCTTCTTAGTGGCAGAAAAGCACGTAAAATAAATCGTATGCTTGCGCATTATGTTCATTTTCGTAAAGAATTCAGATTAGATTTACTAGATGAAGTCATAAATCTGTATGACACGCAGATTAGATTTATAGATTTAATGATAGGTAGGCTCCTAGAGCTACTTGAGAGATTAGAGCTGTTGGATGAGACTATAATCGTAATAACCTCAGATCACGGAGAGGAATTTATGGAACACGGTGCATTTGGCCATTCAGGAATAAGATATGTGTCCCACCTCTACCAAGAACTCCTCAGAATACCATTAGTAATCTGGCATCCAGACATAGGAAGAAAGAGAATAGCTCATCCAGTATCATCTGCAGATATTGTTCCAACAATCTTAGCAGCCAATGGGTATAGTGTTCAGGGTCTTGATGGTAGGGATATGGTAGCCAAGAGAGAATCATTATCAACAAGAATACTTCTTAGTGAAGCTTCATTATGCAACTATAAGAGGGGGATATTAAGGATAAGCCCCAGAGAAAAAATTGCTATTGCGGTACGCATAGGTCGCTGGAAGCTGATATACTATGAGAGCAGAAATATGGTGCCTGAACTATATAACCTGTCGCAAGATCCGGAGGAGAAAAGAAATCTTATCGAGACGCATAGAGATCTAGCCAAAAATCTAATTGACAATATAGTGAAGAAAAGACTAGTTAAGATAAGGAGATGGCTGATACGACAAAGTCTGCACGAAAAACACATAGAACCGCTTAGAAAAGTGCCCCATAGGACAGGATAAATACAGAGGGAGAAATCTTGCAAAGGGAGTCTCTTGGAGATATAGGACGTCCCTTGTCGAGACTTACTTTGGAGGGCATATCGATAGGGGTCTTACTTAGGTTTGTCTCCAGAGCATTTGCTGGCGTCGTCTCTTATGTGATCCTTGTCAGATTTGTAGAGCCAAATGGTGTGGCGGTAATACTCGCACTAAGCTCGTTCTTACTGATAGCTCTCCAAGCATCAAACTTGGGTTTCGACGAGGCCTACGTAAGGGTTGGGACTGAGTTATATGGGAGGGGGAATATAGCGTCTCTGCGGGATCTAACAATGCTTTATATGAAATTATCTATGCTAAGACTAGCTGTCGGCACAGCATTTCTTGCCATTCTTGACTATCTGAGTGGATGGATAATCCCCCTTGATATTCTTGTAGTAGGCTTCATAATAATAATTCTAAGGGTTATCGTTAAGATAAATTCGCTGATAATACGTGTCTTCATGAATATAAGCTTGTCTCAGATGATAGATAATGCTGTTTTCTTTGCCGCCTTTGCTGGCACAATAATCGGCGCCATGCTTGGCAGTATTCTCGCAATAGTTTGCCTCTGGGCAACATTTTATGGAGCATATGCGGTGGTAACACTTATATTGTCGAGGAGATACACTAGGAAATTCACATTAGCAAAAGCCAATTGTAATTTAGGAAAACTAAAAAATGAATTTATGGAGATATCATACCCTCTATTCATTATATCCGTTCTCCTTACATTAAATAGCAGAATAGACAGTCTATTCATCGCGGCGCTGGAGCCGATAGTAACACTTGAGATAATAGCAGTATATTTACTTGTATCAAGAATAGCACTAAGTATAGCGGATACTCTTAGACCCGTAGCAACAACAATGCTGAGTTCATTATCGTATGCGAAAACGCGCGATACGAAGGTTTTTAGCAGATCTTTAGGTGTGACTCTTAGACTGACACTATTAGTATTCTTCACAATTCTCATCGCAATAATACCGATATCGCATATTATCATATATGTTCTATTCGGCGAGGCATACGCTATCGGCTCAGCCTTGCTACCAATATTCATGATTATAGGTATACTAACCGTTTTATCATCGTTGATGAAGATGATAAGTATAGTTGTAGGAAGAATAAAGCTATACGCATTCATACTTTTCACAGCGCTGGCTGTTAGAGTGAGTTTATATTCCTCCCTATTCGTATTGAGGATTGTCGATGGCTTAGAAATCTCAATGCTACTAGCATACTTCACATTGGCCTCGCAAATACTCCTCTTTATAATGATAGCAATATGGTTCCGTGATATCTTTGCGGAGAGCATGGAAGACTTAGCAAAAATAGTATTTATAGTAATACCATTTATTGCCATCAGCGAATATCTTCTAGCAATAAGGTTCGTGTCTGGATATGCACTTACCCTATTGATGCCTGCGACATATCTAATTCTTACTCTGAGAGTAGGATGTCTCAGAGAAATAGATTTGATTGTTGCTCAGAAAGCACTACCAAAGAGACTTCGATGGATCATTAAGATTGTTAAAAGAATAGCCCTAATAAAAAACTAGAAAGTATTAGGAAAATGTTTTTCTAGTAGATTGCTACTTGTTAAGCTTGGATAGTATTCTTCTCTCAATACTTTTGAATACTATTGGATTTGGTAGCAAAACTGAGGATAAAGCTCCGTGACGCAGTTCTCCTATTCTTCTTCTTATCAATTTTCTCTGCGTTAGCAAATAGGCAATGTTCTTGAGGGACCATATGTAACCATCAACAAGACGCTTAACATATCTTGGTGCTTTTTCCCTTACTGATTTGAGGAATATGTATACTGCCCATAGCATTATGAATAATAGAAGCCTAAACAATAAAACCCTGGTACGCTCAGTCTTAATTATCATCGCAACTCGGGAAATTGTGTCATAGTATATCCTCTCACCCCTCTTAAATTTGCTTATAGTAGCCCTCCCCTTATGGTATATTCTCGCACCTAATATTGTGGCGGCTTTATATCCAGCCAGCCAACATAGAAAACCCCAGTACATGTCATCGTGATATATCAAAAATTTTTCGTCGAATAATCCAACTTTTCTCAGAGTCTCCCTCCTAATTATTAGACATGCACCAAGCGGAAAGGTAACCTTAAGGATCCTAGGCATTTTCCCTGGAAATGTTCTGTCATAACCGAGGGGCTTAACAAGCATTAATAATCTATCTACTAAATTCCCTAAAGTCTGTATTTTCTTAGTATCAAGAAAGAGTATCGCTGGCTGAGCAATACCTATATCTCTTCGCACTTCCATAACATCGACAAGCTTTCTTAACCAATCGGGTTCGACGATAGTATCATTATTCAGGAGAACAATGTATTCTCCCTTCGCATGTCTAATACCAACATTGTTGCCTCCAGAAAAACCAAGATTCCTCTCGTTTCTTATTATCTTCAATCTTGGATCATCGCCAAATCTTTTTTCTACATACTCCACGCTTCCATCAGTAGAACCATTATCGACAAATATAACCTCAAAGTTTCTGTAGTCCGTCTTCAGTACCGAACCTAAGCAACCCTCTAGGAACTCTCTACCATTATAATTGAGAATTATGATGGATACAAATGGCTCCTTTTTCATTTCAAGAACCTCCTGCTTGGTGGGGATAACAAATAACTAGACATCTAAATATAATCTGATAAACACCAATATTAACATAGAAAAAAATTAATTGCGAATTACAGCTAAAAATAATGTGTTCCCCGTAAGGTGCCTGCTCGTGAGACCTAAGAATTTATTTCTGATAACATTCGATGCTATGAGAGCCGATGCTTTCTATAGTTTAGTTAGATTTAGTGCTGATTCAGACTATAAGAAATTTGTTGAGAACTCAGTAATCTTCACCAATACATTCTCAAATGGGCCTGGAACAGTCCAATCATTCCCAGCAATAATGACATCAAATTACTTTTTATATCACTGTGGTTTCCGTCTAAACCCCATTATTACTACGTTAGCAGAGTGTTTATCGCGTGTTGGATATAGAACTGTAGGTTTTAACTCCAACGAATTTCTAACAGGGAGATTTGGGTATAGTCGGGGTTTTGATGAGTATTATGATTTCGAATCACAACTATATCGAGAAACTACTTCGGAGGCAAAACATGTTAAATTACTAAGAAAATTATGGATGATAGGTCTTTTCGCTAAGCCTCTCCTAGCGAAGATTAGAAAAATATATTTTTTGACACGTGTATATAAGTTGCCATACCTTGATGCAAGCACCATAACATCCCTAGCTATATATTGGTTGAAGAGAAACAAAGGAAGAAAAGTTTTTATGTGGCTTCACTATATGGATACGCATTTCCCGTACGCGCCTCCGGATGAGTTTTTGCCAGCGGAATTTAATGATAGAAGGGAGGCTTTAGCATATCATTACTCAATACATAGGCAACTAATATCTAAAGGTGATATAATTAGATTGTGGAGATTATATCTGGGAGAGGTAAGATACATTCACTCACAAGTAGCTAAGCTTCTTGAGTTTCTTGAAGAGAGTGGCGTCTTGGAGGAATCAATAATAATAATGACGGCTGACCATGGAGATGCCTTCGGCGAACATGGGTATATAGGACACGAGTTCCACAATCTGTACAATGAGTTATTAAAGGTTCCCCTACTCATTTTTGATAATGAACATTCTGGGATTGTAGACAAACCCGTATTTCTGATAGATATCATGCCTACTATTCTCTCCTATGTTGATTATCCAGACAGAGTAATTCTTCAGGGCAGAAATCTGCTAGGTTTGTTATCGGGGGAGTCTAAAAAAAGGAAAATCAGTTTTATAGATAGTGCTCTATTTTGCAGAGAACATGCGCCTCGGGTTTATCTGAGTAAGCCCATCGTAGCACTAGTAGACTATCCATGGAAACTAATATATAGTTATGAGGGACACATAGAACTATATGACATTGCTAGCGACCCCAAAGAAAAGAAAAACCTAGCCACAAAAGAGCTTGAACTTACAAAGCGTTATGTAAGACTAATAAGAAAGCATATAGTGAAAGCAAAAATTTTCAGATCGAGATTCTGTGTAGCTAGGTAGTCAATCGACTTTCCACACATTAAAGTGTGGGAAATTCTATGTCTCTCCTTGCAAAGAATTTAACAATTCCCATCTAGCTCATATTATTTTCTTGTTTATAAATAATCTATTTTTCATGGCTTCTCTGCTTATGTTATTCTTGGTGCTAGTAGGAATACCTCTATTTATCCATCGTAGGAGTAGATAGGTCTTAGGAATTTCGAAGCAAGCTCTGATCTAATTCTAGCTACAATCTTCAAGTTGGATATTTTTAAGTAGAAATTTTGTTATGAATTCAGCTGCGTCTTAAGGTGATATTGGTTTGGACAGTAGAATAAGGCTTATAGCAATATATGGGATAGGTTCTTTCTTATTGATAGACGTGCCAGTATTTATATCTTTACTAACTGGGCTGAGGACTGAGCCAATAAACTTTCCCGACCTCATCGACATAGCTATAGTTGTTCCATTTGCCATCGCTGTGATATTATCGCTATACAGAAGCTACGATATCAGGAATCGAAAAATATCGTATATATTCTTCTTTGCCTTTGCTATATTCTTTGAGGGACATGGAATTCACTGGGCAGCCAACGCCGTTGACCTATTACAACATTGTGAGGGAGCAGAGTGTCTAGCTAAGTTTGGGGAAGCCGCAGAGTCGCAGAAACTAGCATATTTTCTGGATGAGATCTTAGGACATAAGCTTATGTATTATTCACTATTTATAATTCTACTGATATTCCTACTGGTCGATGTGGAGCTTGATATGAGCAGAGGAGAGAGATTTATCCTAGGATCATCTGGAGTTTTACATGGATTTTATCTAATCGTAGCAACAGTTGAGGGCCAAGTAGGTGTTGAGGCGATAATATTTGCAGTGATAATCCTAGTACTATGTCTAAAAATGGGTATAAGCAATGCTAAGAAGAAGCCATTTGCATTATTCATGTTGATAACAAGTATTGTTATACTATGTATAGGAATATCATGGTGGGCTTACTGGGGAAGTCTCGTGCAACCATCAAAAATACTGCACTTCTAAAAACAAAAATATTTCCCAAAAAATCCTATTAAGTCACCAGAATTCTCATTTTTTACTTTTATATTTCTCCTAGGGTTCGATGATTAAGATTTGGTATATTCTAGGTTTATTGGGATATGTTATTGTTCTTCGATGGTCTCCAGCTTTTCGTCAATATAAGAAATATTATCCGGGCATATATGCTCAGAGCCATCATCCAGGAGTAGACCCTCAATTTGAAGAAGAGAAAGTCCCAAACACCAAGAAATGTTTGCTGTGGAAGGAGCCAGTTACTATAGTACCAGATCGCCGAGTTGAACCATGTGCCTGTTAGCTTCCGCGTACCAACAAGGCTAGCAATAAAGAAGAAGAAAATATCATTGAAGAGGGAAATAAGGATACCCAACCATATAAGATTACGGAGATCTAGCTTTCCTCTGAAAAACATCGGGAGGTACGGTGCAACATAGATAATAATTATCAGTAGGCTAGCTCCAACAAACATAGGAGTAAGAGCATCATACAAATTAACAATGAAAATACCATACACGAAGGTCAGTATCTCAAACTTTGTCCTAGGTAAACCACCAAAATAATATCTTGCTTCACGATTTTTCACAGAGACCCCTCAGCAACTACTCATATGGTGCCCCAAAAAGTTTTATTTCCTCTTCTAGTAGAGGTTTTCTGATTCCGCGTACTCCATAGAAATCGAAGTCAAATGTTAGGATCTCTTCGCAATCATACTTACTCATCAACACTATGGCCAATGCATCATTCGGCTCTAAATTCTCTGAAATAGCGAACTGGAGTGCATCCTGATATATCGCCCTATCCACCTCAGCAATAGTAACATTCTTCAAACTCAAAATTCTTGCTAAGAACATTATGGCGGAGGCAACATTGAGCTTCTTGGACAATATGTTTAATATTCCCCCAATATGGACCGCGGATATGAGAATTTGTTCTCTCCCCTCATCCAAATCTCTCAAAATCTTCTTACTTCTCTTTTTTCGCCATAATATCCTCTCTGGAAGCTTAACCCCTTTTTTGGCTTTAGATAAGCATATAGCACTACATTAGAATCCAGAAATTTCATCTAATACCCTCTTCTCCATCTTCTTCACGTTGAGCCAGTCTGCGACATCACCAGAAAATTCTATCGAATCAAAAAGATCTGATAATTTGAAATCCCTCAAAGGTATTATCTTTATCGCAGGATCCTCCCACACGAGAATGACAGTCCTACCAATTTTCTCTCTCCACTCCTTCGGAATCACAATCCGGCCCAATTTATCAATATTTTTTAGAACAATTTTTGCCAACATAATCACCAATGGTAAAAAATAATATAATTACCAATACTTATAATACTGGAGATTAAATTATCGAAAGACAAAAAACAGATTTCTTTTGGTTGATAATTTTTTCGTTTTTCATAACAGCAGCAGACCTAGGCGGACTATCCTTATAAATATAAAAATGCAATTATATCATTGATATTGTCTATTTACATAGTTTAGGAGGGATTCTAAGGTGTCTATCCGTAGGTGGACTAGCCTAGCCTTTCTTTTGTTAATACTTATGGAGGTAACATCTTTAGTATGGAATCACACACCTAATAGCACCTTCGCAGGCTCTACTGAAAGCAATATTAGAATAAAAGCTTTTGCTTCTAAATGTAATATGAGGAAAAAATTTGGAGTTCCAGATAATAGCGGGAAGAGCTCTGCTTCCAATGAACTACTGGGAGAGCTTTCACTGGAAGATAAAGGAAGAAGTAGAACGAAAACAGTGGGAGTAAACATAGCTAAACATGACTGGGAGAAGCTTACTGGGATTAAAATGGTCGTTAGACATGCGGATAATTCTAATGATGAAATCATTATGAATAAAAATCATAGAAACATACGCTCACCTGGGCCTGATCTAGTAATTGAGGATATCTGGTGGGTTGACGCTTATGGAAATACTGTTACATCAGTAACCTCCGGTCAACCATTCACATTTTGGTTCAAAGTTAAAAATGTGGGTGATGCTACAGCCTACAGCTTCTATGTCAGATGCTACTTCGGGATATGGCAAGGGGAAGCATACATCGATAGTCTCTCTGCCGGTTCATATGTAAACGTTTATGCTGAAAATGTCTCATTTTCAAGTATTGGTTATCATAGTTTCAGAGCTATAGCTGACTATTATAATGATGTTGCTGAGTCAGATGAAAGTAATAATGAGAGAACAGAATCTCTCTATGTTAATAAAGCCAAGTGGACGGTTCTTGTATATCTAGATGGAGACAACAATCTTGAGGCATACACAATAGATGATTTCGAGGATCTGGCATCGGTCGGCTCAACATCAGACGTATCAATAGTTGTTCAGTTTGACAGAATACTTGGTGAGGACAGCTCATATGGCGATTGGACATACTGCATGAGGTTCTTCGTAACAAACGGTCTACAACCCACGTTTGGGAACAGACTTCAGATTTACGCTGAGGATAGCTACTATGATGGTAGTGATATAGATTGTGATGGCAATCTAAAAGATGAGGTGGATATGGGAGATGGCAACGTACTTAGAGATTTCCTAACATGGGGAGTCGATCACTTCAAAGCCGACTACTACCTAATAATACTTGAGAATCATGGTGGCTCCTGGGCTGGATGTTGTTGGGATGACACAAATGGTAAAGATAAGATTACTCTACCAGAACTTCGAGATGCTCTTAGTGCCGTTAAGAACAACATTAGTAAGGATGTGGATGTTCTGTTGTTCGATGCATGCTTGATGGGCTCCGTAGAGGTTATAGCCGAAATACATGACTATGTCTCATACGCTGTCGTATCTGAAACAGTTTCATGGACTAGTAGCTTCCCATATTATGTCTGGGGATTTTGGGATGAGGGAATAATAGAGCATCTTAAAAACAATCCGACTATAACACCAGAAACCCTCGCTCTTGACGCTGTCGACCTAGCTGAGCCCGTTGATGATAGTACCCATGTGACACAGGCCATCGCCGCATATGATTTCACTGATGTGTATGATGAGTGGTTGGTTTCCGATATGGATCAGCTATCCTATTATCTAATAGAGTATTTCTCGGACTACAAATCGGATATAGTATCTGCAAGAGATGCCTGCGAGGAGATGGAGGGGCCCTATGCCAACGAATACAATGTGATAGATCTCTACCAACTTGCGGACTATCTATACTCATATGTCTCCCAGAGCGACATAAGGAATTGGGCTAGTTGGATCAAAATAGACATTAATAATCTCGTTATAAAGCTGAGGTACACATCTTCAGCATCCTTCTGCCATGGCGTCTCAATATACTTCCCAGACAGTAGAAGTGAGTATTACTATACCTATGGTAGTAGTGGTGCTTTCGTATCTGAAACGAGGTGGGATGAGTTTCTAGAAGGAGTATACTATGATGATACCCCTCCAAGCGGGCTATCTATCATTATAAATGGCGACGCAACTTACACAAACACAACAACGGTCACTCTCAGTCTATCTGCGAGTGATGATGGTTATGGGGTAAAAGAGATGCGTTTTAGTAATGATGGGATAAATTGGAGTGACTGGGAGCCCTACACAACCACCAGGACATGGATACTTACTTCTGGAGATGGTACGAAATATGTTTATTTCGAGGTAAAGGATTATGCTGGAAATATAGCGGGGCCCACATATGATACGATTGTATTGGACACACAAGCACCTTACACATCATACTCTTTTTCTGGTAGCTCATATAATGGTTGGTACCTAGACTATGTGGATGTGTATCTATCAGCATCCGACTCGACATCTGGAGTATATAGGATATACTATAAGTACTACAAACAGGGAGGCACCCTTCCCTCATCTTGGAGCTACATTTCAGGTTCAAGCGGCAGCTTCACCCTGATACCTAATAATGGAACAGGAACTTATGTGGTGGTATTCTACGCGAAGGATAATGCGGGGAATAAGGAAAGTGCACGTTCATTTACAGTTAAAATCGACAATAGCGCTCCAACATCTTATCATTCATGTAGTGGAATACTAGGAGATAATGGATGGTATACCTCTGAGGTCTCAGTAACAATAACCGCATCGGATACTGGTGTTGGCGTGAGGTATATAGAGTACTATGTTGATGGGACATGGAGAAGATATTATGGGGACTCGGTAACATTCGCAGTTTCTGGAGATGGGACACATAACATCAAATACTACACTGTTGATTACTTAGGCCATGCTGAGTCAGAACATGAGTTAACAATAAAAATAGATACTGATCCACCAGAACAATGTAGCTTTACCACTAGTGGCGCACTAGGCGACAATGGTTGGTATGTTTCCATAGTATACGTAGCTATAGACTCGGATGATGCTACCTCGGGTCTAGCATATATTAGATATAGCATAAACAATGGTTCCTGGAACACATATAGTGATCAAATAGAACTGAAGTCCACAGGAATCTACACTATTGAGGCATATGCTGTCGACAATGCGGGGAATGAAGGGCCTCACAACCAAATAACCATTAAGATTGATAGAGACTCTCCTACAACATCCATAAGCTTATATGGCTACGATAGTACCTATGAGGATTGGTATTCCGGTACTGTGACAATAAGCTTTACTGCAAGCGATATAGGTTCAGGTGTCAGCATAACATACTATATGATTAATGAGAGTGATTGGCAAGTATATGACGAACCGATATCTATAAGCATGACCGGAGTCTACTATATATACTACAAATCAGTGGATGAGGCAGGCAATGAGGAGACAGAAAGACAGTTTGTCCTAAAGATAGACAATAAACCCCCATGCACATGGATAACTTATGTGCCCTCTACTGTGGGGACAAACACATTTACAATTGAGTTTGAATATGAAGACCAACACTCCGGTTTTGACCATGCTGAGCTATATTATAGAGTTAATGGTGGAGATTGGATCTTCTATGGTAACTTCTCGAACTCGCCTATAATGTTCAATGCGCCGTTTGAAGGAACTTACTATCTACTATTGGTGGGTGTTGATAGGCTTGGGAACAAAGAGGAAAAAGATATATACGATGCTGAGGTTCTAGCAGATTTCAGCCCACCTATAATACTTATTCTTAGCCCGCCTAACGCTTCATACACTAATAACACTACGTTTCTTCTAAGATGGAATGCTACGGATCATGGTTCTGGTCTGAGCTATCTCGAAATATACTTAAATGGTAGCCTTATAATCAACACAACTGAGTCTATTGGGGAGCACTCAATAAGTGTTTCGGATGTAGGTTGGTATGAGATAACGCTGTATGCATATGACCATCTTGGACACGGATCCAGTAGTAGAGTCTTTGTATATGTGGACTACATAGAGCCATTCATAGCTATATCATACCCCGTCGACAACGAGATATACAATGCATCGAAACTAAATGTTAGCTGGGTAGCATATGATAATGAGTCGGGATACGTTGGAGCAGAGATCTATGTGAATAGCAGCTTGGTTGCCTCTGTTAACAATTCCGTCTTCAACTACAAGCTTAATTTAACCGCGGACGGTTGGTACATAATATCTGTCAGAGCATATGATAAGGCGGGGAACACTGCAACGGCAAGTGTGAAAATAGGGATCGACGCATATCCTCCAGTAATCATAGGTTTATCCCCAGCAAATCATACAGTTACAGGCAATAATACCCTTAATATACATGTAGATGTATACGATTTCGCTGGGATAGATTACGTTATATTCGAGTTGGATTCCGTTCTGATAGGGACTGACTATGAAGCTCCCTATGAGACTACAGTAGATCTCTCGTCAACTGAGGAAGGACTACATATAGTAAGGATTACTGTTGCCGACAAGACAAGTCATATTAGGACGGTTTCTCTAGTGATATATGTTGATAGAACACCTCCAAGAATACATGTTTCGGGAATAGAGAACGACTCAGTAGTCTGTGGTGTTATAGAGGTACATGTGACTGTTGATGAGAATTTGTGGCTTAAGAATGTAACCATACTTCTAGATAGCGTTACTATCTATAATAGCTCTGCAAATCAGTTTACATTTAAACTATATACGGAGAATTTCTCTGATGGCGAACATATACTGGTCATCTATGCATTCGACTGTGCTGAGAACAAGGACATCAAACGTCTAAACATAATAATAGATAATGACCCTCCAGAGATAATATTGGTATCGCCTGAAAATAATTCATGGTTCTCCTACAATGTTACCCTAAAGATGCATGTTTCGGATGCTACAAATATCACATTGATGATCTATCTTGATGACGAACTATGCTATAACACAACCCTTATAGGC
>JAHKKZ010000190.1 GCA_029856685.1 Candidatus Njordarchaeota archaeon
ATCGTAAGTATTAGCAGGAATCGAAAAGAGGGAGAAACAGAAACAGAAGCGATGAAGATGATCTTCAAGAGCAAATATGGTCATTATATTTTTAGGATTGTTCTATATGGTCCTGCATTAAGTAGTAAAGCTACAATACTTAAAGTTCTCTTTAAACAAATCCGGCTACCAATTATAAACAGTTTTCGGATGCTAGAATTTCCTTCGGAGCATGGTGGATTTTTCTCGATTTTTGTATTGCTCCCGGACAGGAGAGGCACAGATCGCTTAGAAAGAGAATCTTAAAAGATGTCGATTCCATCATTTTTGTGGCCAATTCCGATCCTAATGCGCTGAAAGAGAACATCCATAGTATAAGAGAACTACACTCCTTTTTAGAATATTATTCCTATGATGTGCCTCTGATTGTAGCACTGAACAAGAGGGATTTACCTAACGCGGTATTAGTGGACGAATTAGTTAGAAATCTTCGTATTGAGGGACTGTACCCCATCTTTGAGACCATTGCGGTTAGGGGCGTTGGGGTGAAAAGAGTTTTTCGGGAAGCTATTCGCTTAGCTGTACTTTATAGAATATTTCCAGATGTATGTAGAAGAGAAATTAGACTGCTGATACAAAAAACAACACAGCGATTAGTAGGAAAAGTTTTTTATAGTTCTAAGCAGCATACTAGCTGAGTATTTATCAACCCAAGATTATTATAATATATGACCAAAAGTAAAACAGAGAAAGCTTCGAATATACAGAACGCAGCGCGACACAGAATATATGTGTTTTCCTGAATGTGCAGAGCGCACTGCGAGGCAAGAAATATTCAGCGGCTCCCGCGAAAAACTACACAGAAACTACACATGCTTTTGGTGTTTTGCTAGCTGGAATGAGAATAGGCTCATCAGCTAGTTAAGGCCCTTTCAGAGCAATATATTCTGTTTTTCATAAAATAGATTTTAAGCATAAATAGGTTCTACTATTTTCTAGTTGGTTTTTGTTATTATTCGATATCTTTTTATAAATGCAAATTCATTATTCTTTTCATATTATTTGCGAGTTGGTCTAAATTGGTGAGACAGTGGGTTGTCACTTTTGAGGGCCAAAAACCAGGCCCTGCTGATGATGTGGAAGTGGGTTTCGTCGATATAATAGAAATTCTTGGCGAGATACCTGTCCTAAAAAGAATGTTTCTTGATAGGTTGCTAGAGCAAATTAAAGCAAGTGAAAATTATTATACCTGGAGCAACATAAAGAACGTGACGCCACCAGAAGAACTCGATTTAAGACTTGAACAATACTTCATTATTCTTGGTGTGGACAGGGAGGGCAGAAAATATGGTCTCCTAATGATACTAACTGGTGAGGGAATAATACTTGGTGGGATCTGGCCTACAGCTTTAGCCGACGCTATTAAGGAAGATAAAAAACTCCTAAATGCCCTTCTATTCACCCTTGCTGAAAAACCCGATTTTTGGGATGAGGTAGTCTTCGTATATGCGGAGACTCAAGAGAAAAAAGAGGAGGGATGACCCCTTGGGTCCCTTTTCTATTTTTTGGGCTTTTAGAATTTTATGATTCCGAGTCTAAGTAGGATGTTAGCTATCTTCATTTTGATTCTGTATCCAAGTGGGGCTTTTTCCGCGGATGCTTTTATGCCTCTTGTCCGTGTATATGCGATCTCTCCTAAGAAGGTATGTTCTCGTTCTTTGCTTATGACATCCATATTCCTAAGAATATCGTTCATTGTCCCACTAAGCATAATTTTTCTGACAGGATTTTTTAGTTCTCCATTTTGTATGCGTACTGCTAGTGCTGGTACTGAGAATTTTCCGCTTGCTGGATCCGCCTGATGTACACCCATCACACTCTCTACCAAGAATCCATCTTGTACCTCTTCTACTATTTCGTCAAGAGCTTTTTCTTTTCCTCCGAATGTTATGAACCATGGTGATATTGTTGGTTCTATGGTTACTGGGTCTCTGGCACCCCATATTGAATGTCTTACGGCATTTGCTGAGGGATCGAGATCTAATAGCTTAGCATGGTAGAAGTCATTTAGTATTGTTGTAAGCTTACCAGAGTCCACCAAGGGCCTACGTTTTGTTGGTACTCCCTCGAAATCAACTTTGGTTGGCATCAACGATTTTTCATTTAGTGGATCATCAAATATTGATATGCTTTTATTTGCGATTTCTTAGCCAAGGCTCTCCCCTGTATATGGACTCATACCCACCTTGATCCGAGATGCATCTATCTGCCCTATGAATATTGTTAGCATCATCCCTAGTGCTGATGGTGTGAATATGATTTCTGGTTCTCCAGAATAGCTTATCTCCTTGCAACCAATTATTCTTTCTGCGTTTCACTCTGGGTAGGTATTCCCAAGTTTAGTTATGTTTTGCGAGGAATACCTACCCTTCATCGCACATATCATCCCCTCCCGTGGGCACCCATCGGCGGAGACACTCCGCCTCGGCACCCAGCTCATTGGGGTTTCAGCCCGCACGCCACGGGCCACATCCCGCAACGCAATATTTATTGAGGCGGCGAAATCCCTATCAAAAATCACGCCGCACCTCTCGCAGACGAGCTCCCTCTGGGACAACCCCGTCATTGGGGAGCCACAGATAGGGCAGAGACGGGAGGTGCGACGGGGATCGACATAGGAGACGGGAACACCAATCCACCCAGCTTTGTACTCGATCAAAAACTGCAACTTCCTGAAATCAGCCAGGGAGAGGCGGCGGTTAAGCTTCCTGCTCTTGTTTAAGATCCTAGACTTGATGTCCCTTAGATCCTCTAGGACTATCCATGCCTGGAAAGTCGTGGCGAGAGCAACAATCCTCTTGGCGACCACGTGGAGCAAGTGCTCCTTCCGCCGTCTCCACCTACTGGCGTAGCACCAGATGATCTCAATCTTCCACCTCGGCAAGTACTTCGGGTTCTCTCCGCTATAAAGCTTTTTCTGGAGACGGCGGATCCAGACCATCTTATACGTGTAGTCAAGCTCCACGATGCTGTCCAGGCTTATTCTCTCAGCATAGATAACCCTGCCACCATCGAGAACGGACAGGGTAACATTCCTCTCATTTATATCCACGCCGAGCC
>JAHKKZ010000191.1 GCA_029856685.1 Candidatus Njordarchaeota archaeon
TAATCAGACGTAACATACACATAGATAAAAAATATTTTCATACAGACACATTCTGATTCTTGACTTGCATATGCTTTACTTTATTGAGATAATTTTTTATCCGTCAATTTATAATATATTTTGTTGGGTGTTAGCATTGGAGGCAAAGCTATTATTGCCGCCGGAAATTGCTTCTGTTGTTGGTGAGGAATACATAACTATATCGGGAGATTTGCTTAAAAAAATTTTAGAGGAAAAAATATGCGAACTAGAAAAAATAGTAATTGAAGCCAAGCAAAAAATAAGGATCTTTGAATCAAAATATGGAATGAGCCTCGAAGAGTTTGAGAAAAAAATGGAGAAAGGTGAATTTTTAGATTGGCAGTCGCATAATGACTATATCGAGTGGTACTTTTGGCAGCGTGTTCTCGATGAGACAAATAAGAAAATCGAGGCACTAAAAAATGCCACAAAGAAGAGAATTTATTAAGTACTCGTCCATAATAAGAAAAGTCCTAAGCTATAAGGAGGTTGCTCGAGGTAACCTACTTTTAGTTAAATTTACTATAGAGCTTATAGATGGCTCTATCCTGCACGGTTCAGAGGTATATGTAACCAACAAACTTGAGAAATATGGATATTATTGGTTCGATCCCCAAGAAAATCTAAAAATAGGATGGAATAATGCCCCACACCACTTTCATGTTAGGACATTCCCTCACCATAAACATATCGGCAGAAAAAACCACATACGAGAGTCATCAGAAAGAAACCTATCGGATGTTCTATCATTTATAGAAAAAAAGCTAAAAAGCAAGACAACTCCCTAAGGTATCTTCCACATCAACCTACATCATTGACGCTATTTTTGTATTATAGACTATTAATGGGCATAAACAATATTAGATATTTTTGACTTAAAAATTCAATACATAGACACGACTTATCCTTATGCTAAGCATTCCCTAGCGCGAATATTATTACTAATAGTAACCCGATTACTATGAGTAATGTGCCGAGCATCTTGTTTTTCGTGAGTTTTTCGCCGAGAAACATACATGCCAATATCTGCGATAGGAAGGGGGCTGAAGTCGTTAGGGCTGAAGCGATGGATGCAGAGATGTTATCCAGACTAATATAAAAGACTAGATCGCCTAGGCCTACTCCAAGAAGTCCTCCAAGTAATATATATAATATCATTTTTGTATCGATTCTCGGTTTTCTAGCCATGTAGCATATCAATAAAATAGGTATGGACAATAAAATTAGTACTGCCAGCTTCAATGCACCAATAATGAGGGGATCAGCCTCAAGAACCAGCAAGCTATATATTACTATGCCTATTGCCCATGAAAAAGAAGCCCCCATAGCAGACATAATTCCTATCGATGAGTATCTTCCTTCACCGCCCCTCTCTGAGGACATGACATATATTCCTATAAGGGATATAGATGTTCCAACTATAACCATATAGTGTATAGAGAATCCAAGGATTATGGAGGATATTAATGCGACTGCTAGTGGATAGGTATAGGATAGTGGATACGCCATGGATACGCCTATTTTCTGTATAGCCGTAAGATATAAAATATCTCCCACTATGTTCATTATAAAAACAGCAATCAACAAAATAGCCATAATCCTAGAATTACCCATAGCACGGCTAAGATCCCCTACTTTTCCAGAACAAAGGCACAAGAAAAACAAAACAACAAAACCCAATGGTGCCCTAAAACAATTAGCTA
The DNA here is from genome assembly GCA_029856685.1 of Candidatus Njordarchaeota archaeon. Lineage (GTDB taxonomy): Archaea > Asgardarchaeota > Njordarchaeia > Njordarchaeales > Panguiarchaeaceae > Panguiarchaeum. Next base: position 1,725 of record JAHKKZ010000191.1, read on the forward strand.
CCACCAAGTCAACATCTCCCTCCAGTCCTTTTCTGTATACAACAGCTGAAAAAGCCCATAGTATGGCGGCTCCAAACCCAGCAACCACACCAAGAACAACCCCCAAGATAGCCACTCCTCCAACCAACATAAATATAAGACAAAAAACATATAGAATACCAAAAAATTTTGAGCTACCCTTTTCCTAAGCATAGTGGTTTTTTTCTCTTGATCCTATTCTTTATACAGCCTTTTTTACCAGCTACCGTTCTCGCACCATTTATAATAGCTATAGCTAATAGCCCCAAGTATTCTTAATGCAATATGTTCTCTATTATGGAAGATATTTCTATTATAATTTATAGACACAGAAATTGTTGGCACATGTTACTATATTTGCACGGAAATTTGGAGTAATAGAACAATTAGAAAACATACTAAAGTTTGCTAGGCAGACAAATAAGAATAATTCCCTCTCTAGCCCAGCTCCAAACACACATCAACTAAAACCCCTCCAACAACGAGACCATCCCAACATTATGCCAAACAAAACAACGAAAAATATAACTTTCCACACATCAAAAATCCTTACCTAACCACAAAAACAAAAAAAGAGAAAACATTTATCTGCTCTTCCCACCAAAAATCGCCGAAATTTTTTCTCTAAGCACTAACACCAATACAGAAACAACAACCAAAACCAATAACAAAACACCAACAACAATAGCTTTCCCACCCCCGCCAGCCACCTCAGACGTAGAGCTAGAAGTCTCAGACGAAGAAACAACAGGATAATCATCTGGATCTAAAGGATCAGTACCGTACTTCACCTCTTGACCATCACTAAAACCATCACCATCAGTATCATAATCAAGAGGATCCGTACCATTCTGATACTCACCAAGATTGCTTAGACCATCACCATCATTATCTAGACCAGCATCATCAGCGTCCAGAGGATCAAGACCATACTGAACCTCCCAACCATCAGGCAAACCATCATCATCAGTATCATCATCAAGCGGATCAGTACCATATGCATCCACCTCATCGCCATCGCCGAGACCATCATCATCAGTATCATCATCAAGCGGATCAGTACCATAAACAACCTCCCCACCATCAAGCAAGCCGTCATCATCAGTATCATCATCAAGCGGATCAGTACCATAAATAATAACCTCATCGCCATCGCCGAGACCATCATCATCAGTATCATCATCAAGCGAATCAGTACCATAAATAATAACCTCATCGTAGTCGCCAAGACCATCATCATCTGTATCGCTGTCGAGAGGATCAGTACCATTTTGATATTCACCAAGATTGCTTAGACCATCACCATCATTATCTAGACCAGCATCACCAGCGTCCAGAGGATCAAGACCATA
>JAHKKZ010000192.1 GCA_029856685.1 Candidatus Njordarchaeota archaeon
ACCATCCAAACTATGCTTATGAGCTTGTCCGTAAGCTGGGTTTCTCCTTAGTAAAGCCGAGAACCTTGGATGTTAGGTCGCCCGGTGGCGACATCGAGGAAACTTTTAAAAAAAAGTTAGAGAACTCTTAGACTCACTTTACCCAGTCTTTTTTTAGGATGAGACTAGGCAGTATCTGACAATAATTGTCCATCATATCATCGCTGAACGTGGCTCGAAGCCTATAGTTCCAAGCATCAAGCGTTAGGTAGGTATCTTCGCTACTTGTGCCTTCAGTACCAAGACTCATAAGGTTTTTTGTGATGTTTAGTGATCGTATGGTTTCTCAGGCGTTTAGGAGGTTTCTCTATAGGCTCAAGAGGCATGCCGGTCGTGGCAGGATCTATCTTGTCTGGGATAATGCTGGCGGTCATTTGGCAAATAATATTCGTCGTGCTGCGTACAAGCGTGGTATTCATCTCGTTCGTCAACCTCCCTGGTCTCTCCATCTCAATCCTTGGAGGAGGTTTGGAGGGAGCTAAAAATGTTCCTGGCGAACCGCCTGTTTTTTTCTCACTAGGCGAGCTTAGAGAGGCCATAACCGAATTCTTCGTCGCAAAAGGTTACAGAGTGAACATAGATATCGATAAATATTATCCTTAATTACTAGGCGGCATGGCACACCACCCTATATAAGGATCACAGTCGTAGCATACATTGTGTGCTCGCAGGACTATCCTTAATAAAGATGGAGCAGAGCCCGAAGGAGAACCCAGAATTGAGAAGGCTCCTAGGCCTAAAGTGGCCGATCTCAAAGATGACTCCCAGTAGGTGGCGGAGAAGCCTTGGACCACTCATCCGAGAACTCATCGAGTATACATGTAGGGTCATTGCTAGGCTCAAAGGGGTTCCTAGGAGCATTGCCATCATGAACACTACTGGCTTTAAGCGGAGCCGTGCAAGCAGTCATTACGAAGACCAAATTGGCCGTAAGAAGATGTATGCGAAAGTAATCGCTGTCTATAGCCTGGATGCAGACGCTGTATTTACGGTTGGTGTAGATTATGACACGATGCACAACGTCAGAATGGCCAAGGGCATCTTAATAGAATCACCAATTCTGGGCTTTTGATAGGCTAGTTGGTGATAGGGCTTTGATCCCTCAGAGCTTATAATGCATGTGGCTAAACGTCATCTAGTGCCGTGTATCGATGTGCGTGGTAGTAAGCTTAGGCCTAGGTCTAGTATCCGCTTGCCGTCCAAGAGGAACTATGATGCTTCGAGGGCTGAGAGGGGCAATGTTAGGTCTCTTGTCGAGTCTCTCTTGTTCTGTTAAGGCTCTTGGCTGTGGCTTTGTTCGTTCGCCTGTTCTTGAGGGTTTCGCGACGAAGGTTACGGTGATGCTCTTGGCTTACAATATTGCTGTCATGGTGAGGCTAGAACAGCAAAATTCGAAATCTTAGATTAAATCATCATAAAAAGACTATAAGAAGTACCAAGAGTTGAAGCTTTCAAAATCCTATTTTCTTAAGTATATACCTGACCAAGAACCTAGCTTTCTTATCAAATGTTAATACAAGCAAACCGTAAAGAGCGGAGAGCGAAGCTACTGGCAGTATCAAATTTGAAAGCATTGTGTAGAATCTCTCACTAATGCCTACAGGTATAAGCGTACCAATTATGTAGATTATAGTCCCAATAAACGCATATCTGACAATGAAAACGACATTGTCCCTTCTAAAAACTAAGAAACCGAATTTCTTCATTGTAACCATGTTGATGAGAACTAAGCCGATAATCGCCCTAAGCAAGAAAACTAAGCCCCACAAGCAGATTATAAGGTGGGGGTCGCTACACAATAGGGGTATTGCTGTAATCAATGACAAGTAGATGCACACTTGTATTATCTCTACCATCAAGACATCGAATAGTGCTGTTTCTCGCAGTTTAAAATCAACAAGTATATTTTCATCTCTACGCTCCCATGCTAGGGCAGTATCCCTAGATACGAAATATATCACTCGAAACCCAACAGCCACAGCAAATATCACCACAAGATCGCTTATCATAAGATACTTAACACCAAACACTGCAATGATGGGTTTAGATAAAGCGGAAACTATGCTTATAAGAGGAGTCAGAAATAGTAGCGTCAACCAAAGAGCTTCATTTATTATGTTGAAATCTTGCTTAGCGAGTATCTTGGAATACAATGCTGTTCGAGATTGTATAGGTGCTCCTATCAGATTTATCAACAGAAATATAGCCCCATAGAGAGCTATGACCAGCTCGTTTCCAGTCAAATAGCGTACTATTATTACATCAAAATTATGTAGAGTGGAGACTACCATAAGGCTCAGCGAATACCATGAGTATTTTAGCCACCTAGAAACCACCTCTCTATTATATGTTGATCCTAAAATCATACCTCTATTGTAGATAAAGAGAAAACCAAGAAGAAAAACCTTTGAGATAACCAACGATAGCATTGCACCCAAAATCCCCATTTGGCATATAATTATCAGAAGATAAGCCAGAGCTGTTTTAAAAGCCGCAAGAAGAACGTTATAAATTCCTATATAATGCGGCTTGTACCCCCTCGATATGGATAGTAGTGCACGTATTATGTATTCCTCAAATAGTAGCAACATAAAGCTAAGAAGAACCTCTACTGGTACTCCAAATTCCAAGTTGAACAGAACCACAGCAGGAATACTTATGACGATCGCGAATACCCCTAGAATCAAGCTCATTTTCAAAGATATCTTCGAGACATTCCAACCTCGGCTTATTGCTCTATTCGTCCACATTGTGTAGACAGAAGTAAACGCTACTGCATACACCATATACTTATTAAGTATTATCCACCAACTAAATTCCGCTATCCCCAACTTTCTGGTTATTATTAGTGTAAAGAGAATGTTAATCGCTATTGCTACCAACCTACCAACATAGTTAATTGTCATAGAATATTTCAGTCTGATTGTTTTTCCGAATGGCTCTTCTCTCCTAAGATCCATCAGTTTCCACCGAGACACTATGACTCATTTATCTGCGAATCGCTTCCCACAAGCAAACATTCCACTAAATAACCAATAAAGCTAC
>JAHKKZ010000193.1 GCA_029856685.1 Candidatus Njordarchaeota archaeon
TAGGAACAAAGGAAGAGATAACGCAGAGAATTCTAAATGAACTAAAGATCACTTAATAGAGATATTATTTTTCCAACTTCCTTTTTATGAGATCCTTATAACTGATTATTTTTATGCCATAATTCTCTTCGATCCGTCCTCTGATTTTTAGGATTCTTGTATCTTCTGTTAGTAGGATATCATCTTGTGTGATAGCCGTGGCTAGAATTACACAGTCTATATAATCTGGTAGAATTTTCCTTAACTCAAAACTAAGTTCTACCACACTTCTATCTCGAAAATCGATTATCTTCAGATACTTCACTATAAATCTGATGGCCTTCAATACTTGAATAGGTGGAATTCCCAGTTTACTTGCTTTTGCTTGAAGCTCAAAAATAGAAATTAGGTTGATAGCAAGCTGACTGACATCAAGAATAAGTTTTCCTCTCAGAATATCACTAAAAAGATCTGTTTGAATCTCAATCTTTGCGAGAGGCAGCAAATATGTTGTGTCGATAATCATGATTCTAGCCTCTTTGATAGCTCCCTTCGAAACTCCTCGAATTCCTTAGGTGTCACCTTAGCTAGTTTTGGTCCTGATAGAAGCTCCTCAAGTTCGCTAAGGATATCTTCATCTTTTTTCTCCTCGAGCACCTTTCTTAGCAGATTATTTATGATTTTCGATATATGTCGAGCAGAACCATATTTCCTTATACTCATGTTCACAAGCTTAACGTAGATGTCATCGTCAAGAATTATTGTAGTCTTCCTTGCCAAGAAATATCACCATAAAGAAATTTAGATGGTTAAACATATATAAAGAAAGTTCCTCTACCTAGAACTCAGGTCCCATATCACTGAAATGAGAGTAGTTTTGTGGTAACAAAAATATTTTTGAGTTTATCAGCTATAATCCCACAAATGCAGTATTAGTTAATCATAACGGATAAGACCCATTGATTTATGGATAATTGGTGTATCTTGATGTTTAGATATGAAATAGTTGATTCACTAAATCCAGAGCTAAGAAACCTACGTGAAAACCTAGAAAATGTTTTGTTGGCTGAGCTCGATCATGGTTTGAGGAAATACTTTAGTACTATCGCGAAAAAAGCGAACCCCATAGTGCTGATAGGTCTACCTTATAGCCCCGTTCATTTCTTCCTTGCACTTATGATTATTGAGGGATACTATGATAGGAAGAACAATACGATATATGTTGTTTTTCATCCCAAGAAACTCAGCATGTTCCTTCGAATTCTGACTCATGAGCTCACCCACGCATACTTTTATCATTTGCTATCTAATGATAAGCTAGAAGTATTCTCAAACGAGAAAAAAGATCATCCAAATGAGAAGGCAAAAGAGCTTATATTCCTTGCCGACGAAGTAGCGGCCTATTATGCACCTCTAAAATATGGGACTAATGCTGATTTAACCCCACAGATGATAGATCTCGTTGAGGTATTTAGTAGATATATCTTTGAGGATACAAACTACCATATAAGCTATGTCTATGCACCAAGGACGCTGGCATACATAATATATAATGAGACGAAATATGATGCGTCCACACTAGTTGAAATTCTAGCTGAGAACCCTAAGCGTCTTCTAAGCATAGGACTAGAGATATCCCACAATGAATCTCGTAGAGCCTTCTTTAGTGCTCTCTACTCAGCTCTACCCAGACAACGAGATAAGCTAATAAAGATATTTAGACTAGATCCGCAGAGTTTCGAAAAAGGTCCAGCAGAACAAGTTTGGGAGGGTATTCGTGAGGAAGAAATCGACCAACAGACAATCAAGCTGATGATAGGCATGGTAGCTTTATCAAAACTCGCTGAGATCAGAGGGGAGGACTACGTTAGGGAGCACTATAAGGCTATAATTAGCATCCTAGAAAGCAAAGAATATTTATCATCTAGAATAAGGCTTATACTGAGATTCCCAAGGGAATTCATAAGAATCGTTGAATCTCTTCTGCCCGGCGTTGAGGACGCCCTTAAAGAAATTGATATAGAGGAATATCTTGAATCTCTATTCTCTTGGTCTAAATTAGATCCCTACGTCTAATGGGGATCCCTAGTTTAGTCTGCTAAGCATCGAGTACTACGGTTTACCCATCTTTTTAATCGATCAATCTTAGTCTTCTTCTAAAAAGGTGTTGGTGCTTTTTTAATGTGGGATAAGATTAGGAATGCTCCTATGGCAATATCTTTCAGCGATCTCATTGTTCTTCCTGGCTTCTCAGAAGTCGAACCCTATGAAGTCGATCTATCAACAAGGTTTTCTAAGAATATAAAGCTCAGCATACCCCTTGTGAGCTCACCGATGGATATGGTTACGAATGATAAGGTTGCAAGAATACTCGCAGCTATGGGGGGGATAGGAGTTATACATAGACACTGTTGTGTCGATGAGCAAGTAAAAATGGTTAGAAAGGTTAAGGGATCAGACATACATAGAGATATACCAAATGTCAATCCAGATAGCAGTCTTAGAGAAATACTCAAGTACCTAAAGCGACTAGAAGAAAGCATAGCTCTTATTATTGAAAGCGACTATGTAGTGGGTCTAGTAAAAATCTCTGAGCTTAACGGAGCAACAAAACTAAAACCATCCACAACACTAGCAGAGATTCTCGACAGCATGAAGAACGAGAAAACAATAAGTAAACTGATCCGAGTAGGTGACCAGAGCTTAATAGTTGAGAAATATTCTGGTAACAAATTAAAGCCAAGCCTCGATGCGAATGGCGATCTCATGGTTGCGGCTGCCTGTTCTCCCTTTGACCGCAGAAGACTTAGAATACTTGATTCTCTTGTCGATGCCATAGTTATGGATGTAGCACATTTCCACACCAAGATGTGCATAGAGGCTACAAAGCAAATTGAAAAAGAAATAGCATCGGACCTCATCATAGGTAATATAGGAACATCGGAAGCTGTGGAGGACATAGTATCAAGACTTGAAAAAGTTGATGGTTTCCGCGTAGGTATTGGTTCTGGGAGTATATGTAAAACTGGTGA
>JAHKKZ010000194.1 GCA_029856685.1 Candidatus Njordarchaeota archaeon
CCTGAGCCCAGTCCATAGTATCTTATGGCTTCGTCGAGCATTAGTATTATTGCGCTTGCTACTGCTAGTTGAAGAAATACTGCGAACGCTTTGTCTGGGGAAAGAGTTCCGTATGCTCCTCCCAATACGTAGACGCTTGACTCAAAAATTATCATCAGGACGGACATCCCTCTCATTGCCTCATTGAACGCCCTTCTGTCATCTGGATCTGAGAAGTCTATGTCTATCATTTTTGATCCAGCTAGGATCTCGAGGATTAGGCCCCCAGTCACTATGGGTCCTATTCCCAGTTCTGCTAGTGTTCCTCTAGAAGAGGCTAGGATTACTCTCAGTGACCAGAATATGTCGTAGCCCTGCTCCACATTGATTCCCCATAGGGGCACATTCATCATTAACAAGTATGCTACTACTCCAATCATTGTATACAGAAGTCTTAGTCTGAAACTGGGGCTCCTTTCTGGTTTTTTGACTACTGGGACTAGCCTAGCGAATGGGCGGACTGCCTCCACGAATAAGCTTGGCATTCCTATCACTTCGATGAGCAACGTGTGGTGCTACTCTAGGATAACTTATACTACATTAGTGTGTGTTAAGAAAAAAGGTAATTTAAACTTTCGGGTATTAGAAACTAGAATTTAGGGCATGGACGGATGGAAAAAGTTAAGATTTTTGTCTTCTCTTCCTTCTGGGTTTCTTTCTCCTCTTTATTTTTTCTGGAGGTGGTTTTGGATATTTCTTCTTTATCTCCTCTACCCTCTGTAGAAGCTCATTCCATAACTCATCTCCGATGTATTCTTTAGAGAAGTAGTCTACACGCGCAGCTATCGCTAGTTTCGCCGCGAGAGTCCTAGCGATTTTACCTCTTTGCCACCATGGTGCCTTAAATATTAGTGGATGAACAAATATGATACCATGTTTTGGTGGTGTTCCTCTTCCCCGAAGAGCCCGGAAGAGAGCTTTTTCAGCACCTAAAACTTGTATTGTTGATGCTGGCTTCAATGCTAGCTGTCTCAGACCACCAGCTTTACGTATTAGCTTGGCTCCTATTGTTGGTCCGACGAGCTTTGTTATGTTTGGACATGTGTCCTCCATGAGCTCTCTTAGGTATTTCTGTAGGTTTTCACGTAGGTTATACATGTCTAGAATAAGTTTTGCTACTGATCGTATTTGGTGTTCGTCTTCGTCTGTGATTCTTACGAGAACTGATGTTCTTAGTGCTTCTAGTATCTTGTCGACTTTCTTTTTATCTTTCACTATGTCTCGGAGTTTTTCGATGTATGCTTCCCTTTCGTCTTCTGGGCCCTCGAGAAGTCTATGGGGATTCCCTATTTCATGTACAATCCTAGCAAACTTTTCGTGGTCTGCAATTATTTTTCCAAGCTCGGGAAATATTATTCCGTACCACTCTCTTAGATGCGCTATGAACGCATTGATAGTCTCCGTGAGCTCCTCTATCATTGTTATTGCCTGGATTATCATCTTGTCTGGCTGTTCTCCAACCTCACGAAGCTTCTCTTTGGTTACCTCAACAGCAACAGCATTTGCAAATTTGACGTATTCCTCATACACACCAAAGAGGTCTACTAGGAAACCGTGGATACTTTCCCTTACCTTAGCTAATTCAGCTCCGCCCTCAGCTAAACTAATCTTCAGTTCTGGGAATTCTTTTCGAAGAATCCCTACTATTGATTCACTATCCGTTTTTATCTCACTTATTCCTAACTCCTCTATTAGATCTTTAAATTCCTGCGGACATTCATTCTTTTCGAGCTGAGCGATTTTCCTAACAGCTTCATCGAGGACGGGTCTCTCTCCCCCATATATCTTATATCCAGCTATGCTACCATCATCATTAACAATTACGGGGCCCACTACTGTAGAAATCAGCCACATTCCTACCCCCTAAAGATACTATCAGAGTTTACTCTAAGAAAAAATTGCCTATAAATCAACACCACCAAACGAGTTAGGGAACAACTATTGCTTGTGTATTATTGAGAGATCCCAAAAACACTCTCTGCTAAGAAGCTGCGAAGTTTTGTCCAACATTCCTCAAAATCGGATCCATATATTAGCTCGTCGAGATGCTTAAACTTTGACTTCTTAATTTTTTCTGGCTCCTTATCGAGAGCGGCGTACACCGCGACCGCCTTTGGAAATAGGCTTTTGAGCAATTTTGTGGCGTTATCAGCATTTGTTATCAGCGCTTGTTTGAAGTGGAACTCGGCGTATACGAAACACACTGGCTGGGGATTTGGCTGAGTCTTCCGATATATTATTATCGCCGGCATCTCCATAGCCCGCTTTATTTTCCGTCTATCGAAATCCAGGGAGAGAGTATCTAGGAGGGGCTCAATCACAGCTCTTAGCATTTTTCCACGATCAATATCAAACCTCTCATCGAGCTCCTGATATTCCTTTAGGAACTCACGTTTTATCCTGCTCATAATGTCTTTTTCGAAGTCATTTTTTGTGTATTCAGTTTTCTTAGACTTTTTCTTTGCTACTCTAATCACCTTATTAGCAGTTATTCATTATCTTCAAAACAGCTTATTTAAATACTTGCTTAGAAAATCAGAAGCACTAGCCCTTCGTGAGAGAGCTATTTTCATAGGAGGAATACTAACAGCTTTGCTATGGGCTTCAAGGAAGAGATTGTTTAGTCGATCGTTATGCCTTGTGGGAGTATTTCTAGGGCTTTTTCAATATCTATTTCCCCAATAACCTCGCTTATCCTTCTCAAAGAATCCTTACCTCTTATCTCTTCTGAAAAATAGGGTATTACCCAAAGCTTCTTATCGCCGAATTCATCCTTTATTTTTCGAAGTTGCTTATCGTGGTATTTGGACATGAGTAAACAAAACTTGCATTCTCCTCCATAGATTCTGACGAAATTTATGATAACATTGTTGTTGGGTATGCCATGAAAACTAAGCTGTTCTATTAGACGAGCACTTTCTAGGATTGACATCTCATTTGGTATCATAACAACTA
>JAHKKZ010000195.1 GCA_029856685.1 Candidatus Njordarchaeota archaeon
CCGGGTCTCGCTGTGAATATCCCAATAGATTCTAAGAATAGCTCACCTATCCCCGCCATTCGGACTACCTCATGAGACAAATTGACTGATAATTGTTGTTGCCATGTAGTTTGTGATTAGGAATGGGAATACGCCGAACAGTATTATTAGTAATCCGAATACTGCGTAGGGTATCAACTCACCTATTGGTATGTCGGTAGCCTTTTCAACAGTCGGCGTCTTCTCCGACATGATCAGTCTTCTTATCGCCCATAGGTACGTCGCTACGATAATACATGGTGCTATCAATATAATTATTGTCCAGAGAACATTGGCGGTTATGAATATACTCAGTGCCCCAACGAATATCTGTATCTCACCAGCAAATACTATGAGTCCGGGCAGGCCAAAGACCGCTAGGCTTCCAAATATTATTAGTGTTGCTATCCGCGGAACAACTTTTCCTAGACCTCCAAGTTCACTTATATGGTATGTCCCTATATGATTCAGAAGTACGCCCGCCATCAGGAACATGAGTCCTATAGCTATCCCATGTGCAAACATTTCGAAGACGCTCCCAGCCACGGCTAGTGATACGAAGTCTGTTCCTACACCATTAACAACAGCATATGCCGCTGCTACTGTTCCAAAGAACACATAACTCATATGATTTATCGATGTGTATGCAACCAATCGTTTGAAATTATCTTGGCCCATAGCAACGAACGCTGAATATATACCGCTTATAATTGCTAAAGGCAGGTAGAACCATATCAATCCGACAAAACCAGCAGGAATAATCCATGCCATCCTAACAAATCCATAACCACCCATCTTAAGTAGTAGGCCTGCCAAGAGGACGCTGACTGGTGCTGGTGCCTCCACGTGGGCGTCTGGTAACCATGTATGTAGTGGGAACAGAGGTAGCTTCACTGCTAGCCCTATAAATATGAGTCCAAAAGCGATCGTCTGGAGTTGTGGAGGGATGTTCTGCTGAGCAAGGGTTATCATCTCAAATGTGGGGGTTGGCGATACCATGTATAGGTATATGAACCCTAGCAGCATAAATATTGAGCCTGCAAAGGTGAATATGAAGAATTTTATTGCCGCGTGTCTTGCTTTTTCTGGGTGGGGCCCCCACCACCCTATAAGTAAGAACATTGATGGTAATACTAGTTCCCAAAATAGGTAGAATATCACCAGGTTTAGGGAGACGAAGGTACCCAATATGCCAACCTCAAATAACAGGTAAACAACGAAGTAGAGTGATCTGTTTCTCTCCACTGGAATATGATAGAGTGATGCCCAAGCAGCCAGAAAGCCTATTATTCCCGTTAAGAGAAGCATTACCATACCTATACCATCGACACCGAAGTGGAAGTTTATTCCTATGTTTGGAAGCCATGGAGCATACCATTCATACTGGAAGTTGCCTACCGTGTAGTCGAACCTCAGCGCCATTCCTACTATTATTAGAAGCTCAATGAATGTTATTCCTATAGCCACATAGTCAGCTAGTTTTTTGCTAATGTACATCAAAGCAGCGACGATGAAAGCACCAATAATAGGTATTATCAGCAATATTGGTAGAACATTAGCCCAAAACCAGCTTAGCACGTCCACATATGTCACCCTTGAGATACCAGTTAAACTTTTCGAAATATCCTTAAAATCTATCTGATAAATATTTTATCTGGGGGACGATCTATGTATTAGAAGAGCCCTACAGCTGGTATCTCGGCGATTATTTAGCCTTTGATTTTAGTAATATTTCTACATTGGCTGATAGTGAGCGATCGGATCTCATAATCTGAGCGAATCTAGGTGAGATTATAGTTTAAGCCGTTTAAAGGCTTGGTAATTCCTGTGCGCCCATAAAGATATAGGGCTTCTTAGTGGTTAGCTCACACTTTTAAAATTTGATGTGTAAATACCTGTTATTTTTTATGAGGATATTCTAAGCGATATATGGAGACTTGGGTGTCCATATGCTTAAAAAAGTGAAAAGATGGGCCTTTAAGAGGAGTCTTTGGGTTTTCCATGTGAATACTGGGGGGTGCAATGGCTGTGATATTGAGATTATTGATGCGCTTACGCCTAAATATGATTTGGAGAGATTTGGCATAAAACTTGCTCCTTCTCCTCGTCACGCTGATGTTTTACTGGTCACGGGGCCTGTGACTAGAAAACAAGTTGAATTGCTGAAGAGGATATATGAGCAGACGCCAGACCCAAAGTTCGTTGTTGCTATTGGAACCTGTGCTACTTCTGGTTCCACATTTGAGGGAGCATATAATGTGCTTGGCGGAGTAGACAAGGTAATCCCTGTGGATGCATATGTTGTTGGTTGCCCAGTAAGACCAGAAGCAATAATTGATGCCATAGCGGCTCTCATAGAGAAGATAGATAAGGGAGAAGTAGAGAAAATAGAGAAGGCTTAGGTGGGGAATATGGGCTCAGAGCAAAAACAAGTTTCTAGTTCTCAGGCGCAGAGCATTGTGGAGTGGCTCAAAGAGATTGGTGTTGAAACCGAGGTAAAGGTCGATAAATATAATGTGGCGTGGGCCGAGGTGCCCATGGAGAAGATAAAGGATTCTATAAGGATTCTAAAAGAAAAGGGGTATCGTCACCTCACAACAATATCTGGCGTTGACCTCCCAGATGAGGGGGTTATGGAGCTCATCTATCATTTAGCACCCGTGAAGATGGATGGCTATCCTCTGCTTTGCTTAAAAACAAGGATTCCGAGGGACAAACCTGAGATCGAAACAATAACAGATATATTCACGGTAGCGATTGTATATGAGAGAGAGGTCTATGACTTATTAGGAGTTAAGTTTATTGGCCATAAGGGACTTTCACGGATCCTCTTACCTAGGGATGTGCCGGAGGATTATCATCCGCTTCGAAAGAAATAATGGAGGTGAAGGATATGGGTCTCTATATCCCCATAGGTCCCTACCACCCAGCACTCAAAGAGCCCATAACGATTAAGATTAAGGTTGAGGGCG
>JAHKKZ010000196.1 GCA_029856685.1 Candidatus Njordarchaeota archaeon
ATGCGTATTCGTTGTGTAGTAGGGCTGCTCTTAGCAGTGTGTTTAGTCTTGCGTATTGCATGTGGTACCAGTCCGCGAGTCTTGATGCGTACTTCTTTGTTTCTTTTGCCTTCTCCCTTATGAGTTCTCCGTATCCGTAGCTCGGCGTGTATGTGAGTGGTGTTAGGCGTGATCCTATGCTTATCATTGCTCCTTGTATCCTCATTATTTCGCTGATGCCCTCCCTTATCTTGTCTCCGAGTTCCTCGACCCTTCTCTGTGCTTCTGTTAGGTTATACGTGTCGAAGGTTGAGAGCTCGTCTATTGCTCCTTTCGTCCTGTTTACGGTTTGTATTCCTTGGGTGTGTTTTTCTGCGAGCTCTATTTGGATTTGTGCTAGTTCTATTAGGTCGTCTGCCGTGCTTATGTACTCCGTTAGGGTTCCGAGTATCGTTGTGTTGGGGGCAACGCTTATTCTCTGTGCTATTAGGTATCTCTGGAATGGTCTCAGCATGTATTTGAGTGCTACAATATCATTGTACATGTTTATTGCTACTGTTAGTTTTCTCTCCATGAGCTCAGCATAATTTCTCATCTCATCCAAAACATCTGTGCTGTTCTCACAATACATTACCTCTACTGGGGGCTCCGAGGGATCCGTGGTGTTTGTCTCAACAAACATTATGTTAATCATATTGTATAAATCCAACAACTTCGCTGTATTTATGCTACTTACAAGCTCGGAGAACTCCTGGTTCTCCTCCAGAATTCTCTGTATTATCCCTGCGGCCCTAAGAATGTTCTCCGCATGCCTCATATACCCCATAAACTCAAAATACTTTGACGCATAGCCCCTCGCCTCCCCATATAGATCTCTGTATGCTGGGTAGAACCCCTTGAGAACAGCGATCCTAAATGTGAGCGTGTACAGCAACCTGAGAGTCCCCATTATCTCCTCAGCCCTCCTAACATCCTCCTCAACAACCCTACTAATATCCAGACTCACATTGTAGTCCCCAGTCCTAATCCTCTCGAACAGCGCGGCTGTCTCGTTCCAAGATTCCCTGAGATTCTCAACGATCAGCCTCACGAGGTTTACCGCCCCGAGGCTTGATTGGAGGAGTCTAGCCCTTATCATAAGCCCTAAGGAGCTCCTTAGCTCGGCCAGCTCATCTAGTTTCGACATATATGCCTCCAAATATTCCCTCAGTCCCGGGATCATAGCCCCTATTATCCTCGCTTTTATGGAATACTGTAGTGCTCTTATGCTTATCCTGAATCCGAGGCCGAGCAGCCTTATGTCCCTCGCCAAGAGCTGTGGGTCTTCGTAGGTTCCATTCCTAAGTCTGGTCACCGCGTTGAGAATTTCGCTTTTATCTTTCAGAATGAATTCTATTTGGCTGATTAGGCTCTCGGCGGCGTCGATGTAGGGTTTTGTTCGGAGTACTCTGGCTATCCAGATCTTGTACTTGAGGATTATTGGCATTGCGTTCTTAATGATATAGCTTATCTCTCTTCTATCGTCTCCCTCCGCGTTTCTCTGTATGTTTGCGAGGGCGTCAAGTTTTCTCTCGGCTTTCTCGAGGAACCTTATTGCCTCTCTCACTTCACTTACTGTGTGATTTCCGCTCTGGGTTACCGTCTCATAGCACTTCCTAGCTAGGTCGATGTTTCTTTGGAGCCAACCAACTATCCTCGCGGCGTCCTCTCCGAGGTCCATGTGGTATATTAGGTCTCCTAGTATCCTTACTTTTCCGAGTGCTAGGGGTCGGTGTACCCATTCTATGGCTCCTGGGATGTAGACGGCTCTTTCTTCGTATTCGTTTTCCAGAGTATCTATGAATTTCACTCTATTGGGCTGCGTTCCGTGGGTGTTCAGCTCCTCGGAGATGTTCTTCGATGGGTCGACAAGATATATCCTCTCTTTCCTCTCAACCTTTACCAGCTCTATGCTCTGGTTTCCAAGTGGTATGGAGATATTTTTGATTTCGTCCCACATCTCGTATACTGCCGTGAATGTTTCACCATCGATAACTACGGATCTTACCTCCCTCCTACGCTCCAAAACCCAGCAACCACCAAACAGCAATCTTATCAAGTCGCTCAGCACTTGGAGCCCACTCCCAGTGTTCCTCGCTGGGAAGACCTCAGTATACCTCTCCAAAACCTTAGTTACTGGGTGTTTATCGGCATCGCACCAAACAGCGACTACCCTCGCTCTGATGGGCCCGAATACATCCCTATACCCCTCAATCAGGGATCTCAGCACAGATACGTTGAGGATGAGTCCCCCAGAGTCCTTTGTTAGAATTCCAGTCCCCGTTGAGTGCGTCAGAATAAGCACATAGTCAGCCTTGCTAAGGGCGTAGACCAGGTTCATGGCAGTCGCATACGCACCGAACAGAAATGTGCTATGCTTGAATGTCGTGGACGCGAACTGGTAGAGTACATCCAGAATGTACTTCGCAGCACTATCATTACCCACTCTAATACCTGGGCTCCAAACGACAAAACCGCTCCTATCGATGTGGTGCTTAGCTCTGTAGCTGAGAGGGTGGAGTAGCGATGGGTCGCTGGGGTAATCCTCTTCGTTTCCCAGCTTTAGACTACTCAGAATGCCTGGAGCGCTACCAGCCTTAACTATTTCTCCCTCACTACTCAGTATTGTTAGTGTTCCGTTTCTCCTCACGGCCTCCGCGATCCCTTTTTCGTTCCCTTCTTTTGGTGTTGTTATGCTCCATGTTAAGAACATATGTATTCCGCAGGCTATTGCTATCGCTAGGAGCAACCCCGAGAGTTTCCTGCTTTTACTTCTTATGATTACTGATATTGCTGTTGATAAGAATGATACTGTGATCATTATTACTGAGAACCACGCCAGGGGGTCTCTGATAATTAGTAGGGGTTTATTCTCACTCCTTGCTGGTGGTGTCTCTGTTTCCGGTTCTCTCGGGTATGGGTCTGCGGGGCCCACCTCGATGTTATTCTCTTCTTCTTTTTGG
>JAHKKZ010000197.1 GCA_029856685.1 Candidatus Njordarchaeota archaeon
CCTCTGAAAATTATGTAATGGTGAAATTATATCAATCTGTGTTCTTGTATGCTTGTTGAAGCTATACCTTTGTGTGATCTGGTGTAGCGTTTGTCTAGTTCGTCTCTTGGATATTTTGACCTAGAATTTTTCCATAATATTCCAGCACTTCGGATAGGGCAGACGTTGATTGTTGCTGATCTTCATCTTGGTTATTCGGTCGGTATGTATCGTTTTTCCACTCGTGCTAAGGAACGCTATTCTATGCATCAAGCGAGATCCTTTCTTTCTTTGATTTCAACAATCAGAGACCGAAGATTACGGCGTTTGGTTATTCTTGGCGATTTGAAAGAGGACATAGGTTTCCCGAGGAAATATATATTAAGGGCGCTTGAAAAACTTCTAGTTAGGCTCTCACAGCAATTCGACAGAATCTATGTTGTTAGAGGGAATCATGATGGTAGACTCATCGACATTGTAGATCATTTAGGTCTAGATATATATGTCGTGGATCACCTAACACTGAAGAGCCCAAGCGGCAATGTCCTTCTCACGCATGGCCATATGAAAGCTCCATACAACGATTTTGCTTCAGCCAAACTCATAGTTATGGGGCATATCCACCCAGCAACAGATATAAGCAAGGTTTTCGTGACAGCAGAATTTTCACTAAGGAAATCTAAGAAAACACTGATCGTAATCCCAGCAGCAAATCCGATTCTACAAGGCATCCCCATTGACTGCAATGCTATTTGGAACTCGCTACTCAGAATAGCCCCCCAAGAACTCCATAGAGATCTAAAACTCGAAACCATAAAACTATTGAGCAGAGTTCTCACAGAAACTACTTTATGCAATAAAAAAGAGGAATAGAGTTTATTCTTCCGATATCGATAGATATGCTCTGACAAGTTGCCAATAGAACTCCATCTGTTGCTGAAGTTTCTTTAGATGATATTCCTTAGCAACCCTAAATCTGCCCTGCTTCTCAATGAACCTCTCAAGGGGAACCCTATTTGCTGGATCCAAATATTTATTGCTGGGCGGTGTCAGACGAAACTTTATTCTACCGTTAACTACCTCTGCCTCCCAGAGAGGCCAAAACCCAGTCTCAACAGCGAGCTTTCCTAGTTCAACGGTAAGGGAAGCATCAAACCTCCATCCTGGAGGGTCAGGCGCTAATATGTGTATGTACCGGAACCCCTCTCCAATTTCCTTAGCCTTTTTAACTTTATTGTAGATATCAACTGGATAACCAACACTCGTCGTTGCAACATATCTCGCTCCATGTTCCAACATTATGAACGGCATGGGCTTCTTTATTTCTGTCTTACCCGTCCAAGTAGTCGTTGTCCATGCACCAGGAGGCGTAGCACCACTCCTCTGAATACCAGTATTCATATAGGCCTCATTATCATAGCAAATCGCAATAAGATCCTCACCACGTTCAGCAGCACCAGACATAGTAGCCATACCGATATCCACAAGGCCACCATCTCCTCCCCAAACAACAACATTCACATCCTTATAACCCTTCTTTGTGAGAGCACGTCGAATCCCAGAAGCCACAGCAGCAGCACTAGCAAAAGCAACATTGTAGACAATAACATTGAATGATTCTCCTGGATATATTCCTTGATAAACAGAGCTGCAACTCGCGGGAATAACCAATATCGTTTTTTCGCCTAACGCTTTCAAAGCCATGCGCAAAGCAAGAGCTGATGGACAACCAGGACACGCAGAATGACCAGGCAGCAGGAGATCTGGCTTAGATACTATTTCCCTTATGCCCACCTAGATCACCTCCTTAACAACACTCTTAATCTGTTCGGGAAGAATCTCATCCCCACCTAAACCAAGACTCACTGAATACACTGGGATTTGCAGATTATATCTATGCAGCACACTCCTGAGCTCCATAGCCAAAATACCATCGTGTCCTAGGCTAATAGATCTCTCAACAACTATGACTTTGCTCTTATCCCTAAGCGCCTTAACAATTTCCTTCGTTGGAAACGGCCTAAAGAACCTAACCTTAAGAACACCAGCCTTAATACCCTCCTTCCTCAGCTCATCAACAACTATCTCAGCAGTCTCCGCAATACTGGCCATAGAAACGATCGCTATTTCCGCATCATCAAGCCTATATTCCTTGATAAGTCCTCCATGATTAATACCAAATCTCTCCTCATACTCCTTCACAACCTTCTCTATAACACCTTTAGCATTGAGCATAGCCTTATACATATCCCACCTAAGATGAACAGTATCCCACGGCCACACAATATTGCCAAACCCAAAAGGCTTCGAAACCTCTGGATTAAGAACATAATGCGGTGGATTATACGAAGGCAAAAACTCATCCACAGCTTCTTGATCAGGAATACTCACAGGTGCAGAAGTATGAGAGAGAACAAAACCCTCCAACATCACCATAACTGGCAATAACACATGCTTATCCTCAGCGATCTTATATGCTTGTATAACCGAATCCAAAGCCTCCTGATTATTCGAAACCCAAATCTGAATCCAACCCAAATCACGCGTCGCCAAAGCATCCATCCAATCCGCCCAGATATTCCAAGGAGGGCCCACGAAACGGTTTACGATGCCCATGACTATTGGGACGCGTGCTCCAGCGGCGAATGCTACCATTTCGTACATGTAGAATAGGCCGTGGGATGATGTTGCTGTGAACGCTCTTGCTCCTGCTGCGGATGCTCCGATTACTGCCGACAGTGCGGAGTGTTCGCTTTCTACTCTTATGTATTCGGCGTCTAGCTCTCCTTTTTCTACCCATTCGCTTAGTTTCTCTACGATAACTGTTTGGGGGGTGATGGGGTAGGCTGCTATCACCTGGACTCTGCTTAGGCGTGCTCCCCATGCGACTGCTTCGTTTCCTGTTAGTGCAAAAACTTTCGACACGTCACTCACCATATAATCAATGCCCAGAATTTAGCTTTAATTGGAGTTTATATTTA
>JAHKKZ010000198.1 GCA_029856685.1 Candidatus Njordarchaeota archaeon
CCGCTTCAGAAGCTCCAGGTAGAGCTGCTCCATTGTTATGAGCTCCTCGATCTCCAAGCTCCTAAGATCATATATCCTGGTCTCCAGGGGGACGTTTAGGCAGAGCGTCTTCTCGTCGTAGCTTATCTTGGCTTTGTTAGCCGCGGGTTTGCCTCCGGGCACGCCGAACTTCTCGGCGTAGAAGTTCAGGATTCTCTGCCTGACGTGCTGTGGGGCTTCCCATATCCCGCCGAACCTCCTCAGAGCCTCGAAGCCCCTCATGAACCTCGGGGGCTTCCTGGCGAACTTGTTGGCTAGGGCCATGTGCCATGGGCATCCGAAGTCCGCTGCCCCGTCTAGGTTTTTCAGGTCGATTAGTGTGTGGAGGTTTGTCCACGTGTCATCGGCGTACGTTATTATCCATCGTGGGTTCCTCGGTGCGTGGTTCTCCATGTTTCCGAGGATTCTCCCCTCCATCTCCTCCACGATCTCCCCGTCCTCCTTGAGCACCACAACCTTTGTGTGTTTCCTTTGTGGGTCGAACCGCTGTATGCCTATCCTCTTCCCGCCCTTCCTCTCTTTGATGTTTGATATTGCGGCCACGATCATCGCTGCCCCCCAATAGCATAGGGTATCAATGAGCATAAAAAAGGAGCAGCAGGGGGGAAGCAACTATAGGATCAGTGCTAGGGCTTCTCTGAGGATGCTTTCCATGATCAGTGATCCCACCACGCTCGCTGCTGTGTAGAATACCCAGCCAACACCCCTAACCCCGCTCGCGGCCACGTTTCCTATCATGAATGATAGTATGCTGTATATCGCGTAGACGACCATGTCCCACGGCGCCGGGATGTTGATGGTTGCGACGTACTTGGCGAACCCCCACCGCCCAGGTATTCTGGCCATGACCTTGTATTCGTCTACTCCGAACCACACTGCGAACATTCCGAGTATCAGTGGTAGCACCCACAGTTCGAATGGGTCGCTCAGTCCTCCCCCCTTCCAACTCCCCGTGTTTTTGAGTCTGCTTACTCCGTCCTGGAAGTCGTCGAATTCGTCCCATACCCACAGTATTCCGCTTAGCGGTACGAACAGCGGTATTTTGCTGAGTATTTCTTTTCTGTGCTGCTTCGCGTATGTCCATATGCTCGCTCCGAGCACCACGGATATCGCCACCTTCTTTCCGTATCTGAGGAATACGTCCGTAAGCTTTCTGTCTGTATTTCTTATCGCTTCGTCCCTGCTTAGCATGTCCAGTGTTATGAGTGCTAGGGCCGCCCCGAGCACGATCCATATTAGTGTTGGGGCTTCGAAGTTGAGTATGTCTAGTATTGGTGAGTCCTCGCCTCCCGTCGCCTCCAACACTACTGTTCCTATTACTGCTCCCAGTGTTGTCATGAGGCCTACTATTAGTCCCGTTCTTATCTGGTTTGCCAGGTCTTCTCTCAGCGGTATTCTTGGTTTTGTCTGTAGTAGTTCTGGTCTTGTCTCCTCCAGGTATCTTACGTATGCGTATGCTCCTGTGAGTATGTTTTCGGCTTCCTCCGCCCCCGCCTCTGCTTCTGTCCCTGCTTCAGTCTGCTCATCTTCCTGTTGTGGGTCGTCTATCATCGCTATTAGTTCTCTTAGTGCTTTTGCCGGGTCTCCTCTCTGTGGGTTCATTATTATCTCTATTTTCTCTAGTACTTTGTCTGTTTCTCCTCTCAGCTTCTCTCGGAGTATTCTTACTCCCGATATCAGCCTCCTCACCTCGTTGAGCGGGTTCTTCCCAGTCTTAAGTCTCTCTATGATCTTTTCTGTCTGGGCGATTATCGATCTCTTAACGTATTCTCCCAGCATCTGTGGGAGGCCGAAAACACGGGTACCCCTGATTCTATCCAACGCGTCGTTGAGATCCTCGATAGATTCTTGTGCTTCACCTATTTTTCCTTCTTCTAGGAGTTCTTCGATCTCCGTTAGCGTTGACACCAGATCTTCGTATGGGGCTGTTTTTCTGCTCATGTAGTACAGTGCGAGTGTTTCTAGGTCGTGGAACACTATTGGTCTCATGAGGATCTTGCCGACCCCTACGCGGCTTCTGTATGTTGTTTGGCATGGCTCCCCGTTTATCACTCTCACTATGTATCCTCCGAATACCGGGAGTATGCTGTTTGCGGTTTTCTCCATGTTTCCTCCGCTTCTCACTAGGTTTTCTATTGTGTATCTCTCCGCGAGATCCGTTGTTGGGTCCCTCATGAACACCATTACCCATCCCCTCCCCGGCTCCTCCTCGACATACCTCAATGTGGCCTCTATCTCGTTCCTATGTGTGGTTGCTTCTCCGCTCTCCCTGTTCTCCGTGGTGCTTTGCTTCAGATGCTTCATGGCTGGTGATCTGATTCTTATTTTGATTTCTCTGCTGTTTGGGTTCTCTGTGATCTGGACGCCTCCTTGGCCGCTGAGTGTGAGTATTTCTAGGTTTTTTGTGAGCTCTGCCTCTATGCTCTCAGCCTGATTATTCGTGTTTATGATTTCTCCGTTCTCCGTTAGCTTTGTTTTGCTCAGACTCATCCCCTTTGTTAGGGCTTTCATGGATGCTTCTAGTAGGAGTATTGTTTTTAGGAGTGTTCTTGTCTGTGTCCAGACGACATCTACTGTTTCCCCGCTCAGCACTCTTAGCTCTCTGATGTTTAGTCTTAGGTTTCCGATAGCCATCCGCTCATACTCTGAGAGTTCTTCTTCTCCGATCTCCTCTAGGGTGTCCCCAAGTATTTGTAGTGCGTCCCGTGGGTCCCCGCAGTCGTACACCAGATGTCTCACTATCTTCTCTACGCTGTTTCTCTGGTTCCCAGCGAGGCTCACGTCAACCTCTATTCCTCCACATCTCCTCATGAGTGCGAGTAGGTTTGTTGCTAGGCCTACTGCTTCCGGCCGCACAAATATCATTGATGATAGTATCCGTGTTGCCGGTGAGTAGTATGATTCGAATATGCTGA
>JAHKKZ010000199.1 GCA_029856685.1 Candidatus Njordarchaeota archaeon
CCCGAGAGAGCAGACCCACAATACATATAGATATTTTACTTATAAAGATTATCTTCACCAGAAGAAAAGACAGCAAAATCCATCAGAGATAAGAATTACAATGCATTGCTTGCTTCCTGTCCGTACGTTATCCTTACACACGAGTATTCTGTCTCAATTAGCGAGCTGTTGGGCTGATTATTTGGTGTTCTATAGCATCTAGCTTTTCCTATGTGGGATCATTGGGGATAGCGAGAAGCATTAAAGAAAACAGAAGTAAAATAATCACCAAAATAAGTCCTCTCTCATTCAAACCCATACCTACTAGATAAGTCCCTACATGTGCATCTAAATACGCATAGTGATGGGAGTTGTGTGAATCCACAGAGAAATAAATGTTCATCAAATGCAGAACACATCCTAGGATCCACATCTAAAAACAATTTAAACAATTTTCTCAAGATAATTACGCGCATTATCAACATGCTTTTTAATTTGTAGTAGTTGGGTTCGCTCCTGTTCCTCATTTGTCTTTGCAATTAGAGTTATAAGAAGTTCTGATGCTATTTTTAATTCGGTTTTCGCCTTATCTGCATAATACAATATAATGATCAATACGATTAAAATAAGGAAAAAAGGAAAGCCATTAATACATCGTACATATTATATCTCCCAAAATAATCAACATTTAAAAATAAGAAAATAGCCTTTAAAAGCAGAATAACGGTGATTAAATCCTAATCAAAACCAATATAGAGTTACAACTCTGATGCACAGAACACAACGCGACACAGAATACATGCGTTTTCTCGAATGTACAGAACGCACTGTGGGGGCAAGAAGTATCTAACGGCTCCTGCGAGAAACTGTACAGAAAATGCACAAAATCATGCTGTTTCTGTTTGGTGTCGCTTGCGTTGTTTTCGTTTCTGTCTTTGGGAAACTGCATGAAAACTGCATAGGAACTGTACATATTTGGTATTTTGTTGGCTGGAATGAGAATGGGCTCATCTCTCAGTTGTTTTTGTTTCTGTTCCTCTTTTTCCTCGACGCTGTCTACCTATATGATCTTCCTAGTGCCGATCGTCGCGTGTTAGAAGCCACCAAAATTGGCTAACGAAACTAATTTTACGACTATATCGCTATATGCCTCTTGACTAATAAATATGGATGAATTTTCTCATCAGATCTCTACGATGGTCAATGTTTGGCTGAGAATGTCCTATTTTTGTCCTCGGGAGAGGATACCCAATCCGTCGTAGAGGACTCTTATGTTCTCCATCATACGCTTAATAACGGAATTCGTCATGTCCTCAGGCTTTATAACGACAATGTCGATGGCAAAAATTTTTCGTCCTAGATTCTTTCTTATTTTAATAATATTTCCCAGAATATCGCCTGGCGATTCGGTGATGACTAGTATGTCGAAGTCGCTCTTTAATGAGTGATCACCTCGAGCTCTGCTTCCAAAGAGTATAATGGTTACATTATCCCCATATACTTCTCTTATACTTCTAACTATACGGTTCTGATAATCCTCAGCATCTTTCTTCAATTTACTCAAATATGTATCCAGAGACATTCTTGACAAACTCCAAAATTTTTCTTGAACACTCCACACACTTATTGGCCCTTTTGGAATTATACGATATAGCCCTCGTTCCAGGGTATCGTGCTCCAATATAATGTGGCGAAAGATAGTCCGCACAGTCATATATATCTGAGGGAATATTAATACCTGCCTTTGCGCGAACCTCATCCAGCAAGGTGACAAGATCATGCGTGAATGGAAATGATTTCGATAGATACACAAGCAGCCCCTTAAGAGCAAACTCCGCTGCTTGATGGGAATTAAGACATGCAGCCCAGTAGGGGCCTTCACTTGCATATCGCCCTGCCTCTCTGATGTAAAATTTTGCTCTATCAAACCAATCTTCCCATGGAGCCATATGTATCCCCTATCACTAAAATATTAGAAAGAATTATGAGAGCATTAAAAATAACGATTGAATCATTACGAGAAGAATCTAATCGGGAACGCTTATAATTGATATCCCCCTCAACAAAAATGATAGTTACGAAAACTAGTTTTGTCAGACAATTTTATGATCCCTAACACATAACAATCAGCAGAATATAGACTATAGAGACAAGATTCGCAGATCAGACTTAAAAACGCTAGAAAGAAACAAAAACGAGCAATAAAGATGATGACAAACTCACTAGGAGAAGCGACAGAGGAGGAGAAGAACAGTAGCGAACATAGATACAAAGAAGAAATAAAAAACAACTCGAATATACAGAACGCAACGCGGCACAGAACACATGTGTTTTTTCCGAATGTACAGAACGCACTGTGGGGGCAAGAAGTATCTAACGGCTCCTGCGAGAAACTATACAGAAAATGCACAACATCATACTGTTTTTGTTTGATTTAGCCCGCGTTGTTTTTTTGGTTTTGTCCTAGGAAAACTGCACAAAAACTGCACGGGAACTGCTACATGTTTTTGGTGTTTTGTTGGCTGGAATGAGGATGGGTTCATCTGCTAGTTGTTTTTGTTTCTGTTTCTGTTTCTCTTTTTCCTCGACGCTGTCTGCCTATCCAATCTCTCTAGTGCTGATCGCCACGTGTTAGAAGCAACCAAAATTTGCTAGCGAAACTAGTTTTGCGACAATGTTGATTGTTTTAGGCCTGTCCCATATGGGACACCCACACGAAGCCTCAGGTGGAAAGCATTTCACATATATGACAAAAATTTCATTGCTGGAGGTTAGATGGAATAGGGACAATATCTTCGATATGTCTGCTTTTAATCATATGCTATGTTTAGTATGCGTTATTATCACCCGCTCGTTGTTTGGTGTTTCGTTGAATGGGACAGGTGGATAGTCGCGAGACAGACAGAACAAATAACATTGAAGCCTAAATTAGACAGGGACAGCCTTCATGAAAAATCAAATTTTCTATCTGACG
>JAHKKZ010000002.1 GCA_029856685.1 Candidatus Njordarchaeota archaeon
CTACGTATGCGGTGGGTGGCTCCCAGATCCTTGGGGCACGATTGTCAGTGCTCTGATAAAGATTGTGTTCTTCGTAGTCGGTATGCTCATTGCATGTGGGTCTGGAGGGCTTGGGGCTGTGATGTACGTTGTGGGCAGTGTGATCGGGCAGATAGTTCTGATGAGGATCCTCAGAATAGTGTTCCCTATGACCGCTTAAATCCCCCATTTCTACTTTTTCTATGGGTGCTGTGGATGCGGAACATCGTTGTGGTTCCCTGCGACTGGGCCAAGGCGACATACCCAATATACTTCGTGGACGTGGAATCAGGGGAAACACTGCACATCGTGAGGATAAAGAAGAAGCCCTGGGCAAACATAAAACAACCACACATAACAAATAGCCCCGACGACTACCACATATCACCAGACGAGAAGAGACTGCTAATGCGTGCAGGATCAGCAGCGCTCATATTGGATCTGGATAGCTTCGAGGAGGTCTACGAGCCATATATGCAGAGCTGGTGGTTCTTCCGCAGACCAAACCTAATGGGGAAGTTTGAGAGGCTCGGCGGAGCCCTCAGCCTGCTAAATAGGGAGGTTCTGGAGAGAGAGGTCGGGTTTCTCCCCTGGGAGGCCATGCTCGGCGGAGGGGACGGCGGCTTCCCAGATAACAGCCACGTGACCATATCCACCGACAAGGAGGTAAGGACATATGATTTGAGGACTGGCGAACTCATCGCTACAGAGACTAACCCGTATTTCCTCAAAAGTGTATTTGAGTCCGCTCTGGGAATATATGAGGGGATCGCCCCCCTCGGTGTCAGCAGTGTTAAGCTTCCTCCAGCACCCTTCACGATCGCAGCGTCTCTTCTCTCCAAATATAAGGCCTGGGGCTGGCTCCATGCTCCGTCTCTGGATTCTGAGATGAGTGCTCATCCATATCCTAGTGATCCCGGCTGTGTTGTCTGTGGTTTGCTTCGTGTTTCTTCTCATGATTGGTTTGTTCTTCCCTACGACTTTCTGCGCGGTGAGGTTCCCGGTTGGCATGGTTTTGACTGTGATGGCTGGCCCATTCCCATGTATGGGCTTGGCCGAAGGATTGCTGAGGAGTACAGGGGTTTCGTTGAGGATTGTGTTGGTGGGCGTGTCGTTGAGCTCAATGTTATGCCGTCTTTTAGTTTTGGTGTTGATCCCGATGGGCGTTTTGTTGTTTTAGCGTTTGATGTTGATGGCACATATGGTGCTGAGCGTGATGTTTTCTTCTCTTTCTTTGTTGTTTGGGTTGATCTTCGTAGTGGCCGTGTTCTCCATGTGTTCTTTCAGGATCCTAGGCATCCGTGTCACGGTGCTCCTCTCAGCATAAAGGTTTTTAGGGGTGGTGTGACTGTTGTTTATCTTGCTGGTGATCAATTCGCTGTTTTTGATTACTCATTCCGCCCTATCTATTTTTTGTGCGATGAGGACGAAAATACTGTTCAAGAGCGTTTTGGGAGGGTTTCTGGTGTTACTGGGTATTTCTATGAGGAGCCTGCTGTGGCCCCTGATCTTCGCGGTTTTGTTGTTCCTTTCTTCCGGACTACCTGGGAGTTTAAGGAGGCGGGTATTTTTAAGCATGGCCTCCCAGGGGAGTTTTTTGATGATTCTCGCTACTATGCTCTCTCTGAGCGTGCTCGTCGTGAGTTTAGGACTCTGTACCTGGCTTTCTTCGACTGGGATCTGGAAGTCATGGATGTTGTGAGGATTTATGATGAGGAGGAGAGGTATCTTCGTATTGGTGGGAGTGTTTTTTGGTTCTGATTTTTCATGCTGGGATTGCTCTGGGGGATTCATCGCGAGGATGTGTAGCTGGGAGAGGGCTGCTGTGGTGCTTAGGGATAAGCCTAGGTTTGTTACGGTTGAGCATTTTAGGAGGGCTGTTAGGATGCTTAGGAAGATGAAGAAGGCTGTTGCTGGTCCCGAAGAGGAGTGGAAGAAGTATCAGATTCCGACGGAGTTTGCTTAGGTTTTCTTTTTTCTTGTTGTTGCTGAGTTCTGTGCGATCTGAAGGAGTTAGGTATCAAAAAATAAATAATTTGGTGATTTTACTTATTGGAGAATTTTTGCAAAAATGGAACGTGGCTTAGATGCTTTCTAGCTCAAAATGAGATAGTTTTTATCCATAAAAATTCTTAGGTTTCATGCAACCTAATGCTCAAGCCGAACCTCATTTGTTGGTTGTGTAAGAGGCTACAGGTAATTTAAACCACAACAGGCAAAGTGGGAATAGAAGTGTGGCTGAATCTTATATATAAACCTTCATTAGGGTATAAGAATCGTCGTCTTTGTTCTTCTTAAACCTAGACGCTTCAAACGCTCAAATTCGCTGTAAAGTTTTTTTCCACGGTCTGTAATATAGAGTACTCGTCCCTCCTCAATTGCATCAACTATTATTGGGTTCCCCCTACGAAGAAGTTCTAATGCCTCCTCTAGCGTATATGGGTGAGGTTCTATGGGCAATCTAATGTCTTTGAGAATACTAGAAACCCTGCTAATTCTGTCTAAATATTTTTCTTTAAACTCGGCGATTATAAGTAAATCATAATCACTCCATGGGCCCCAATCTCCTCTAGCTCGCGATCCAAAGAGTATCACGGCTTCTAGTTTATCCAGATTTTTTTTAAGGGATTCTACGATCCTACTCAGATTGCTGTTGCTCATACCTGATAACCCCTCTGACAAACTCTATTATCTTCTCCGCGGCTCTTAGGGCTCTACAGGCTGTTGCTTTATCATAAGCCTCATGAGGTGTGACATTAGGATGCGCATTTGGATATCTTGCGGGAATATAGTGCCTGTCAAGCTCCCTAGCTGCCTCTAAAAGAGGTTCTGGAGGAGAAATATTCTCCCTTTCAAAATAGCGTTCAAGTAATATTCTTATATTATGTCCCCAAGGTGCTTCATTTATATGGTAGAGTAAAGCCTTGGCGGCAAGCTCTGCTGCTTGATGCGCATAAAAGGCCGCCGCATTATATCGAGCCTCTCTATACAAAATTTTTGCAGTATCAAAAGCCCATAGGGCCTCTTTAAACCAACGTAAATATTCAGCTCTCAATGCTGAATACACCAAAATTTCATTGCTTCCAATAGGATATTAAAAACATAACATAATGATTTTTACTACTATTGGGGTCCAATACTGGAATCTGTGTAGCTTCTCTTGGAACAAGGCTTCTGTCAAGCCTCCTTGAGTAGTGCCTAAAGACTCCCAGAGCGGATCTAGGAGCCCTAGCGTCGTTTGGCTTATAGTGCTCAGGCTGAGCGGTGGTTCTGCTTGGATTATTTTCCTATAGATTGCTTCGAGAATTGCTTGATAGAGGCCTCTTTCGGGCTGTATTACTGCTGTGAGAATCAGTGCTTTAGCTAGTATTACTCTGCTGTGCTTCTTGACGTATTTTTCTGCTTGGTGCTTTTGGACTGCGACTTGATGATTTCGTCTGGCTCTATTTTCTCTAAGAGTTTTCTTTGGTCTAAGCTTTTGTTTCTCTGGCTGAACTTTTCATTTGGCTTTCTTCTTTTCTTTTAGGCGGCGATCATCTTGGTTTCCTAGTGATTATCATTATGATATGTCGCATCCAGCTCTTATTGGCCATCGCCCTCAATTTGATATTCTACCAGCAACTTGTCTATTATTTTTATATCATCCTTTATAACCGAATGGTGGTGAGAGAACATCCAAACGAAACCAACATCAAACAATTTTTGGACATATTCCGAAAAACTGCACAGGATGCTTTATATGCTTGAGAACCAAAATGGGATGAGTCCCATCTCTGCTTGTTGTTGCCCTTTTTGTTCCTTTTTTCTAATGCGGAGACCCGTTTTATCATTTCTTCTGCCCAACATTATTGATTGGAAGTCATAAAAGCAGGCTACGTAGCTTGCTTGCGACAGTGCGTTATGAAAATGCAGTTTACCACGAACTACTTTTTTCGAGTGGACAATATTCTTAGTGGTATCGGTGCTGTTATTCCGAGACTTAGAATCATGAATAATAGGTTGTATTCGATAGTGTCAAAAAGCTCTAGCAGCTCTTCATACCCCATAGCATACATGACTATCGATCCTGCGAATATCAATATAGCCCCAAATGTCAATGCTCCTAGAGCTAAGATCACGCCCACATAGAAGTACTCATACGGGTTCTTCTTCAGAAAGATAATAATGGCAATCCACATAATATAAAGAGCAACACCCACTAACAACATGGTTGCGATTCCCATCGTCCTTATCCACGCTAATGCTGCCTCGATACTCGTCTGAGAACCAATAAATGGATAGTATAGGAGGGGCAATCCCAGTAAGAGGCTTGAGATAAGAAAAAGGGAGGAAGTAATAATGTCAAGGAGTTTATTGCTCAATGAGATTACCTCTCAACAAAACTACTATGTGATGCAAATCAAAGGAAAAGAAGTTTTAACATTAAACATATAGCACAAAAGCAGAAAAAACTAAAACGGGAAAAAGGAGAAGAAAAGCTGAATTAGCGTAGCTGATTTTTCAAGTCCCTACTAGGGGGATTAGAAATTAAAGGTATACTATTCTTATAGCCTGGAAATAGTAGCCAAGGCCTGTTTGTCTTTGGAATGGATTTCTCGATGTATTCCATGAGACCTGTATTGCTTTGATAATAGATTTTTCATAGACCACCAAAAATCATATTGAAATTGAAGCTTCACAATGTTTTTTCAAAATTTTGTTTGTTTTCATATTGGTGATCTAGATGGTTGAGCTGAAATTTGAGGTTGTGGATATAAAGCTTCCAGAGGGGGTCTCCATAATTGTAGGTCAGAGCCATTTCATGAAGACGGTTATTGATTTATATGAAGCCTTAGTAACAGCGCATCCAGACCTCAAATTTGGTGTTGCATTTAATGAGTCATCGAGTGAGAGGAGGATTTTCTATGAAGGAAACGATGACGAATTACAGAATCTAGCGGTTGAAATAGCAAAGAAGATAGCTGCTGGTCATATCTTTGTCATCGTTATAAAGAATGGCTGGCCGATAAATGTTCTCAATAGAGTGAAGATGGTCCAGGAGGTAGCAACAATATTCTGTGCTACTTCGAATCAGCCTCTCCAGATAATAGTAGCAGAAACCAACATTGGAAGAGCAGTTATAGGGGTTATCGATGGGTATCCACCAAAAAGAGTTGAGACAAAAGAGGATAAGGAATGGAGAATGGAGTTTCTAAGAAAAATAGGTTATAAGAAGTAGCTATGCCACGATAGGCACTTCTACACCGCAGATGGGACATCGGCCTTTTTTTATGTAGACTTTTTTAACTTTCCATCCAAATCGGCTGATAAGAAGGTGCCCATTTGGGCAGAATGTATCACTATAAGGGCTTATCCATAGATCCGCGTATACGTAGTTAAGATATTTTCTTGCGATGTTATAATAGTGAAGGAGAACTTCCGTTCTAGTTGGTCTTCTTTCCAATTCGACAAAATTAGGTCTGAAACGCCTTACATGCAAAGGAATATCGCGGTTTACCTCTCTGAGAAACTCTAGGAAATACAGAAATTCTCTCTCCTTGGTTATACCTGGAATAACATAGAATTCAACTTCAAGAAATTTGTTGTTATTCTTCGCGACGTCAATAAACTCACGGGCGTATCGATAAGCGTCTGGGAAAGGAGTTATTCGGGAATAGGTCTCCTCAGAAAAGCCGAATATCCGAAGAAGAATCGCATCAACAATCTTAATGTAATCTATCATATGACTACTAGAAATAAAGCCATTTGTCAGAGTAACTATTTTGTAATAGCCAAATTTTTCTCTGATGGACTTCATCAAATCGATATCCAATATACTATTGCAATAGAAAGCAATCATGTGACAGCCCATCCGCTCAGCGAGATTGAGAATTCTAGAAAGTAGAGTATTCAGACTCTTTTTTTCTCTGCTAAATGAGAAAACAGTATCATGTTCAGGGCAGAATGAACACAATAGATTACATCCAGAAGTAACAACGAGGATCGCCGAGGATCCTGGGTAGTAATGGTAGAATCCAATCTTCTCAATAGATATATGAGTAATCTTGTAATTCCGATAGGTACGTATTGGGCTGTCCGCCAAACTGAAACCCATACAAATACTAATATCGGTACAAGCTATTGGACATAACTCACATTTTTTCTTGCGCATCATTTATTGTCTTCACCAATATGTATAGCTAATTTATTAAGCATATCCATTTTCCTTATTATTTGTTTTTAGAAGGGAATAGAGTTAGGTGAACCCCTAATGCTATTTAAGGAATTCTGTGAATACCTCAAAGGATTAGAAGTGACAAGCGAACGCCTAAGAATGATATCGATACTCGCAAAACTCTTCAAAGAACTATCACCAGAAGAACTGCAGAAAGCAACATATCTACTACTAGGTGAGCTTTGGCCAGACTGGACAGGCTATCCCGAGCTAGGTGTTGCAGAAAAAATGTGTCTCGAGGCACTCAGCCGAGCTAGCGGAATACCCAAAAGTGAGCTTGAGAAAATGTTTAAACGTCTTGGAGACATTGGTAGGGTTGCTGAACTAGCAATGCAGAAAAAGAGATTAGCAGCTTTAGTTGCTCAACAACTAACAATAACGGATGTCTATGACTCCCTAGCTAAAGCAGCTAGAGCAACCGGGCCTGGATCACAAGATCTTAAAATTAGGATTCTCACTGGTCTATTCCTATCTGCCTCGCCTATAGAAGCTAAATACATAGCTAGAATTGTTCTCGGAACCATGCGGCTTGGAATCCAAGAGATGACGATTCTTGATGGTCTGGCTCAAGCATTCTTTGGAACTAAGGAGAAGAGACCCATAATAGAATCAGCATTCAATAAGTATCCCGACATAGGTTTCATAGCGAGAATAACCGCAGAGAAAGGTGAGGATGGCTTAAAGCAAATTAGAGCGAAACCTGGTGTGCCTATAAGACCAATGTTGGCCGAACGTTTAAGTAGTCCTAGTGAGATTCTGATGAAGATTGGGGGTGAAGGAATAGCTGAATATAAGTATGATGGCGAAAGAGCGCAGATTCATAAAACCGAGAACGAAAAAATAATAATTTACTCACGTAGATTGGAAAACATAACCAATCAGTATCCTGACGTTGTGAAGGCGATAAAAGAAGCTGTTCAAGGAGAGACATTCATTGTTGAAGGCGAAATTGTGTGTGTCGATCCCGATACAGGCGAACTGAGACCTTTCCAAGAACTAATGCATAGAAAGAGAAAATATGATATTGCTCGCGCCATGCAAGAATATCCAGTAAAAGTATTCCTTTTCGACTGCCTATACCTAAATGGTGAGGAGCTCTTAGAGAAACCATATCCAAAAAGAAGAGAGATCTTGGAGAGTATCGTCAAAACAACAGATATAGTCGAATTGGCAAAAGCTAAGTTTGTAAAAAACTCAGACGAGCTGGAGGAGTTCATGTTAAAAGCTGTGGAGGATGGATGCGAGGGCGTAGTAGTTAAATCGCTTTCAAACGATGCCATCTACGAAGCTGGAGCACGAGGATGGAAATGGATAAAGTATAAGCGAGACTATAAGTCGGAGATGATGGATACTGTAGATCTAGTAGTTGTGGGAGCATTTCACGGACGCGGAAGAAGATCAGGCACTTACGGTGCGTTACTTGTTGCCACCTATAATCCTCAGAGGGATATGTTTGAGTCTGTTTGTAAGTTGGGAGTGGTTTTACTGACACACAACTAGCAGAGTTACCCAATTTTCTCGGCCCATATATTGTTAAGGAGAAGCCCCACAATGTCGATGTGGCTGAGGGCATGGAGCCCGATGTGTGGGTCTATCCGAAGTTGGTGATGGAAGTTTTGGGCGCAGAGATAACTTTGTCTCCAATACATACATGTGGCAAGGATATTGTCTACGAGAAATTTAAGAAGAAAGCAGGTCTCGCGATAAGATTTCCGAGATTTATAAATTGGCGGCCAGACAAAGGGCCCATGGATGCTACGACGTCACAAGAAATATTTGAGATGTATCTCAAGCAACTTAGGAAAGTTCAAGCATGAATTATTCTCCGAAATTTTTCTTTGTTTATAATTGATAGTAGCCGATAGCATACTCAATCATAATAGTATTATATTAAGTTAGCTATCTATGGTGAGCTCCATGGGCGCATTCATAATTGATGTCTCTAAAATAAAGCTACAGAAAGTCGAGATGGAAGGTGCTGAGA
This sequence comes from Candidatus Njordarchaeota archaeon, assembly GCA_029856685.1. Classification (GTDB taxonomy): domain Archaea; phylum Asgardarchaeota; class Njordarchaeia; order Njordarchaeales; family Panguiarchaeaceae; genus Panguiarchaeum. Next base: position 8,217 of record JAHKKZ010000002.1, read on the forward strand.
AGGCGTATATGGCCTGGCTCATAAGCGATGATAATGCACCCGTATCATTTGCGATGAGAATATTTAAGGTGGAACCTGGTGGACGTATCCCGCTTCACACACATTGGTATTATCATGAGATATTCTGCATAGGTGGTGAGGGAAAGGTCACTGTTGGTGGCGAAGAGTTTATTCTAAAGAAAAACATGGCTGCTTTTGTACCTCCGAATGTACCACATTCCTACGAGAATACGGGGAATGAGAACTGGGTCTTCATATGTATGATCCCTCTCAAAAAAGAAGTAGAAAAGCTATGAGTGGCTAACTGGACGCAGGTTTCTCCAAAGTATTCCTCGTATTTTATATTTCTTTGCCATCTCAATAACGTCCTCATTATCGTCGTGAATCTCAACGACGGTATCCTCCAACATGAGTAGACGGAGTATAGACTCCTTAAAGGCAACAGCTTTGATACGTGTTCTTTCGGGGCGTAAGAAAACCGAATCTATTTTAATATATAGATTGAGTTCTTTTGCTCTCCTTTTGATAAGTTCTAGCTGATATAGACCTATCCTCCTAATGGTTCCCGAGACTATTGCTATTCTGTACTTCTGCGATTTTTCAGACAGCAATCTAAGTCCATAGTCATTCACTTTGTCCATTCTCCTAGCGAGGTTTAGGCTCATAAAAATCTTCCAAAATTTTCCACGTTTATATCCATGGAGCTCCTCAATGCTTTTTGCGTTGACGGCTCTTAACGCATAATTAAGTCTCTCTGAATTATCTATGAGTACTCCTTCGAGGTCAAATACAACTATAGGCATTAGATACTACCTATAGGCATATTGGCTCTTCTGGAGACCTTACTAGTCTTTTTACTTCCTTTTTTGTTAGAACAACATCATCTTCCAAACGAATTCCATACTTTCCTTCGAAATAGAGGGCGGGTTCGACTGTATAAGCTATGTTTTCTGGGATTTTCTTATTCGTAACTCTATGACTTAGGGGTGGACCTACATCATGAACATCAACACCCAGTGCGTGGCCAAGACTATGAATAAAATGTTTTTCTGGGTCATACCCATATGCCTTAAATGTCTCTCGAGCCGTGTTATCAGGTTCGGAGAACGCAGCTCCAACTTTGATAGCTTTTATCGACTCATTTTGAGCAGCAACAACAGCTTCATATACTTGCTTGATTTCATTCGGAATATTACCGACCACGAAGAACCTAGTGATATCCGAAGACATCGTCAAATATCTCATACCGAAGTCTATGTAGAATATGTCGTTAGTTCTTAGTTTTCTGTCGGAAGTTATATGATGGGGATTGGCGGTATTGGGTCCGGAGGCAACTATAATTTCGAATGAGGGTTCCCCAAGCTTGTAGATCTCGCTATATATCCTCGCTGCGATTTCTCGCTCTGTCATTCCTGGTTTTATAGTGTTGCTCTCCGAGATAATGCTGTCAAGAATCTTCATAGTTTCAGAAACACTATATTCCAGAGCTAATAATTCTTCCTGGGTTTTAGTCTGTCTCAGCTCATATACAAAGCGACCAGATGGCCTTAGCTCTATCTCATAGTCCTCAGCCATCTGCATGAGTTTTCTCACAAATGTGTAACTTAGTGAAGCCGCATGGAAGCAAAGTTCAAATGAGGCAAAATTAGCTAAAATTCTTTTTCCAGAGTATTCGGCAATGATTTTTTTAAGTTCCTTTTCAAATTCACCGTAGCCGTAGAAGACATGAATATCGCTAATAAGCTTATTTTCTTCTAAGTGACGGATAAAACTTCTTTCTAGGCGTCCTACTAGAACATGCAACTCATCTCGGGAGAGAAGAGCTCCCATAAAACCATGGGCATGGACTCCCAATAAGTAATCGATGTTGGTATCGTTAGTTCCTACCGAAAGCACCAACCATGAATCCCCATATTTCTCAAGGAGTTTTCTCGCCCTCTTCAACCGGGACTGTAAAACTTCTATGAGGAACTTATCATCTACCAAATATGCTCACCAGCAGACCCAAAATGCAATATTAAAAAGGTATAAATCAATTTTACTTTATTCCCTAGGAATTCTTGGGGAGTATAATGAGTAGAGATGACGATAAGAAAAGAAAAAGGCCTTACAGAGATATAGACGATTTCATGGAGAAGTTTTTTGAGGACGTATTTGAGAGGCCTATGAGACTTAGTGATATATTTGAAGAGTTCGATAGAATGGTTCGCCGCTTCTTTAGCGAGATCAGCGAAATGGAGCGCGAATTCTTAATGGGAGAACGGAAGCCTAAACGCTATACATGGGGTCTTACAATAGTTATACCTCCCACGGGCCCCCCACGTATCTATAGATTTGGAAACGTAAAGACATCTAAGGAACCCAAAGGGAAGATTGAGGTTAGAAGAACTGAAGAGTTTGAGCCCCTAGCAACAGTATATGAGGAAGACGCAAAGGTACGAGTAATAGTTGATCTTCCTGGTGTCGATGAAGATAAAATAAATGTTGATGCAACAGAAAGTAAAGTTGTTATACGTGCTGAAGGGTCCGATAGAAAATACTACAAGGAAATTGAGCTACCAAAGAAAGTAGATCCGAAATCTGTAAAGGCCTCATTTAAGAATGGTATCTTAGAACTTGAGTTCAAAATAAAGCAGAAATAATCACAACTCTTTTTTTTGAGATAAACATCGGAGAAATCACATGAAGAATTTGGATATACGCAACACTAACTGCTATTAATTATTATGTTGGGGAGCTGATAGGTATGAGCATATCTCTAAGCGATATTGCAAATCTTGCAAAGAGAAGAGGTTTTATCTTTCTATCAGGCGAAATTTATGGTGGCATTGCTGGATTCTACGATTATGGTCCGATAGGATTTGGGATTAAGCGGAGAATACTTGATGATTGGTGGTGGTTTTTTGTTAGTTCTCGTGATGATGTCTATGGAATATCGCCAGCCATAATAACATCACCAAAAGTTTGGGTGGCGTCTGGTCATGTCGATGAGTTCATCGACATCTTAGTTGAATGTGCTAGGTGCAAATCACGATTCAAAGCAGAAACATTACTAGAGGAAGCTGGCATTAAGATACAGGATTTCTCTATGGAGTCCGTAAAAAATGCGATTAAGAACAACAATATCAAATGTCCCAAATGTGGGGGGGAGCTCTCTGAACCTAGGTGCTTCAATCTGATGATTGAGGCTCATGTTGGAGCGGTCAAAGATGAAAGCTCGGTAGTATATCTGAGGCCAGAGATAGCACAGGGAATGTTTACAAACTTCAAGTTGATATCAGCAATAGTAGGGGCGAGGCTACCCTTCGGAATAGCGAGCTACGGTAAGGTATTTAGAAATGAGATATCACCGAGAGGTTTTATTTTTAGGTTACGGGAATTTGAGATAGCCGAGATAGAATATTTTATTGATCCTAACGAGCAAAATAACTGTGCATTATTCAGCGAGGTAGAGAACATAGAAGTGAAGATCTGGACAAAAGAAGAACAGAAGAGAGAACTTGAGCCAAAGGAAAGGACGATTGGTGAAGCGTTTAATGAGGGTATATTCTCCAACATGTGGCATGCGTACTGGGCTGGGAAAGCGGTTGAGTGGCTAATAAGCATAGGGATAAAACCAGAACACCTAAGATTAAGAGAACATCTTGAAACGGAATTGGCGCACTACGCCAAACAAACATTCGACATCGAATACTACTTCCCTTATCTAGGATGGAAAGAGATCGTTGGAATCGCAAATAGAACTGATTATGATCTTCGGAGACACACAAATATGAGTGGCGAAAAGCTATATCTAACAAAGAATGGAAAAGAATTTTATCCTTATTGCATAGAGCCCTCGTTCGGAATTGACAGAATTTTCCTCGCGATAATCACTGAGGCATATACAGTTAGAGACGGAAAAATAGTTCTAAGGTTACACCCTAAAGTGGCTCCCTACGATGTTGCTATACTCCCCCTACTCAAAAAACCTAAATTCATAGCCAAAGCAAAGGAGATAAACACAATGCTAAAGCTTGAAAGATTTGCAACATATATTGATTTCTCGGGTAAGATCGGAAAAGCTTATGCAAAAATAGACGAGATAGGAATACCCTTCGCAATAACAATTGACCATAAAACATTTGAAGATAATACAGTAACTATAAGATTTAGAGACACGAAGAATCAGATCAGAATTCAAGTATCGGAATTAGCAAAAAAACTAAGAGAATTAAAATATAATTATATTATGCAATAGGACAACTAGTTGGTGTGTTGATTTGCCCGAGAAACAGATAGTCCATACAACAATAACAGTAAAATGCCCTAAATGTGAACGCACAAATGTTTATACCATCAGCGAGGAGGATATAAAGGAGATAACAGAACTTGGTGTGGCTAGGATTGGTTTTTTGCATGGCGACCATGCACTTATCATTAATTTTGATTCAACGGGGTTTATTCGGGGAGCTTATATAGTCGCTTCGGATAATATACCCTCTGATATACGTGTATTTTATGATACCTATAGGGTTTTACTTTCTCCTAGGTTTCTAATAAAAGATTTTGAAGTCGCTCTAATCGACTTAGAAAATAAAATCATCGATCTGCGGGCATCTAAACTTTCTGGCAAGGATGTATCCCTAATAATGGAGTACGTTAATACATATAGAAACTTGATAAAAGATTCCATCAAAAGAGTGGGGGTTTCAGGACGCAACTACTTTGCTGTTGAGCATAGCAATGTTGTCATCTTGTATAACAATATACCAAGTAGCATTATAAAGGTTTGTTTGCCTCTAATTATGGTTGAGAAGCACGATCTTTCCTCGATATATCTCGCTCTAAAATACGCGGTTTCAAGCAGTATTGATAAGGACACCCCTACTTTTAAAGAACGCCTCAATATGGTCATGAATGCGCACAGAATAAGAATTAAAGCTAAGAAGGGGATAAACGCAATAAGATTTGCGCGTGCAAGCATACTTGCTCTATGGCCCCAACTAACAAACGTTTTCGATATGATAATGTCAGATCCGAATATCAAGGGTCCAGAAGGAACAACACTTCTAAATCTCATCATGAAGGATCCTAGTATCTGCTTTGATGATCTCTATGAAATGCTTAAGGAGCTCTCCAAAAGAGACCTCATCGAGTTTCTAGGCTGATATCCAAATATGAAATTGATAATTAGATTCTTATACTTCTTTGATAGCCTTATTATAGGTATCCTCACATATCTTTCCGCGTTCTAAGAGAGTTTTGAGAATCTCCCTACCAGTAAGCAGATATGCTAATTTGACATTTAGCTTACTGAGTGCGTTCAATGGTTTGTTGCTTCTCAGAACTAAGACTCCGGCGTGCATAATAATTCCATTACTTCTCTTTAGATGTTCTATTGCCTGTATTAGAGAACCTCCTGTTGTGGCTACATCATCAACAACGAGAATTTTCTTTCCATCCACTATCCCAACAACTAGGTCTTTGAGGCCATGGCTTTTTCGTTCTTTTCTAACATACGCGAGTGGTTTGTTTAGAAAGAATGAGATATAGGCCGCGAAAGGGATGCCTCCCGTGGCCACACCACATACAACATCGAATTCAAGTCCAGCCAAGCATTTATCAATAAATAGCTTAACAATATCCTTGAATAACCGTGGGAAGCTGGGAAGGATCCTAAGATTTATATAGAACGAAGAGTGCTTACCAGAAGATAGCACAAAATCACCAAACTGTATAATTCCTCTATCATATAGTTCGAGAATTATCTCTTCTTTTCCAAGCATTATATCAGCCTAAGATAAGCTTAATAACATTGTTTGGTTTTTCTAGGGATAAAAAGATTTGATTTTTTCGGTCAAAGGGAACGAAATTGGAGCAGTGGATAGGCGAAGAGAATAGCAGGCTCGGAGTAGCTCTGAAGTTCCATCTTAAGAAAATTGTCCACGAGGAATCTTCAGAATATTTTGATATAATCATTGCGGAAACTCAGTCTATTGGAAAAATACTTCTATTTAGGGAGGATGACGATATAACGATACAAACGGCTGAAAAATTTGACTTTTATGACGAAATGATCGCACATGTCCCTCTAACAGCTCATCCAAATCCGCGGAGAATTCTCATAATCGGTGGAGGAGATGGAGTTGTCCTAAGGGAAGTTCTCAAATATGATAGCGTCAAAAAGGTTATTATTGTCGAGATAGACAAATCTGTAATCGAAACATCGAAAAAATACCTAAGACTCGATGAAGGCGCATTCGATGACCCCCGAGTAGAGATTGTGATAGAGGATGCCGCCCAGTATTTACGAAAGGCAGACTTTAAATTTGATGTTATAATAGGAGACTACTCGGATCCATACCAAGATACTGCCGCTGGTTCGCTCATAAGCAAAGAATTCTATCGAAACGTGAAGAAGGTCATGAGACCAGACAGCATAGCAGTGTTTCAAGCAGGGTCTCCTTTGTTCCAAAGAGAAATATTTCTTAGGATATACGGATATCTAAAACAGCTTTTTCGAATTGTTAAGCCCTTTTGGACAATTGTGCCCTACTATCCAGGGGGCATGTGGATCTTTCTGACTGCCAGCGATCGCAGAGATGCATCAGAACCCCTCCGTCAACCCCCAACAAATACTATTTTCTATAACACAGAAGTGCATAAGTGTGCTTTTGTACTGCCAGAAATTATACGGAAACTCGTAGAGCAAGGGGATTCTGATGGGGCTTAGCGAGCTTAAGCAGAGAAGCCGAATAATTCTCGCTCTAGATCGTCTAGGGAAACTTAGAGAGCTGGAAATCCTGAGGAGAGTTCTCAGTAGGGTAGCGGGAGTCAAGATAGGCCTACCGCTAATTCTATCTAGAGAATTCACAAGTATTGTGGAGACCCTCAAAAATTCCGACATATATGTTCTTGCAGATTTCAAATTGGCCGATATCCCCTACATAATGATAAAAACCATCGAAAAAATCGTAGACCTCATAGATGGTGTTATTGCTCATGCATTCATTGGGCGGGATGCCATAAGTAGTCTTTCAGAATTCTTATCTAGGCAGGAAATTGAGCTTTTTTTAGTGGTCGCAATGACGCATAAAGGTGCAGAAGAGTTCATCAATAGATTCACTCACGAGTTCATTGAAATAGCTAGGGATCTAGCCAATGGTGTTGTAGCCCCAGCAACATTCCCAGAAAAAATAGTATTAGCTAGAGAGCTTCTTGGGGATAAAATAATACTATCACCAGGTATTGGGGCTCAAGGTGCGGAGATCGGATCGGCAATAAAGCATGGTGCTGATTTTGAAATCATTGGAAGGCTGATAACAATGAGTAGTAATCCTTTAGCAGTAGTTGATAAGATAAATAGCATTCATTTCGCATTAGTGGGGCCATAACATATTTTAGTGTAGACATCTCTAAAATATTCACTTAAGGATTTGCCTATCCTTCTTGCTATTCTCCTTATATATCTTGCTGTTCCAGTAGAATACTGCACAGCCTTCTTTGGCGCAAATGCTATCTCACGTGGCACTCCAAGACGGATTGCAACAAGTCTCAAGATGTACTTACGGATTTCATTTCTAATTTTTAGTTCTGGGGGGAGCCTTAGTGCGAAATCTACAATATCATCATCAAGATATGGAAGCCTAAGCTCCACACCATTGAACGTAGATATATGCTCATCTCTCTCCAAATTATTAGCCGCTAATGTTATTATATCAATGAAGTTATTCATCAGAAAGTCCTGTATTGACATTTTCAGATACTTCGCGTACCCCCCAAAGAGCTCATCGGCGCCTTGACCAGCAAATGCTACTCTGAAGCCGTTCTCACGAATTCTTTCGCAGGTAATATATATTGGAATCCCAATAAGAACTTTCAAGGGATTCCACTCATCAATAACACAGATTGTTTGCTCTAAGTAGTATTCTAGATCGCCAGGATGTATCACATGGATATCTATGGGAAGCTTCAGAACGTCAGCAACTTTTTTAGCCCAGACGCTATCACGAGCTTCTGGCAGAGCTACAGTAAATAAGCGAACATCTGAGAACCGTGAGGCGACCCTAGCAATAGTTGTGGAGTCCAGACCCCCTGAGAACATTACTGCGATTTCGTCCTCAGATAGCCTCTCAACCGACTGTATAATTAGCCTCGATAGCGTCTCAGTAGCCTCTTTTTCTGATATTTCTATGGGTGTTGGTTTGGTTAAAATCCGGATGGGCTTTATGGAAACTTTTCTATTTTGAAGAAGCAACATATGACCAGGGGGGAGTCTTATGGGAGTAACGAAGTCCCTAATAGCTCTTCTCTCAGATGCGAAAACCAGAAAATCTTTTGTATATCCATAGAAAACAGGCTGTATTCCTATTCTATCCCGGAATATCCGCAAAGTTTTTCTGTTGGCAATAGCTAAAACATAGTACCCTCTGAGTTTCTCGGGTTTGAACTCCTCTAATAATGCCTCCTTAAGATTAAATACTCTCCCGCTTAATACGAATAATTTCTTACTGTTTATAATAGGCTTGAGATCTGCTTGCTCTGTATAGAATTGTATCAAAAATACATTGCCTATATCTAGGTTTTGTCTGAAAATAAAGGCTCCTCCTCGATGTTTTAGTTTCTCTGTGATACTTCTGATGATAGCATCAGCATCAACAGTGTCTGAAAAGCTTATTAAACCTGCAATACCTGTAAGGGCCAGAGAAAACACCTACACACTATTCACTTCACAAAAATTCTTACGAATTTACCCGCCCTAAGGCTTGTGGTTGCTGTTTTTAATGCATTAAGAAGCTTTTTCTCGCAAAAATCTTCTATCTCAACGATCACACAGAATTGCGCAACAGACAACTGTATTTTCTTAGGAGAAATGACGATGCATTGGGCTGGGGAAACATCAATATCCTGAATTATTGTTATGATCTTTGCTAGAATCTCCGCGTTTTTAGATCCGTCTATTTCTACAATCGTTACTGGCACCCTCCGGGAAAAATCGATAATTTTGCGGAGAAGCAAAGTACTATCCTGTCTCTCAGGCCGTAAAATTTTAATATGTTTAAGTTTATTATCCACGATGACGACATGGTGTTTCGACGTAAAAACTTTAATTGAATCGAAGACTTCGAGTAGGTTTTTATTCTCTACTAAGAATTTTCCTAACTTTGCATCTAATTGGAGTTTTTTATGATCAATCTTTGACCCAAAGTTTCTTATGGCATTAAGAGCCGATGTTATTGCAATAGGGCTAAGTAGATTTATTTGAAATTGCTTACTATTACTAGCCAGCTGAGATAATTTCTCGAGGAGCTTTATTGTCTTGCTCTCCGCTAAGAATCTCTTATCGATAAATATAACAGCTCTTCCATTATTGAAAAGAAAGTAGAACCCCGTCTTTCTGTCGCCCCCCTCTAAGATTAGATGATAATCGCGTAGCCGTGAGAGGGTCTCTATTATTGCTGGTAGATTTTCTTTTGGGACATCATCTACAATCTCTATGATAGCCTTCTTAGTTTTACTAGCACTTCCAGCTATTACCTCTATGGTTTCGATTTTTTGACCTTTAAGCCCAACTATCTGGCCATTCACTATTTTCAGTGAAGTAATCCTCATCTTAACCGCCCGAAACGAATGGCATTATCGAAACTGTGTCGCCATCTTTCAAGACTAAGCGAAGGTTATCTCCTATAGATTTTCCATTAACCAGAATTATGACATCAGGGGGTAGTTTATTGTCATTTATAACAATCTTCTGAAACCTCTCACCATAAATCTTACAAAGCTTATCCAGGAGATCCTTAACAGTTCTGCCTGAGAAATTGATAGTCTCTTCTAGCTTCTCTGTAACGCTTCGAAACTTTCCAAAATATCGAACTTTGGCAAGCATTTCTGCTTCCCCTTTTTAAACAAAGTTTTATTATTGTCGCTTTTAGCCATAGTTTTTCTTATAGATAATAGTGGTGTATCTTTATGAATGAATTAATCTACTATGTAGTTTCATTAATAGGTGGGATAATAGCAGGGGGACTATTCTATTTAAGTAAGAGAAAAAGAGATCCTATATTAGCTAAAGTCATCGAGCATCTAACTAACTACTACCTAGACGAAAAATTTTTTAGTTTGAAAAAAATAAGTGAGGAATTAGGGCTGCCTCAACAAGTTGTAGAAAAAGCTTTAGTGAGACTAGAAAAGGCTGGTGTAGTATTGAGAACATCAAAGGGTTACTCACTCGTAGACCCCCTCGTCTTTTTGACTCCAAAGGACTACGAGAGAGCTTTGAGACTAACTAAAGGGGACAACATAATTTATGGGGCATATCAATTATTTTATACAAGTCATCCACTAGTAGCTATAATTATGTGGCTAGTCATATTAGCTCCTCTAGCGATATTTATTGCGGTTCTTCTGGGAGTGGACTATGTAATAGATTCACTTGCACGCATATCTGGTGGGAGGATAGATCCTTTAGTACTCTCACTACTCTTTATTGGAGTGGGAATTGTCCTCTATGATTTAATAGACAATGTTGTCAAGGCATGGAACAGAGGAAAATATTCGGTGGTAGTAGGTTTCTACTCAGGAATTCTTTATGACCTCCATCCAGCTGATGAACTCTCCGGACGTATCCGCCGAGGCAGCGTAGCGCGTATCGACATAGATATGAGTCCAATACAAAAAATAAATAACTTCTTTGGATCAACCCCTGTTGGAGATGTAAGGATATGGCTTCATGGAAAGAAAGAGCCCATAGTATTTAGATCGATGCCTTACCCACGTGAACTATTCCTAGTTATACGCTCCGTCCAGCTTGGAAATCTTGCATGGAGAAAAAGGCATGCCAGAGAGCTCGCCCTCTGGCGTGGGAGGATATATCCATTCATTCCTTATAGTAAGAGGAGGGGGAGAAGATAATGTCGGAGGAAGAAATCGTATTTGAAATACGTGAAAACCTTGAAGATGCGTATAGACTATCGCCTTATGCTCAAACTGTGCTTTTTGCGCTTGCAGAGTTTCTACTGATCTTAGGGATATACTATCTAAGAATAGGGTTTCCAGAAGCATACATTGTGTGGATTCTTGCGACGACAATGATATACCCGATGGTAATCAAAGTGAGGAATTTTGTTACTGAAATGATAGCTATAGTATTATATGGGGCGGCAATATCCGTAACGGCGATATATTTAGTGGACAAATTTGTCATTGAGAAAACAGCTGAGGCGAATCTATGGGTAATTGTGATATTTCTTCTGATACTTGGAGTAGAATTGTTCCACCATGTGTATGAGAAGGCCAGAACTGTGCGGACAAAAACAATAATAATAGCAGATTTGATATTGACTGCGATATTTGCTTATGTTACGTGGAACCTAATGCAGATATTTATTCCAGGAGATCTATTCTGGGCCCTCCTAGGGACGGGGGCCCTATCAATAGCGTACTTCGTTGCAATATTCCCTGAAAAACCATTCTAGACAACCTAATTATTTTTCTTTTTTCATTCATAGGACACAGTCCTATAATAGTGAATCTCAATGAAAATATACGATAGATTTGGGCGACCGATAGAAAATCTCCGCATAATAATTACTACAGCATGCAACTATAATTGCATTTTCTGCCATTCGGAAGGATACTATCATTGTTTCAAAGACTCATATCCGATGCTAACGGCTGAAGAGGTCAGAAAAATTGGGATCATTGCCCGTAGATTTGAGATAGACGCGGTGAAGATTACGGGAGGAGAACCCCTTCTGCACCCACAAATTTTAGAAATTATATCGACCCTCAAGCTTCTGGGCTTCAAAGATATCTCTCTAGTCACAAATGGATCTCTTCTCTGGAGACTGGCATATAAACTTAAAGAACAAGGTCTAACAAGGATAAATATCTCACTAGTTTCGCTGAGAGAAGATCGCTATGATGTCATTACTCGGACAAAAAATATGTTACCTAGGGTTCTCGAGGGTATATCACGAGCTGTGGAGGCTGGGCTTAATCCAGTCAAAATCAATGTTGTTGTACTTCGAGGCATAAACGATGACGAAATCTTCGATTTCATCGAGTTTGGGAGGAATAATAATGTTGTGATACAATTTATCGAATATCACTCATCGGATACGAATGATAAGTTATTCAAAAAATTTTATAGGCCGATAGAAGACCTACAGAAAATTTTGGAATCAAAAGCAGAGAGAATAATTGTTAGGAAGATGCAGGGTAGGCGGCGCTACGTTGTTGATGGTGTTGAGATAGAATTGGTAAGACCGATGTTTAATTCTACATTTTGCAAAAACTGTATAAGGATCAGGGCGACTCCTACGGGATGGAAACCTTGTCTTCTGAGAGACACAATAGTAGGATATTCAGATAGTCTTAGAAGTGAGGATCTTCGTGGTCTTGCAAGAAAATTTATAGAAGCAATCCGTATGAGACAACCATTCTTCGAATAGATGATTAAGAAAAATGGAATTTCCGAATACTTTAATACTTCTTAATAATTAGACTGAAGGTTATAGAGCCCCTCGAAATTCCTTAGTAGGAATTTCCTAGCTAGCCCCCACTATTAAAACATATTGCTGTGTTACCAATAATTCAGAATCTGTTATTGTGGTGTATCTAGATGCCGAGAATAGACATGAGTACATGGGACATAGAGGATAAGGCGGTTAGAAGAAAAATCCTTAGAATAGTAAATGATCTTAAAAGTAAGACATCGTATGATGGTCATTCTACTACGTTAGTAACAATATGGATACCGCCTAAAACACCCGTTTCAGAGATATCCGCACTCATAAACCAAGAACTTGCGACAGCAGCGCGAATAAAGTCTAGGACAACAAGAAAGCATGTTCAAGCCGCCCTTAGAAGCATAGCATCAAAATTTAAGGCCTGGCCCCAAATTCCCGAAAATGGTTTATTAATCTTCTGTGGCTGGACACAACAATCAAACGATTTGGAGTACTGGGAAATAATACCCCCCATCCCTATTCAGAAGAAGCTATACATGTGCGATTCTATATTTCATGTGGAGGTGTTAGAGGAAATACTTAAGACTCACCACACATATGGCATAATAATTGTTGAAAGAGACGAATCAACAATTGGTCTACTGCAAGGATCAACGATCAGAGTCCTAAAGCGAATAGAAACATATGTACATGGAAAGCATGGTAAAGGCGGACAGAGCCAAAGGCGTTTTGAGAGGCAAATAGAATCTGCATATGAATATCATCTCAAAAAAACAGCAGAAGAAGCAAACAAAATATTTCTTCATATGCTTGATAAACTAAATGGCATTATAGTCGCGGGCCCCGCATTTGCAAAAGAGGATTTTGTTGATGTAGATAGTCTTGACTATAGACTTCGCAAAAAAATAATTGGTTTAGTTTCAGCTCAGTATCAAGGATATGAGGGGCTTAGAGAAGCTGTAAACAATGCGATCAATCTAATAAAGGAAACAGAATACGCGAAGCAGAAAGAAGCTTTTGATGAACTTATGGAAGCCATGAATATCTCACCAGAAAAAGTTGTTGTTGGTCTTCAAGAAACGATGAGGGCTCTTGAGGAGGGTAGATTAGACAAAGTTTTCATAGCGGAAGACCTCGATAAAGTCTTAGCTAAGATTCAATGCGGGAATAAAACTGAGAGATATATCCTTGTAGACTCGTCCAAAGATGCTGAGCAAATAGCAAAAGATATATGTAAGGATTTGGGCGATCCGAAAGTTGATATTGTTGATGAGAGTTTAATAAACTTTGTGCTTGATAAGGCATCCAATGTATCGACTCATGTGATAATAATATCAAAGGATAATAAGGAGCATTTTGACCAACTTAAAAGCGGGTTTGGAGGAATTGTAGGTTTAGCCCGATATTGAGGTGTGCTATTTGAAAAAAAACAATGGAAAGCTCAAAGAAATTATCTATTCAATGACAGAGATAGAACGAAAGCTTCTTCAATCATTAGCGAAAACAAGCAAAAGAAAGATAGACATTGATACTGCTATTAGAATCTCTGGGCTAACGGAAGCAGAGGTAAATAGAGCGATACTATGGCTGGAAAACAAAGGAATAATCAAGAGAGAGTCGCTTGAAACTAAAGTATATGTTCCCACGAAGAAAGCCTATACCTATGCAGAGAGGCCACTTCCAGAAACTCAGCTCCTTAACATGCTTAAGACCATGAAGAAAATTCCTTTGAGTAGTTTGTCCGACCACGGATTTACTGATGACGAAATAGCTGCCGCATTGGGGACGCTTCTCCGCACGAAGCTTGCTCAAATTCTAAGAGAGGATAAAGAAAAATATATTGTTCTGACAAACAAAGCAGAAAATATTAAGATTCCTGAAACTGAGAAAAATCTAAGAAAGTTACTTGAGCAGCGAGAAATCCCTCTGGATGAAGAAAGCCCAGAACTTAAACTGCTACTTAGAAGAGGTCTCGCAAAGCTTGAGACGAAGACTAGGTGGATTCTAGAACTAACAGAATTAGGCGAGAAAATAGTATCAGTTGGGATACCAGAAGTCGGATTCATTGAGCGGATAACACCAGAAATAATAGTCGCTAGGGAATGGGAACGGCGCCCTATACGTTGGTATGATGTCGAAGCTTGGACTCCGAAGATATGGGGTGGACGTAAAAATCCATTGAAGCTCCTCGCTGAGAAGATAAGACGAGTATTCATATCTATGGGGTTTAAAGAGATGCGATCACCTTGGGTGGATACGGAATTCTGGTGTTTCGACTCGATGTGGATCCCACAGGATCATCCAGCACGCGAAATGCAGAGTACTTTCTGGTTGTCTCAACCTAGCGGAGGAATACTACCTGAAGAAGAGTTAGTAAGCAGAATTAAAGAGATCCAGGAGAATGGTGGAGACACAGGAAGCATTGGTTGGAGGCTTCCATGGAGCGAAAAAATTGCGCAGAGATGCATTCTGAGGACCCATACAACAGCAACAACATTTAGAGTTCTTGGTTATGCCATAAGGACAGGGAAAATAAAACCTCCAGTAAAATTCTTTGCTGTAGGCAGGGTATTTAGAAACGAAACAATCGACTGGAAACATCTCTGCGAGTTTCATCAAATTGAAGGATTCGTAATAGCTCCGAACTTGACCCTTAGAAGTCTTATGGGTTACATAAAGGAATTCTATGTGAGGATGGGAATAAAGAAAATCCGGTTTAAACCCACATATAATCCCTATACGGAGCCGTCTATGGAAATATTTGCATGGCATGAGAAGAATAAAAGATGGGTTGAAGTTGGAAACTCGGGGATGTTTAGACCAGAATCTCTGGCACCATATGGAGTAAAATGGCCAACAATCGCGTGGGGCCTCGCATTGGAGAGACTAGCAATGCTTATATGGAATATCGAAGATATACGAAAAATTCTTGGCCCAACAGTTGAACTTAATTGGCTAAGAAGATATTCATATCCAGGAAAAGTCTTTGGATAGTATTGCTCAGGAATAGTAAAATCTTTTATTTCTAATTGTTTTCTTTATTATCTGGGCTTGAAATCCAAATGACTTGTCAAGACTTCGACCTAGTACCTTTTTTGGCTATGTCAAAGCACCGTAAGTAAAACTGCAGGGTTCGTATGGAGAGACCTGGTGATCCAATATGGCACCAATAATGATTGTGTGTCCTAAATGTAGAAGAAGGGAAGAAATAAAACTAAACGAGTTTATTCTTCGGGAACTTCACATTACAGGTTCTGCCAACATAGCTTATTATCACTCAGATCACATTTTGTATGTCAATATGGATAGGTATGCTATTAGAACGATCGCGACATATGATCCTCCAAGCATGCTGATTCATGGACTGAATATCTACGTGGATGAATACTTTGTTCTCAGACAACCAATAATACCTAACGACATGGAGATAATGTTCATAGATATAAAGAGAAAGGTTGCTGATGCGCGTCTAGTTTCGAACCATATGTATGCCGTATCACTAATCCGATATCTAAGAATAAATAGGAAGGCGATACCGGAGGAAGGTGCAATAAATGCATATGGAGTGAACTATATGATCAAAAGAAATGGTAGTATCCTACTTGCTAAGAAACTGAAGGACGATGGGGATAAAGCAAAGAATATACTAATGCGTTTGCTGGCGGACATAAAGGGGGTGCCAGTAAATTTAGAGAAAGTTCTAGACATAATACTATAGGGACTTAGGGACATCATAGGAATTATATTATCTTTTTTATCCATATGGGGGGGAGCTGTCTTAGGTGATTCTCATGGGCGTTTCCTTAGAGAAGGTATTTGATATGAGCATAGTTAAGCCGGGGAGTACTGTCATATGTCGAATAGACATTAATAGTCCGATTAAAAAGCAAGGAGATGAAGTGATTATCCTCGATGACACGCGATTTAGAAGTCATAAGAAGACTATCGAGCAGCTCATAGATAATTCCAATAGGGTTGTTCTTCTTGCGCATCAGGGAAGACCGGGCAGAGAGGATTTTGTGTCACTTAGACCGCATGCTGAGCTTTTCTCAGAGATCTTAGAATTGGATGTCAAATTTGTTGACGATATTTTAGGAACAAAAGCAATCAATGCAATAAAAAATCTAGGCCAAGGAGAAATCTTGTTGTTAGACAACGTTAGATTGCTTGAGTTCGAATACCAAAACAAAGCACCAGAGGAACATGCAAAATCTCCTCTCGTCAAAACTCTGAGTAAGTATGCAGATTTCTTCGTTCTGGACGGCTTTGCCGTCGCACATAGAGCCCACGCATCGGTGGTGGGGTTCGCTCCTGTTTTACCTTCTGCCGCTGGTTTACTAATGGAAAAAGAGATAATGAATCTAGACAGAATTAGGAAGCAGGCATCGGAATACACTCTAATATTTGGAGGCGCTAAACTCTCAGATGCTGTGAAATATATACAAAAATTTCTAGAGAGTGGAAAAACTGATAGGATTCTCCTAACAGGACTAGTAGCCCTCGCATTTCACATGGTAAAGGGCCTTAAAATTCCTTCACAGACAAAGGAATTAATCTTAGATAGATTAGGAAATAAAGGAATAGAGAAGATCCGAGCCCTAGCTAAGAGCGACAAAATAGTACTTCCATTGGACTATGGTGTGGAGGTCAATGGAACTAGGAAAAATATATCGGTAGACAAGATTAATGAGGTTGATGCCCCAGCCAAAGACATAGGCCCTGCCACGATAGAATATTATCTCGATCTCATTAGAGATCGGGATGCGATTCTAATTAAAGGTCCCGCTGGGGTTATTGAGGACGAGAAGTTTGCTTGGGGCTCAAAGACTCTTCTAGAGAAACTATTCAGAATGAATAAATTTATTATGTTCTTTGGGGGGCACCTCGTAAGTGTTCTGGGCGAGATAGATGAGTCTATAAAAAGAGGAAAATACTTCGTTAGCACTGGTGGTGGAGCAGCTGTAGAATATCTACTCAAAGGTACTCTCGCAGGGCTAGAAGCACTTAAGCTTTCATATAGAATATTCGCAAATAGAGTTTGATAATAATGGTCTCGATATGTGCTTCACCGCCCTTTTGTATCCTATCCTTCAGAACCAACTTTTTTAAAATTGTTTTTAATTGTTTTCCAAGGTTATTTTAAAACGAATTGGTGTTTGCATATGAGTATGTCCTTTCTAGATACAATAAAATATGCGGATGAAGAGGAAGCCCAAACGCTAATAGAAGATATGATCCAGAAGCAAGCTGAGGAGAACGTAGAGAAAGTGAAATCGATACTTATAGCTCTTCTAAAAAGTCCTGAGAGAAAAGCTAGGCGTGCGGTTCTGAGAGCAATAAAAAATGTTGGTTTTGCGGACAAAGACATTATAGGGCGTTGCGCTGTCCTAACAAAGGAGGATTTGGAGAAATCTGTCCGAGATCTGGCATACGAAACTGTGTTATCAGTACTGAAAAATGCCAGTTTAGAGAAGAAAAAAGAGCTGGTAGTAGTCATTCTTAGATTAGTCTCTAAAGGTAAAGCAATGATAGATGTGACAGACGTGATAGAAAGCATTGGCGAGGACTTCGCGAGACAATTGCTTACTGATTCAGAAATAGACAATGAGACAAAAGACACAATAAAGTTTGCTCTCGAGTACTTGGAGAGCCAGAAAAAATAATTTTTTGGTTTGAGCATTATGCTTTGCGGTATTTTTCAATGAACTTTAATTTAGGTGCTATTGGGGGTTGTTATGATTGGTAAACATTAAGGAGCTATTAATAGCGTTTCTCAAAAAAGAGCCATACTCACGTCTTCGACCTGTGGCCAAGTATGGTATTCATGAACTGTTAAGAGCGCTTAATTGGGCAGCAGCAAGCGAGATCCTAAACGCTTTCTATGAGTTGGGTCTGGATAAAACCCTTAAAACGCCTAAGTCAACAATGGAAGTAGCATTGGAGCATTCAATAGAAGATACTATATTCCTTCACGAGTTCCTTCGTGCTCTCGTCAAAATGAGAATTCTGGATGAAGCTGCTGGAAGATTTAAGTTGAAAATATTCATAGGAAAACTTAAAAAACCATCAACTGTAGATGTTCTCCAGAAAACTCCTATGAGAGCTATATTCGAAGTAATAAGACTAACCGGCGATAATATCATTGATGTTCTTATGACTGGGAAAAGAGAACTCAAATGGCTAACAGATGCAGCGATCGCCTTCGAGCCTCTAGAGTTCTCTCCACAACTTGTTATGCTTCGCCTTAAAACTCTTGAGATACTATACAAGGGCGTAAAAGAGAGATTAAAAATATCGGGTGTTGAAGACCCTGTTATACTCACTATCGGATTAGCTTCGGGATTCGGATTGGTCAATGTTGCCCAATTTTTCCAGAAGATTAGAGGCAAAATTATAGCATTGGACCCTTCCGAGCGAGAAGTAAGATTAGCTGAAGGTCTCCTAGAGGACTTCGGACTTAATGAAGTAGTAAATGTTGATATATTTGACATATCTAAGAGTCTCCATAAATCAGCTATTGTTAGTGAGTTCCTCAAAAATAGAGATGGGTTTGATGCCGTAATATCAATTGAGAGATGGCGTTTTTATGACAGTGTTATGCGGTCACAGATATTAGCCAACATAGCATTCCATATGGCGCTCTATGGATCCCTTGTTGATTTTGATTTTGTGAAAGAACAGATACTATTTCTGAACACTGTTCTATACACAATAGAAGGCTGGAGAGGTTTTCTCGCTATGAATGAAAAGAGGGAGATGTTCAGCTTAGTATTTCAAAAGATTAAGGAGCGTGCAGGAAAAATGATAATAAGGGCAGATCTACCCCTCGTTAAGGGAATATGGTTATAGGCGGTGTGACAATATGAAGAGAAGTACAGCAGCATTCATAGCTATGTCAGCTTTATTCGTATCCCTACTCATCTCAGCTCATTGTTTAGAGCGAGTAGGTGTTGCGAATATTTATTCTACGAAGATTTATAGTGGTGGTTTGTCAATAGCGATAACAGCATGGGAACCTGTTGAAGAACGTGTAGGAACGATAATTCTAATTCACGGAGTATTAGCATCAAAAGAAATGATGTATCCTCTCGCATCAGACCTTGCTCGGGCGGGATGGCGGGTAATTCTAGTTGACCAAATGGGGCATGGGGGCACCGAAGGACAATACATTCTTAGCACTAAGGATCTCGAAGATAGTGTAAGAGCTCTAGGAAAGATTTTTAATCAGACAAAAGGCTACCGTAAGGCAATAATTAACTATCTTAAAGATATACTAGCTCCGAATGAGAGCATAGTTTTTGGTGGTCATTCATTGGGTGCGTTTCTTGCAATGGTATTGGCTGGTGAAGTGCAGAAAGACCTGAATGTATTAGCAACGATAGCAATAGCTCCTCCATATTTCCCAGGCATAGTAAACTCTTCAACACCTCGGAATCTTCTTATCTGTCTGGGAAAACACGATGAGTTTATAGGATTAGACATAGCAAAAATGTACTTAAACCCTACAAACCCTGTAGTGATCAAACCTGGTAGGCTCTATGGATCTTTCTCTAATGGTACTGCCCGAATGATATTTGTATCCGAACTATCAGATCATCTGCTTGAGCCATACGATCCAAAGATCATTTCTAAAGTCTTAGAATGGATCGATAATGCAAGAGGAGTAAAAGGAGTTAGACATGTTGCCCTGGGAACGCTTATAGCTGAATTCAAAGCTCTAGCAGGTCTTATTGGAATAGCTATAGTTGCTTTAATACCCCCTATTGTTTCTAGCAAATTGGGAATGATTTCTGGTGGTAAAAGATTCCCAGCAATAGAATATGCTAAGACAACAATAGTCGTGAGCATTGTTGTTTGGCCTCTTCTAACAGTAGTTTTATTGGCTGGTTTTCTGAGCGGAATGGTTACAATAGCGGGGAGAACGGGATATGTTGTACCAGTACTTGTTAGTGGGTATCTATTTGTAGCGACAATAGCTATATTATTCTCATCAAGTATTCTCTCTAGATCGAGTGTAAAAAGTTGTATCCAAAAAACTTTATTATCGATAAAGAGCGATTTTGGCCGTGGAACAATTTTAGGGATCATTGAAGCATTTGTCTTTATCGTGATATTACAGATGACATATGGTTCAATACTAATATCAATGGTACCACAAACTCCTGGTCGATTTTTAGTGTTTATCCCAACAGCATTTGCTGTATTCTGGTATTTTATGTTCCATGAGTACTTCTACCGAGCTCAGATACAAGAAATCTTTGGGGGGAGAAGGCATATTGCTATAATCCTCTCCATATTGACTTCACTAGCATCAAAAGTTACTGTTATGTTAACAATAACATTCCTAATCTACATTGTATCACCAATAAAGGTAATCGCGATTTTTAGTCTGATAGGAATGACAATGATAGCCCTCCTTACCGAAGGACTCGCGGCAGCATCTTACTATGCAACACGGGAGATATATCCACATGCCCTTGCAAGTGCTATAGTTTGGGCCAGCATCGTAACAGCAGCGTTCCCCACAGCGAAACTTATAGTCATGCTCTAATGATCATTCTTTTATTAATTCTGAATTTCTTTTTCTCCTAAAAATAGCTTTTTCTGGTGGTTTAAGTGATATCAAAGGAGCATATTGAAGAAGTGGCCGACATGCTAAATCAAAGAAAAATATCGGATCTCCAAAACTTAGAATTCGTCCTATGGCTTTGTTGGTTAGATCAGAGGGCTGTCTTCAGGGAGCTCAGAATAATAAGTGTTGAGGAGGACTTCAAAGTATTGTGTGTATATGGAATAAGAGTCGTGATTAATGGAAAAGAATTTTTAAACTCAATAGCCGCGATGGAGCTTACGGAGAAGTATTATGTAAGCGTAGAATCAGCAACAAAAGAAGACTGGAGGATGTTTGTTGAGAGAATAGTTGAAGAGGAACATCCCCGAGTCCTTCCTGGATATACATTTAGAAAGAAGCTTGGTCTTCCCGAGTCCTCCTCCCTATTCGAAGTTTATGTGCTATCTGTAGATATTAGGGAGGGGGAAAAGTGACGGAGATATATGTTGGGGTCTGCGCATTTAAAAAAAAGTATTATAAGAGTGAGATAAACTGTGTGGAAGTTCAGCAGACATTCTATAACATACCTATGGAGAAAACTGTTAGGAAATGGAGAAATGAGGCCCCAGAATCATTTATCTTTAACCTAAAGGTTTTTCAAGGTCTTACACATAATCCGAGGCTGCCGACTTGGAAGAGATATACTAGGAAGCTAACAGAAACTCAGAAAAAACAGGCGGGAGATTTAAAACTCAATGACCTTACAAAAAAGTGGATTGACACATACATAAATTATATGAAGATATTAGACGGAAAAGTTCTTGTAGTACAAACTCCTGCGAGCTTTAAGCCTACAAATGAGAATGTATCTAACGCTATGAAATTCTTCGAGTATTTCTTTGAAAGACTTAAGAACCTCGGAGCTAAGTTCTGGATTGGTTGGGAACCGAGGGGGGACTGGCTTAAAAATATTGACGCTCTAGATGATATTTTTAGTAGTTTTAATAAGCTGATACACATAGTTGACATATTCTTTCACGAGCCAGTCTCGATCTCGGAGACATCATACTTTCGTCTTCATGGAAAGCCATATCTAAACTATAGATATCGATACACAGATAAGGATTTTGATCTAATAAGCCAGAAGATAGAGAGGCTGAAAGGGGTATCAAGCAGTATATTTATAATGCTAAACAATGTCTATATGGAGGATGATGCTCTAAGACTTAAAAAGTTTTTAGGTGTGAAATAGGTTGTTTGAAGGGGTTCTATTTTCATATGAAACTCATCCCCGAGACCTTAGTGAGTCTGCGGTATATCAGGTGGAAACCCTTCTTAGGAACCTTAGAGAGATAATTCCCAATATTGATAAGGCAAGACTAATGCCTAGACCTGGCGGCATCAATGGGTTGATACTGCTAGACCTAAGAGAGTGTCTTCAGAGCATGAATATCGAAGCACAAGAGTCTATCAGAAGACAATTAACTCATTTCATTGAGAAGGCTTTCGATGAAGGCATGTTATTGAGTATAGTTAAAGTGAGAATCCTAAACTTTATTGTTCCTCTGGACCTTGATAGGCTTGTGGAGACAGCAAAAATTCTGGCGAAAAAAATAAGAGGTCGATGGAAAATCGAGCTGAGAACGAGAAAGATGGCTGATAGAATGGAGATAATTCGACAGGTAGCTGCGGTTATAGATCAGCCTGTGGATCTCAAAAACCCACAGTTCATACTAAACATAGAGATCCTAAGTAAAGAGTTAGTAGTTGTTTATCTGGTCGATAAGGAAAGAGAATCCGAAACAATTATTAAGCCGAAGTACTAAACTAAGTACTTAAATATCAATATGAGCACTACAGCTGATAATACTGGTATTGGTAGTGCTGGCAGAGCTTCAGCTCTAGATCTAAAAAGCAGAAATATTGTTATTAACACTCCACCAAGAAGAATGATGGAAATGGCAAAGGTTTCTAGGGGGTTCAACACAGCAAAAGAATATCCAACAGCAAAAGAGTAAAAGAATATATCGCCCAGCCCTAACCCAAAGCCTGATTTGCTTTCACCTTCGGAAGATACTATATTACGCTTTAGCGTCTCAGCTAGCTGTTTTAGAGGCCCTCTAAAAACACTATATAGATCATACAAAGCGAAACCTATCAGGAGAGCTATTGGTGTTAGCTCACCCATATTCCAGCTCATCCATACTCCAAGCCATGTGACATTCAAAGTTAGAATTATGTTTCGGGCTAGTATGAATCTTCCTTTAAATGCTGATATGATATAAATGGCGATAAAAACTATTGCGATTATCATCATAGTATAGTATAGAACGTCGACAATAAAGAATGGCAAATTTAAATCTAAGGCTCCAGCTATCGCGATTAGCAGATAAGCGCTAGTGAGGAAACCCATATATAAAGTAAATGTGAATATCATATAGGACATCAAACTGAGGATCATAATTTTCATGAATGTGATCTTACCGTAACGTATTAGAAGAATCAGGAGCAATGTTACCAGAATGACGGCGAAGAGCAGATAAAGTAGATTTATTATTACTGCGACACCACCTGCTTCGGATTCTGGGATCGGGGCTGCGCTCTCAGTAATATGTTTCTGAAAGAATCTTAAAACAAGCGATGTGGCTGTAGCTACCAGAAGTGAGAGAAATATGAATGTGCTAACAATAATTAATGCCAATTTGGGTTTTCTTTCTATTGGAAAGACCAATATAGGTAAAGTCAGAGAAAAATCATCACTTCTATCAGCCATACCGGGTACCTCTATCTAATCGACTTAACATTATATAGCTAAGTAATTTTGATGTGATAGCAATTATTAAAACAACTCAGAAAAATACTTTAATTTTACTTAGTTTATGTCTCCAAAAGGTGATGCTATTGGATGAGAAGAAATGGGGGGATACACTTTCAATGTTGATGAAATATGCTTCCGAAATATTTGGAAGCATAGAAGGGTTTAGAAAAGGAAGAGTTATAGTCGAGGCCGAGGGCGATAAGGCTATACTTAAAATCGCAATATGGAAGGACCGAGGTGGCGAGCTAAAGCTTAGCTTTGAATATACTCCTGCGATTACAGATGAGAAAAAGGCAATAGAATTTGAAGAAAAAGTTGAGGAGGAGAAACCCAAACCCGAACAGTTTGTTGCTGAGGAGAAAACCTCGACTGAGGTTCCAGTAGAGGCTGAAGAGCTAGAGGAATTAGGAGACCTATTTAAGGATAAAGAGGAAAAAGAGGAAACTTTCGGCATTTAAAAAATGCTTGTTTTATCCTATCTATTTTTTGGCTATTACTTCGTATAGATACGCACCTGGCCCCGCGGATTCTAATCTCCTCAGAAATCCTAGTTTAGTTAGTTCTTCAAGAAACTTTCGACAAGTGGATACTTTTACTTTGAATTTCTCGGCTAGAATATTAGGAGAAACAACTCTACTCCTATTTATAAAGTCAATCATATTTGCAAGAGTTTTTTCATCGATAAATGTTGTTCTAACTATAAGCTTCCATTCTCGTGCTCTTCCAAATCTAACTTTTCTAACTAAGCCTTCTAGCCAGTCTCCCGTGCTTGCTTTCTTGAGGACTTTTCGGACAACTTTGCCATAGATTGGCATCTATACCTACCTGCAAATACTAGCTCTTAGTCTCGGATAGTTATGATAATCGAATAAAAAGATAAAATTTATTCGCGTCTAAGCTCTAGGTGCTTAAACCTAGTTATTGTTTCTTCGTTTCCAAGGCACCTATTGATTATAACCTCATTTATTGTCGATACGCTTTCAACAACATCAACTAATCTAGATATGAGTCGTGCAAGATATATTAGGAATTTGCGGTCTGATGCTATATTAGCCATGCTCATACATGTTCTCTTGAGTTCTTCTCGGAGATCCAGTGCCTCATTAAGATTTTCGTTTGCTCTAAGTGGATCTAAGGCATGAAGAGCATAGATGGAGTGGCTTATTAGATCTTCACATCGATCTATTACCTTCGCGATAATCTCCGCGATGTTCTTGGGTATAGGGCCATATGTTTCGATTAATTCCTGCAAGTCCTGTGCAATTTCATATGCGTAATCCCCTGCCAACTCTAAAGCCCTTATAATAGCTCTATTACCTATTATATGAGCAGGATTTCTGAAGCCTAAATTTATAGCTAGTCCTCTATTTATTTGCGATGCAACGAGAATTCTTAAAGCCCACCAGTAATCCCGATCAATCTCATCTTCCATCTTCTCAATATTCCTAAGGTACTCTGGTTGCCCATTTATTGCCCTCTTTATATAAGCTATCATGCTAAGTAGACTAGCAGAGAGTCTAACAACAAGATTTGTGAAATCAGCATCAAAATTTTGCTGAAATTCAAATTCAACACTACTAGAAGTAACCGTATGTCGTGCGTTGATAAATTTTTGGGAAATTTCCTTTAGCCTATCAAATCTGGGATCTCTAGGGTTACCTGTCTTAAATATGACACGTCTAATACCCTCTAAGTATGCTCCAACGAGAATTCTCTCTAAAACGCGGTGCTCTGGCATCTTATCAGCATTGACTTCTAGTACAAGAGATATCTGCGGTGTAACATCAGTGGCCATGGGGTATAATGCTAAGCTTCCATCTTGATTCGTCACAAGTAGAACTTTGTCTCCTCGTTTTAGCCCCATCATTCGTAGCCAGTCATGGGGCAACGTTATAACATAGCTACTCTTACCAAGTCTCAAAATTGAACGTAGATTAGAACTTCTGCGTATCTTCTTTACATCGTTACCGCTTCTAGACATTTTCATCACAACTAACTAACCGATAAGTATCGGTATATACTAACAATATTCCCCAAATATAAATACCTCATTTTAAAGCAACATGTACAGCTAGACTCTCGTAGTTTTAATTACATGAGTTATAATCCTCTTTTCAGATATTATGTAGGTGAGCTACATGGTTGTGAAAGTCTTCGTTAATGGGTTCGGTACTATAGGTAAACGTATAGCTATGGCTGTGATGAGACAAGACGATATGAAACTTATTGGTATTGGAAAGAGAACCCCTGATTTTAAGGCTCTTGTTGCAAACAAACTGGGTATCCCCATTTTTGTGGAAAATGAAGATGAAGCAAAGAATTTCGAGGAGAAGGGGCTCAAAGTTGTGGGGTTCGTTGAGGATGCCATCAGAGAAGCAGATATAATTGTTGATGCTGCTCCTAAGGGAATAGGTAAGAAAAACAAAGGGATATACCAACAACATGGCAAGAAAGCGATATTCCAAGGAGGCGAAGAAGAATCAGTAGCTGAAGTAAGCTTTGTTGCTCAAGTAAACTATGATAAGGCCCTCGGCAAGAACTACATAAGAGTAGTCTCATGTAATACTACTGCAATCTCGCGGGTGATACATACTCTACGCAGTTTATCTCCAATAGAGAAGGTCAGAGTAGTGCTTGTGCGTAGAGCTGCGGATCCTTGGGAGGTAAAGAAGGGGCCAATAAATGCTGTGATTCCAACACTCAAAATACCTAGTCATCATGCACCAGACGCAAAAACTGTTCTTGGTGATATCGATATTGTTTCATTTGCTGTTGTTGTTCCAACGACAATAATGCATCTACACGTTCTAAATGTGAAGTTTAAAGAACAGGTAAGTGAAAGTGATATCTGGAACGCTCTAGAGGAGGCTCCTCGAATAATACTTGTTCCCACAAACTTGAAACTGGACTCAACAGCGGCACTAATAGAGCTGGCAAGGGACCTAGGTAGACCGAGAAATGATCTATATGAGGTTATGGTATTTGGTAAGAGCATAAGGATCATCGATGGTGAGCTATGGATGAGCTATGCTGTGCATCAAGAAGCTATTGTTATACCAGAAAATATCGATGCGATCCGCGCAGCTATGAATCTTACCGACAATCCAGAGGAGAGCATAAGGAAAACGGATATGAGCTTAGGGGTGCTAAAGAGGCTATAATCTATGGGCAACATAATGAAACTTGTAACCCTAGGCTTTTTACCTCCTGATATGAAGAAGAAGGATCTAGAACTAACACTTTACTACAAAATTTGGGAGTATTTTCGTGTCGTATGTGTGTATGCCGAGTATAATCTTGAGGATCCCAGCAATATTCGATGTAGAAAAATAAATGGGCAGTGTGACTTTGATTCATGCCCTGTTGTGTCTAGAGCAATTAAAATGTATCAACAAGCACTTAAATTTGCTGATTTAGAGGACAAGTAGTTTCGCCATTTATACTCTAGTTAAACTAATAAATAGGTAGAGGGATGATCGAAAGTGAGGAGATTCAGATTAACACTCATAATAATCCTCACAACTTTCCTCATGGTCGCCTTCAAGTGCCAACCAACGCACATACAGTCAGTCTCAGCCCAAGGAGTACTTCATGCGGCACGTGTCCTAAATGCTACTGAGATACATGCGGGCCAATCCATCCAGATTTACACGATAATTAATAATCCGGAGACATGGACTCTTTACAACATATCTGGCCACTTTCTTATAAGACCAGCTACAAAACTGACTATAGTGGATGCTCTAAATATAACAAATGTGTCGGTAACAAGATATGTGTTTGAAAGAGAAGAATATGTCAACGTAACATTCGAGATAAAATATGTAGCCCCTCAAACAACATTTATCCACTGGGTAGTAATAAGATTTGGGGAGGAAGGCACATACAGTATTGTTTCCAGTAAAATCTCGGGTGTTAGGGTAAAGGGAGAACTCAAAGAAGAATTCGAATTAGGCATAAACGATGCGAGTATTGAAGTCAAGAAATATGTCCCAGGATACCCACCTGAGGGAACAAAAGATGGAACACTATTAGCAGTTTTCATCACGATACTTCTGCCTCTAATCTTTATGGGTGGTATCAATAAGCTAATTAAGGAGGTTTAGGTGTCGTCAATGCGCGTAATAGTAACTGGAGGAGCTGGTTTTATTGGGTCCCACCTAGTTGATGCCCTCATGAAAGACAAACGCTACAAGAGAGTAATAGTTATTGATAACCTCTCCACTGGACGATATGAAAATATCGCTCACTGGGAGGATGATGAAAAGTTTCAATTTATAAAGGCAGACCTCGCAAGAATGGATGATATTAACGAGATTTTTAGGGACGCAGACATAGTATTTCACTTTGCAGCAGAATCGGATGTTAGAATCGGTGTCAAGAACCCCGAAAAACTTTGGCAGGACAACATCGTTGCAACGTTTAATGTCCTAGAAGCAATGCGAGTGAATAGAGTTAGATACATAGTTTTTGCATCATCATCGACGGTTTATGGAGACCAGGTCAAACTTCCTACACCAGAAGACGCATTGCTTCAACCAATATCAATATATGGGGCCTCAAAATTGGCTGGTGAAGCACTAATATTAGGCTACGCGAATACCTTTAAGATGCGTAGTTTAATTCTTAGATACGCAAATATTATTGGCGCACGTTTAAGACATGGTGTAATATTTGACTTTATCACAAAGCTACTCAGAAACCCAGATGAACTTGAGATTCTTGGGGATGGAACACAAAGAAAAAGTTACCTACACATAAGTGATGCTATTAGCGCAACTATGCATCTATTCAAAAAATTTTTGGAGTCAGACAACAAATTCGAAATTTATAATGTTGGAAATGAGGACTGGATAACAGTAAAAGAAATAGCTGATATTGTCTCTGAGGTCGTTGGTGTAAATCCAAAATATAGATTCACTGGTGGCGTTGAGGGTGGCAGAGGTTGGATTGGTGATGTAAAACTAATGCTCTTAGACATAACAAAACTTAAAAACTCTGGGTGGAATCCGAGTATGAATTCACATGATGCTGTCAGGAAGGCCGCCAAAGAAATCTATGAGGAGCTAGGATCATCATATAAGACCTAAGGTATCCCTAAGATATCTAATACTCCGATCAAGATCATTTTCATTTCTTGGTTCGACAGTTATACATATCCTATTTATGCTGACACCATTATTTTCAAGCATGGCCAGTATATGGTCCCAGTCAACTAGGCCGGATCCCACGGCTAAGTGTTCATCCACACCTGGTCTTGTCTCATGTATATGTATCTCCCTGATATAATCCGAAAGCCGAGATATCCATATCTCCAGCGGCTCTTTTGAATACGCCAACACATGACCGATATCTAATGCGAATCCTAACAAGTCGTTTTTGGCCTCCTTGAGCATTCTGTAGAATATCTCGGGTGTCTGTTCATAACCATTTTCTATATGTATTGGTACTCTATAGAGTCTAATTAGTTCTTCAAAAAGCTCTAAGCTGTTCTCTATCCAGCCTCTCACATAGTATTTATGCATATCCTCAATATAATTGATGTGTGCAACAATATGTGTTGCATGTGTTTTAGAGGCTAGGTCTAATGTCTCTGAAAGCCTTAGTTTTGCAACCTTCCTCACATACGGGTCTACAGACCCAGGAAACATATCATGAGGCGGAGCATGATATGCTATTCGAATTTTTCTTCCAGCATCATTAATGAGTTCTACATCACTTTGTTTCAAATCCATAAGTGTTGTTGCTGTGAGGCTTATTAAGCAATTGATTTTTCTGTCAACGCAAATCGCAATTTGCTTATCTAATGGATACAAAAACATATGTGCATAGATCTTGCTCAATATCAATCACCTAATATCAATTAAGGAGTAGTTCAAACAAAGTTTCCTTAGAATTTCATCAATAATTTGAGGGTCAGCAGTTCTGAAGAGATGGCTTTTACATCGACAATCAGAGGAGCCGAATCCGGACACAAACGGCACGCCCTCCGCAATAAGCCGTCGGGCGATTCTGCATTCAAGCTTTTTCGGAGATTCGATGATATAAACTGCAAGTATCTTAGCATATCTCAAAAAATAATCAATGTGCCAGAAGAGTCTCTTCCTCCTACGAAGATGTCTCATTATTCTTGCATGGAGTCCTCCTGGCCCATGTGCGGAACCAACATATAGATATGTTCCCGAGTCAAAATCTATAATACCTAGGCTTCCCACACGTATCCTTGCAGCGCTTGGTAACTCCAATACTAATATGTATGTCCCCTTTGATCTAGGAATTATGAGTTGATGAGACAATGGTTTTCTCCATCCTATAGTTTTTCCTCGAGCAGTATTGCGGCGAAAACAGCTTTTGCCGTATGTAACCTATTCTCAGCCTGGTCAAATACTACACTGTGTTTAGATTCGAATAGATCGTCACTAACCTCCTCTCCTCTATGTCTAGGTAAGCAATGCATAAATATGAAATCTTGGCTAGCTGTCTTAACTAGGTCGAAGTTTACTTGGTAGGGTCGGAACACTTTAAGTCTTTTCTTTCTTTCTTCTTCCTGTCCCATCGACACCCAGACGTCCGTGTAAATAACATTGGCATCTCTAAGTCCCTCTGCAGGATTATCTGTAATAACAATTTTTGCTTCCGTCCTCTCCGCGACTTTATTCACGACGTCTAGAAACTCTTTCTTTGGCCAGTACTCTCTAGGACCTACAAGCCTTATTTCTAAGCCTAATTTTACGGCTCCTATTGTAAGCGAATGCGCCACATTATTGTCTGTGTCACCAATAAATGCGATTTTTATCTCGGATAGATCGCCGAATTTTTCTTTTATCGTCATAAAATCTGCCAATGCTTGTAGCGGATGATACATATCACTTAGAGCATTTATAACTGGGGCCCTAGCATACCTAGCTAGAATTTCAAGTGTTTTATGGCTATAGACCCGAGCTGCTATTATGTCTACGTAGCGATCAAGTACTCTTGCGAAATCTTCTAGGGGCTCCCCCCTAGCAAGCTGAGTTGTCTTTGTCTCTATGTATAACGGTGATAAGCCAAGTTGGTGGCAAGCCACTTCTAATGATATGCGAGTCCTTGTCGATGGTTTTTCGAAAATTAGAGCCGCCGCCTTATTGTGGATTCCTATTAGTCTTTTGGCATCTACTTTGTTATGTTTAAATCTTATTGATAGATCAATTAGATAGAGTATTTCGTCAGCCGAAAAATCCAACAATGTGAGAAAATCTTTTCCAGGAATCATAGCATCTCACCAAACTTATTATGTTCACTAAGTTTTAATAGCCTATTAAATGAATATTAGGTATGGTCTTCAAATCTTTTAGGGCTTTCAAGGATGACTGATATTGGGCGAAATGGAAAAATGCTTATGGAAAAACTTGGGATTAAATCACTATTAAGTAAGCTAAGAAGAATACATCCAAGCCACCATAAAAAGAAATCTTTGATAATAAGACAAATAGCTACTATATTAGATAATTGGATAAATCGCCATGATATGCGTGATGAGAAAAATTTTCTGGCCTTAGCGATGGTGCTTGAGTCGATAAGCCGTGAGGATTATTATGCATATATAGAATTGATAAAGATCACTAGGTACCCACGTATCTATCGACAAGCAGTAAACCATATTAAGTGGGTCCGTCTTCATAGGAAGCTTGGAGGAATGGTCTCAATAGAGCTATAGGTGGGATGAGACATGGGTAATGAGCTCGAATATTTTGGGTTTGAGGATTTTCGGGATATCAGAAATAAATTGATAGCGTTGACTATTTTTAGACATGCCCTAACAGACAATAAATATGATTTGATATCACTCCACAGAGACTTCGGCTTAACGGAAAATGAAATATCTTTTCTTCTTTCATTGTTCCCAGAGCTGAAAGCACATCGAAAACCCGCCCCGCATCAACTTCAAAAAGTCTTAAGGGATCTCGAAGCAGAAGATAGCAATATTAGGGCTAAGCTTCTTCAAGAGATGGAACTTTGGATCTTCCCAAAGTGGCGGAGTCTGATAGGTGCTGCCTCAAAAGGTATGTTCGAAGGGAGACCCGTACGTGAAATCCTATGGGCAGTTGTCACGATCCTAATACCATCCATGAGAAGTATATGGCTATACCGTATGCTTAGTGGTGAGGAATGCGTAGGGATTTTTGGTCTCGGCGGCTACCTAGTCGAATTTATCCCAGATCGGGGACAGGAACCAACAAGGTTCTCACTTCCTATCGATGGGGTTATAATGGAAAGGCATTTATATGAGACCGCTATTGGGAGTCCTAAGAGACTTTCCGTTCCCCGATTTAGCGAGTATTTACGTGAACATTTGATAAGAATACCACTAGCAGAACTTGTTAGAAATAGATTCGCAGCAAAACTTTTCGCACCAACAATAAGGAAAATATCTCATTGGATTCTTGATTTCCTTAAGGTAACAAGAAAACTCAGGAATAGCTACACTCTTGACGACTCACGTATCCTCAGCGCATGGCATGGCTCTATGAATAAGTTGCTTGTTACGAGAAACAGATATGAAAGCATGCTGGAAAACGAACTGCTTAAGGGAGTTCCAGGAGTTCTGGGCTATGAAGGCATCTTAGATAAACTCGAAGAAATACCCATTGTAAAAGACCCATCTATTCATATAAAATCAAAACAAACTACATGGCTTAGGCTTGCTATTGCAGGATATGACCTACTGGAGCGTCTAATAGGGATTCGGAAATGGTGAATCGAGTTGGGTTTAAGGCTGAAATCCGCTAGACTGATCCTATTAATAGTAGGGACCCTCTGCCTAATAATGGCTATATATGCTGGGCAATTCGAGCTTATAAAAGAGCTTCTATCAAAATTTCTGGATAACGAACTAGCTGGGTACCCCTCATAAGAGGTGTGTCTAAGTGTCAACCGCAGCATCGAAGAAAACTGCTAAGCGATATTACATCACTTTTGCTCGCAAACTCACACAAGTATTGTCGTTCATAATAATATTTGGAGGCGCTCTAGGATACTCAGCCACGTTTCTTGTTCTTCCAATAAGAGTAGGGCTTAGCAATCCATATGTTATAATTTCCGACGCTTGGATGCTAATGGAGATAATGCTTGGGATGGCTATAGTTCCATTAGTAGCAATAGCAAGCATAGCATTATTCACACTTATTTTAGGACGTGCTACATGTGGATGGGTCTGCCCATTTGGCCTAATTAATGATATTGTTGGTGCGTTGGGTAAGAAGAAAAGACTTTCTCCACAAACAGTAATATCTCTCTGGAAATTCGCTCTATTCCTAGCAGGCCTATTCATCTTTATTGACATCTCGGTATATTATAATGAAGTCGCTGGGAGTAGCATCAAGAACTATTTCGGAGCTTTCAGTGGTGCCCCATCCACATTTCTCGACCCAGTAACAACGATGTTCTCACTAATGTTCTGGATGAGTTACCATGATAAATGGCCATCAGACCTAAACGAATGGTTTAATCTACCTGCGGAGCTATATTGGCGTCTCTTCCTGTTAGCAATAATAATAGTTGCTATTCTCTTTATACCACGCTTCTACTGCAAGGCTCTCTGCCCACTCGGTGCCATTATGGGTCTCGGCTCAGAATTTGCCCTTTTAACTTTATATGTTAGTAAGGGACGCTGTGACGAATGTAAAATATGTGAACGTGTTTGCCCAATGGACGTTCCCATATTAAACTTCCTAGATAGTGGCGAAATACGACATCCACAATGTATACTCTGCCTTAAATGCATGGAAGTATGCCCCACAAAAGCTATATCGTTAAAGTTAAGGTGATAAGATGTCCAATCCAGAGAACTCCCACACACAATCTAACCTAGAGAATGCTGACAATCCCACAATTGCTTCTAAGTCTGCAGCAGAAGAGATACGTGACATATTATCAGAGATAGCCAAAGAAGATCGCAGCATAAAACTTATTGTTGCAGCTGATGAGGGAGGACTAGTCGTTGGTGCCTATCCTATGAAAGAGGAATACCTAGAAATCATTGAGGGCATAGGTGCAATATCATCGGAAGTATATAAATGTGTCTTTGAAGCCCTAGAGAAAAAAGCACCAAATATAGCTGGTAAAGTCATAGGAATAACCGTTGGGTTGGAAAAATATAAACTAGAATTCTATAGACACATGAATTACACTATCATTATCTTTAAATCTCTGGAAGAAGAATGAAAGTCTTCGAGGCGATCCTTATGGATATGCCAAAGCTCCCAATAGGCTTAGAGTTAACGAAGAAATATGTAGTCCGATCAGAAGACACCGCGAAGTTCCTTGGTTCTGGCGATGTGGAGGTTCTCTCCACACCAGCTATGATAGCATATATGGAGCATACAGCGCTTGAAGCCGTGCAGACATATCTTCTAGAAAACCTAACGACGGTGGGAATAAGGGTCGATGTGAAACATCTTCGTCCTGCTCCGAAGGGAGCGGAGATAACTGTTGTTGCGAAACTTATCCAGCAAGACAGAAGGAAACTGGTATTCGAAGTGAAGGCTTTTTGGAATGAGGATCTTATTGGGGAAGGTATTCATGAAAGGTTTATTGTGGATAGAGAGAAATTCCTATCAAAACTCAGAGATAAGCTAGGTGGGAGATAGGTATGTGTATTGTGCTGACCAAAGAAGTCATAAAGAAAATATGTTCGAATGCCGAAGGGGCCATGAATTTTCTAGAAAGGCATAGGGACATGCATTTGGGTGAGGTTATAGGAAATAAAGAGCTTTTCTGCGCTTTCCTTTATTGCTTCGTAATGTTTGCCCAAGCTGTTTTAACAATGGCGAACTATATAATTGTGAAGAGAAACTTCGATCTCCCCAAAAATTTCCAGGAAAGTTTGATGATATTGGTTGACAGCGATATTATTCCAGAGAATCTTGAGCCTCAAGCAAAACTATTGGTTGAACTTAGAAATCTGATACTTCATAATGAAACCGAGGTATCATCAGAGAATATACAGACAATAGCTGAGAATCTTTCCCAATTCAAAGAAATATATATTGCTATTAAAGGAGAAATCGGCAAAATACTTGGAGAAAAATAGGTTGCTTGTTTTCGTGAAAAGTGTTGAGGAGTCTCTTGGATAAAATAGAAAGAATTATAATCAATAAGGATAAACTACTGCTCGCGGCCGAGCAAAACGTTGGGTCCTATATTTTTCTGAGGCTCTTCCTCGAAAAATTCGATGTGGACTTGAAAGTAATTATATTCTCATTTTTAGGTCAAACAAATCTGAAGATTATGGCGCTTCTTATACGTTTGTGCAGGGAGCTTGGAGCGGACTATTTTGTTTTTGAGGCAGAGGACATAGCATCTCTGGTTCTGCATAGATTAAAACCGTATCTAGAGCAAAATATAGTATTTGCAGATATTATTAGAGGAGCCATTCGTAATATCATTCTGACCAATCTGGCATTACCCGAAGAAAGAGTGCCAATAGTAGCTAAGAGCCTCACAGACCTAGTGTTGAATCCAGAGCCCAAATTCAAAAACATCATCTATCCATTTATAACCTATACTGACAGCCGACTTATCCAACTCGCCTACAGCACTAACATTAAACAAGTCGCTGTTGATAGGTTTTCTAGAAAAATCTGTGAACTGGGAGAAGTCAGCTTTGAAGAAGTGGACAAAAAAATATATGTCCTTCTTAATACCGCTGAGAAATCTCTGTGCGAAAAAATCAATATATCTGATGCTAAACCAAACAATTTAGAAGAGTTATTAGTAAGAAACATCTGCATGCTTAGAACACTTGGGTGGGACATATGGAAATACGATCGGTGAAAGTAGGCATTCTTAGAACTAACGCATATGTTGTTGCCTCTGAGGGAGAGGCTGTTATTATTGATGCTGGCGGCGACGCATCCCGAATCTTAGAACTAACTGAAGGTTTTAAGGTTCGTGCTGTAATAGCGACCCATGGACACTTTGATCATGTGTTAGCAGTACCAGAAATTAAGAAGATTACTGGAGCAGTTTTTCTCATGCATAAAGATGATATAGATGTACTGGATTTCTCCTGGAGTGTCTATGGTACGGGACAGAAGCCAGAGCCAGATAGATTCATAGATGAGGGTGATATCATAAGATTTGGAAAAACTGAGCTCTGGGTACTACATACGCCAGGACATACACCTGGGAGCATATGTCTGTTTAATCTGGATGCAAAAACCATATTTACGGGCGACACACTCTTCCATGGTGCAATAGGACGCACAGACTTCTACGGTGGGGACCACACAAAAATCCTTGAGTCCATAAAGAAAATATTGAGTATGTTTCCCGACGATATGGTGGTCTATCCAGGACATGGAAAAACAACGACGATAGGAACAGAAAAGAAAAATTTGAGTGTACTCCTGACTTAAATTCCCGAGATAGGCTATCTATTCTCGCTATATATCCTTTGTTGTTAGATGCTTATAGAGTAACCAATTTTTGGTGAATGCGATGCATGAATGGGCATTAGCAGAATCCATAATAATGGCCGTTATAGACTTAGCCAAACGCGAAAACGCAAAAGAGGTTGTCGAAATAGAATTGTTGATAGGGGGACTACAGACCATAGATCTCGAAATATTTGAATTTGCATTGAATGAGCTGAAAAAGGAAACAATAGCTAAAAACGCTAAGATTCGGTTTGTTAAACAGAAGCCTAAATTCAAATGCAATGTCTGTGGTTATGAGTGGATAGTCGATGATCTAAACAAAGTATTGTCAGAAGAAGAAATAGAATCCATACACTTCATACCGGAGCTAAGTCATGTCTTCATGAAATGCCCAAAATGTGGAAGCAACGATTTTGATATTGTTGAGGGAAGAGGTGTACTGCTCAAGGGGGTGAGAATAGTAAAATGAGCGTTGATGCGAGGATCTATAGGATAAAGAAGACATTAGGGGGAATAAAAAACATAATAGGTGTGGTCTCAGGAAAAGGAGGCGTGGGGAAAACAACGATATCCGCAGTTATGAGTCTAATCCTAAGCGTAAAAGGATACAGCGTAGGCCTACTCGACCTAGATTTCCATGGCCCATCTTGCCATACAATCCTAGGGATCAAAGATCTTGAATATGAAGAGGAGAAGGGAATAAACCCATATAGAATTACTAAGAACCTATACTTTGCCTCGATATATCCATTCGTGAAAGACGAGTACGTCCCCCTACGAGGTAAAGCTCTATCAAAC
Source organism: Candidatus Njordarchaeota archaeon (assembly GCA_029856685.1). Lineage (GTDB taxonomy): Archaea > Asgardarchaeota > Njordarchaeia > Njordarchaeales > Panguiarchaeaceae > Panguiarchaeum. The sequence goes on from JAHKKZ010000002.1 coordinate 45,255, forward strand.
GCTCTGATAGAGTTTCTATCGATACTCAACTGGAGAAAGATAGACTACCTTATCGTGGATATGCCTCCCGGGATGGGAGATATACTCCTAGACATAGTGCGTCTTATTCCCAACTCAAAATTTATTGCAGTAACAACGAACTCGGTATTGTCCATACAGACCGTTGGGAGACTCATTAAATTTATTATTGATAGCAGGTTAGAGTTGCAAGGCATAATAGCGAATATGATCAGAAATTATGATACTCGTGCTCGAAGACTCGCCGAGGAGCTATCCGTGAATTTCTTAGGTAGCGTACCATTCGATGCGGACTATGAGAATACAATAGGAAATCCACAATCTATTTTGGGCACAAAGCTAGCGTCGGCACTAAAAGAAATCGTAGAGAGACACATAACATAGAAAACATTGATATATACATAACAGAGTAAGTTAGTATTATAGTGGTAGTTAAGAGTACTCATTAAATGCTGGAGTGCTAGATGACCAGACATGCGAAGAACAAGCATAGTGGAGCTGAAACTTCATGGAGGCAAAGCCCCCCCTTGGTTAGTATCCAGAATGAGAAAACTTGCCAAGCCTCTTCTCCAACTTATCGTTATGAGCTTCGGTGTCAGAGAACTCCTTGAACGACTAGCAGACCCCTTATGGTTCCAAGCACTTAGCTATGTCCTTGGATATGACTGGGATTCCTCTGGAGTAACAACAGTTACTGTGGGTGTACTAAGAGAAGTCTTAACACCGGATATAGGACTTATGGTTGCAGGAGGCAAAGGAAAAAGGAGTCTACAAGCACCTGAAGATATTCTAAAGATATCCAGAGAATTTGGCTTCACCGAACAAAAGATAGAATCATTAATCCGAGTTAGCAGATTAGCCGCAAAGGTGGATAATGCGGTTCTTCAAGATGAGCACCAGCTCTATCATCATGCAATGTTTATAAGTAGGCATGGTGATTGGGCCATCATACAGCAAGGAATGTGTCCTAAAACTAAAACTGCGAGGCGGTATCACTGGGTATCCTTTCGTCTCAAAAGCTTCGTTATAGATCCCCATGAGATTATAGGAGATATTCGGCTTCCAGTAGTACTCGATATGGCCTCTAGTAAATCATCAGAAGCACAGAAAATCTCAGTTGATATTGTAAAAGAGGGTATCGATCGGGTCAGAAGGGATTTCAATACACTTATAAGACTAACTAAGGGAATAGTTTCTCTCGATGAGTTCCTAAACAAAAAATCTCTCAGTATCGGATTCAAACGAGAGGTAAAAGTAAAGATAATACCGATGCGTATAAATTGGGAAGCTTTAAATAGGGCATATGAAATACAACCAGATAGCTACGAGGAACTAGTTGAAATCCGAGGCCTAGGGCCTGGAACTATTAGAGCTCTAGCCCTAATAGCGGAGCTAATATACAACGCTGAAGTTTCTTGGCAGGATCCCATACGCTACACATATGCTCATGGAGGTAAAGATGGTGTTCCATACCCAGTAAATGTTAAGAGAATGGAGAAAGTCGCAGAGTTCCTAGAGGATATTATTGAGGATCTAAGGATTGGGAGAAAGGACAAGTTGGAAATGCTTAAAAGACTCTCAAGGCTTGTTCCTAGAAGATAATCTAAAATAATCCCTCCCAGGAATCACTTTATTATTTTGAGGTTAGAATTTTATTTTTAGGAGATTGGGATATGCTTCTTAGGTGAAGCAACTTGAGCTTTATTCCCATGCCAGAAGGAAAAAGAGTATACACAAAAGATGGTATTCTTATTGGTGAGATTGTACGCGCATATATTTCCGAGTTTGGAGTACATGTGGCCAAGATTAAAACAGTCTTCGAGGAATTCCCAGAGTTCGAAGTGATCATGACGCAGTTAAAACCAACAAGAATAATGAGAGAAGGCAAACAAGAAGAAGCGTTCGTTCTTAAGGAGATACCAATAAAATTGAAGATGATCATAGATGAAAAATTTAGATTAAAGGAAACTGCTGGGATATCAGTAATTTTCACACCGAAAGCTCCAGCTCCTGTTGGCCCATACTCTCAAGCAATAAAAGCTGGTAAGTTCCTATTTGTTGCGGGACAAATACCGATAGACCCTCGGACTGGGAACATTGTTGGGGGAGGAATTAAGGAACAGACAATCAGAGTTTTAGAAAATATAAAATCTATTCTGGAGACCGCGGGGTATACACTTAGTAATGTCGTCATGGCGTTTGTATATCTAAGCGATCTAACGAAATTTAAAGAGTTCAACGAGATTTATGCTCAGTATTTCTCATCCGTAAAACCTGCTCGTGTAACAGTAGAGGTGTCCCGTTTGCCCAAAGATGTCCTCCTAGAAATCTCAGTTATAGCATATAGGGAGTGAGATTGGAGGAGAATAAGCTCAGAGTCCGCAAGATAGAGGAGGGAACAGTAATAGATCACATTCCAAGAGGGCGGAGTCTGATAGTTTTAAAAATCTTGGGGGTAACAGGAAATGAAGAAAATACAATAGCTGTGCTGATAAATGTTGAGTCAAAAAAATTAGGTAGGAAGGACATAGTCAAAATTGAAAGAAGAGAGCTGACCGAAGACGAGGTTAACCTAATAGCACTTGTGGCGCCCACAGCAACAATAAATATCATAAGGAACTTTCAAGTTGTTAAAAAATATAGAGTTAAACTGCCCCGCGAAATTAGGCATATTCTCCGATGCGTAAATCCCACCTGCGTAACAAATTCCGAGAAGAATGTAGAAACAGTATTTGAGGTGATCTGTAGGGACCCCCTCAAGCTGAAGTGTGCTTATTGCTGGTCCTACCTAACTCTTGATGATATTCTATCCCAACTAGAGGAGATGCGATGAAAATAAAATTCATAGCAGCAGATTCGCTTGGAGTAAGGTCAATGGCTACATTCATAGAAACATCAGATACATCCATACTAATAGATCCGGCGGCAGCGCTTGGGCCCAGAAGATATGGTCTCCCTCCCCATAAATTAGAGTTCGAGGCTCTAGAGGATGCTTGGCAGAGAATCACAGAATTCGCAGAAGATGCTGAAATAATAATTATTACGCATTATCACTATGATCATCATAGCCGCAAAAGAAATATTGGGATATACAGGAATAAGATATTACTGATAAAAGACCCAAACTCATTTATCAATGAGAATCAGAGATGGCGTGCCAGAGCGTTTCTCAAAAAAATTGAGGGCTTACCTCGCCAAATAATGGTCATAGATAACAAGGAGATATTCATTGGTGATACACAAATTGTTTTCTCAGAACCAGTGCCTCATGGCGAATCGGGAACAAAACTCGGATATGTTCTTGAGGTTTTCATTTCAGATGACAATAAGAGTTTTCTCTTCTCGTCGGATGTTGAAGGTCTTCTTGACCATGTCCAAGTAGATTTCATTTTAAAAATGAGGCCAAACATACTTTATTTAGATGGCCCACCTACATACCTAAGAAAGAAAATGCATGGCCTTATAGATGTAAGCCTGAGGAATATAGGGGATGTTGTTACGCTGATAAAGCCCGAAGCTCTGATATTGGATCATCACCTCCTTAGAGACCTTAAATTCAAAGATTACTTTGTGAGTATATGTGATTTCCTCACAGCAGCCGAGTATATGGGTCGGTCGCCAAATCTTCTTGAGGCTAGGAGAAAGGAGCTATGGGGGAAATAATTGTTGAGCTTGGTCATCACTCAATTAACATAATATTTAAGGACAAAAAGATAAACTTGAAGATATACCCCTTAGAGCTACGTCATAGAGCGATCAGGGAATATGAGGTTCTTAGGAAGCTTTATAAGCATGGTATAAATGTGCCTCAGCCAATTAAACTTGTAGATTCAGCTAATTGTATGATCCTGATCAGAGAATTTGTTGACGGAATATTCTTCCGTGACGCCATTGAGAGACTCAGCATCGATGAGCTGAGAGTCCTCTTGTTAGAACTCATCAAGCAACTAAACGCCGTGGAGAATCTTGGAATATATATCTCCGAGTTCTCCTCTCTCTCAAAAAATGTTATAGTTGTAGGAACAAAGCCCTATCTGATAGATGTCGAAAGAGCCTCCTTCCAAAGGAAATCAATAGTGACACAACTACTTGGTTTCCTAATAAAACTCTCTGGAAGCCCCAAACTATGCAAAAAGCTTTCAAAAGTCGTACAAGTTAAGAAGCTAAAAGCTGCTGCTCAGATCTACAAAAAAACAAGGAACCTAGATACCATCCTAGATCTCTTCAGAGCTTAATACTTAGCGTTTTCTGACTGTAAGTTTTTCTCTCTTTTGATTTAGCGAAGTAATTTTTCAAAAATCTTTAGTTGCAAGTATTATGATGATTTTATATCGTTGGATTTCCACACTCGGATTAGAAAACAGTCATTTAACAATATTGTGGAGATATCTAAAAAGCTAGTGTAGATATGCTGGCGTTGTTTTATGTTCTCTTTTCTTAAAACTTTACAAATTGAATATTTTGGTTTGTGATTCAGATTCATGTGGTGGGCTCCAAAATGATCGAAGATATAGAACAATTTTTTGAGTTGCGTCAAAAGGTTTTATCAAAATTAAGAGAAAGACTAAGTGAGATGGAATCCCTAGCGGAGAATGCTGCGCTTATTCTTGGAAAACGAGCTCTTCAGACGGTGGACCTCAATGTTATTGAGAGTATCGTCAGGCTTCTTGACATAAAATACAAAGCATTGTTCTCCGATCCAGAATTCGTAGATGTCGTGGCGATAGACGGGTTGATATGGTTTGATGTTAAGAACAACATAATACAGAAATTATGGCCGATGATAGAAGAGGCTGCGAGATCTTTTTCCCATCTAAGCACCCTTGCTTTTGTTCCAGAGATAATACCTGAGACTACTGAACGTGCGACGGTGAGCGAGCTTAAAGAGAAATTGAAAGAGCTATTTGAACAGATACTAAGAACTATCAGAAGTCTTAAGATCCATACACCGAAGATGCTTTCAGAGGAAAAAATTAGGAAACGGATTGAGGATCTTAAATCGGATCTGTAGAATCCTACATAAACTTTTTAGTGTGATAGATTGCCCGACATAATAGTCGTTGGAGGCGGATTTGTAGGAAATTTTCTTGCATATCTGCTTGCAAGAAAAGGCATACATGTCCAAGTATTCGAGGAGCATAGGGAAATAGGACATCCGCCTCACTGCGCAGGAGTAGTAAGTAAGAGAGGTCTTAAACGTCTGGGAATCTACAGCAATATTCTGCGCGAAGGTGCGGTGCTTTCGACACATAAATGTATCAGAATCTGGATTGGCAGAGAAGCAAAGATATTCTATCTCAAGGAGGATACTTTGCTAGTTATTGATCGTCCTCTGCTCGACAAAATTCTTTTTGAAAAGGCACAGAACCGCGGAGCTGAATACTTCCTAGGAGAGAAGGTGAAGGAATTGAGAAGCGATGGTCATGTGAAGGCAGGAACGAAGCTATATAAATCGAAAATTGTTGCTGATGCTGAAGGGGCATCAAAAAGGCTTATAAGTCGACTCCTTAGCTATCGCCCAGAAGTTCTGCCAGCATTTCAGATGGATATACATGTCGAGGATTATAGAATGCGGAGAAGCATCATAGACGTGTACGTGAACGTCCCAGATTTCTTTTCATGGACAATTCCCCTTAAAGAAAATATTGTTAGGATAGGCATCGCTAGCAGATACGTGAAGAACAAATATGAATTCCTAAAACGCTTAGCTAAGGCAAAATACGATAAGTTTAGGGTCCTCAATATGTTTGGCGGTTTGGTTAATGTTGGAGGGCCTATAGAAAAATTTGTTTTTGGAAAAATTGCAGTTGTAGGGGATGCTGCGGGTCAGACTAAGCCAACTACTGGGGGAGGCATCGTATGGGGCGGGATATCCGCAGGTATTCTTGCGAAGATAATAGAATTGAACCTTAACGGTGATGTGGATCTACGTCTATATGAGAAGGTCTGGCGAGACATATTTGGTGCTAATTTATCCTTTATGCTGATGCTTCGTAAAGCTCTTTACTTTGGTGACCCCCAGCTGAAACTAAGGTTTGCTTTTTTATTCCTTCCAGATATCGTCTATGTGAGTTCTGATTATGATTTTCAACTCGATTTTATTAGGAGAATATTCTAAATTCCTACTACTGATGATGAGAAGAGGGTCATCGGAGAATAAAAATGACGAGAGAGAATGTCTGATGATATCCAATTAGATTTTTATACAGTATTTTTGTTTCCTCTTGTAAGGCCGTTTGTACGTATCATTCGAACCTTTACATTATAAACAGGGATTTCGATGGAGAATATACGAAGAACAGTAAAACTTAAGATAGTTTTCATAGGAGACGAAGCTGTAGGCAAAACTTCGATAGCTAGGAGATATATAGGAGCTGATTTTCTTGCTGAATATAGGAGCACAATAGGTGCAGACTTCTATATCAAACGTGCTATCTACAATATTGAGCCGTTTGGTTCCTATCTCTTTGAATGGATAATCTATGATATGGCTGGTCAGCGTCGTTTTGAGGTGATTAGGCCTATATATTATAATAAGGCTAAAGCCGCAGTTGTTGTTTTTGATGTTTCTAGACCAGAAACTTTTAGGTCAGTACCTAATTGGATCCGTGAGTTCTGGAAATACAGTGGGGGGAAGCATCCGTTCATAATTGTTGGGAATAAGATAGATCTGAGGGACAAAATAAATTGCGTCCCATATGAGTATGGGGCACGATATGCTAAGGAACTCTCGAGAGTACTTGGTTTCCCAATACCTTATGTTGAAACATCAGCGAAAGAAGGAATAAACATAGAAAAAGCTTTCGAATCATTAGCAAGGACAATACTTAGATTCTATTTGTTAAGATCAAGAGCGAGGATAAGATAGGATGAAAGACTTATGCAAGAAGTTGTTCTGGGAAGACTGTCTGGTGAGATAACACTTAAGTCTCCTGGTATTGTTAAGGAATGGCTCAATCTTATTATTAGACACATAAAAAAGAGGCTTCTGAGAAAAAATCTAGAAGCAAGAAATGTCTATAGTCAGGAATCCCGCATATTTATTGAGCCCAAAGAGAATTCTGATATCGAACAAATCTCCGAAAATGTTGCGAAAATATTCGGAATAAAAGAAGCAATAGTAGCCATAAGAACATCTCTAAATCTCGAAGATATTATCGCGGCGTCAAAGGAGATAGCCTCAAATTTCAAAGGAACCTTCGCTGTAAGAACACGCAGAGCTTATAAGCAATTCCCATATACCAGCCTCGAGATTAATCAGATAGTAGGCGAAGCACTCATAGAGACAAACAAAAGTCTTAAAGTAAACTTAGAAAATCCAGATTCACTATTGGAGATAGAGATCCGGAAAAGCGGTGCATATATCTACAAAAAAAGAAAGATTGGATTCGGAGGCCTACCTTATGGGGTTTCGGGAAAGGGAGTTGCACTCATATCGGGTGGTGTCGATAGCTCACTGGCTGCGTGGTTCGCGATGAAAAGGGGTATGAAAATTGTTGCGGTTCATGCAGATATGGGAAAATACTACTCTAATCTCGCGAGAAAGAGAGCACAATCTGTCCTCCGATGGCTAGCTGATTGGGTGCCATCTGGTAGGCTAAAGGCGTATATAGTCTCTGTAGCTGAGCTTCATGAAAAAGCGAAGTTACCAGTAAATAGATTTAGATGTGTCTTCTGCAAAATGCTTCTAATAAAACTAGCGGAACTAGTAGCTAGAAAAGAATATGCACATGCAATAATTACTGGGGAAAGTCTTTCTCAGGTAGCATCTCAGACACCACAAAACCTAAAAGCCATAAACACCATAACGAGATATCCGATCCTAAGGCCCTTAATATTTATGGATAAAACGGAGATAGACCACCTAGCCCAAAGGATAGGGCTCTATGGAATCACAAGTATAGATGTTGGGAGCTGCCGTCTAGTCCCCCGCAGACCCGCTATAGAAACGGAAGACAAAGTCGCATACGAATTAGTGGATATCGTAGAGTCGTTACCACTAGATGAGGCAGTAGACAACGCCAGAGTGGAGATAATTGAGGCCTAACTATTAGATATATATCTTAATCTATATAAGCAAATTTTTATGCTTCACTTCCGTCTGCCCATATATAGCTGCGAATTGGGATAATGACCAACGAAAATATCATAGGGAAGACTTTCATAAGCTAAAAATTAGATATATGCAATGCAAAATTTTTTAAAGTAAATAAAAATATATATTTCTATGGGACAAAATTAACATAATTTTGGTGATATGAATGGAGGCGCAACATGCGAAGAAAAGCGAGGAAAAGGTCGTGGTACCACTAACGGTGGTGGATACTGTGGATGCTGGTATGAGAAGTAGTGGGATAGTAATGCCTAAGTATGGTATATGTAAAATATGTAGGGTGCCTCTGGAGTATAACTCAGAAACGGATGAGGTCTACTGTCCCATATGTGGGAGAGTATATGATACCTTTGTTAAACCGTACATGGAAGCAGAGTATCCAAAGTCAGATATGGAGGAAGAAACTATTCAGGTTCACAGAAAAATAAGTCTGGCGGACAGATACTCCATAGAGAGTGAGATAAGAAGGAAGCACCTAAGAGAAGCGAAAGAGATTATTCGTAGAGCAGCAGGTGCGCTTGGACTCTCAGCAAACAATGTTGTCGTGAGCACAGCACAGGAGCTCTTTGCTAGGTACCTTAAAATCCAGAAAACCAGAAGTGATAGCTTAGAAATAACAGTCTATGCGGTGTTTCTGGCGGCAGCTAGAAATCTCGGATACACAATCACTGAAGAGACCCTACTGAGTGCGCTTAAGAAATATCCACCCCAGGAAATGAAGAAACTTGCCAAACAGATAAGGTCTAAGAGACGTGAGATAACAAGTCTACTAAAACTCAGAACATCACTTGTAGGGGAGGATAGGGATCAGCCCATAAAGCTGTTAGAGATGTATAGGCAGCGTTTCAAAAGAGTGCCGAGCCTAATTAAACATGTCGAAGCTATAATTCAGAAAGTCAATGAATTATGGCAGAAAGCAAAAAATGACTTACTAAGACTCAATAAAATCCCCAAGTCGATAGTAACCGCACTAACGTATGTAGCCGCAATACTTGTGCTACCCGAGGAGGAGAGAATAAAGATAAGGCAATTTGACATAGCGGATATATTTCAAACAACGCCAATAACAATAAGGGATATACTGCCAGTGATAATGAAGTATCTAACTCCAGAAGAACAGCAGATAGTAAAATCGTGCATGAGAAGAGGTAGAAGATCGATAAAAAGAAAACAAAAACAGTACAGATAGGCACAATAGGGATGCTCTTTCCATAAATTTCTTCTCGCTAAATCCAGTCGAATCTATCCACAAATCCCATAAGCTGGTTTTCTAAGGCTTCAAAATTATAATCGATGCCATATAGGACGATGATGCCGGTCAAGTCAAGCTCCTCAACATTCGTAACAAATATGTAGCATTGAAGCACAATACCTGTATGCGGAGAAACATCAGTAAATGTTCTCAATGTTGCATTAAGCATGAGATATGTTCGGTTAGTATGATACTCGCCTAGCACATATATGTGGAGTATAGTTGGTTCAACATTCCCAACGCCCTGTAGCCGGAGCCATGCTAAAAACTGCAGGCTGACGATTTTTTGAAGCAAAAGTAGGTCATACCAGTCAGTTCTAAAATCAACTATTTTTTTCCCACGGACCAGATATATGTTGATTCCAGCTTGGAACCAAGGACTATTCCTATCTATGTGCTGAGTAGGATATGTTATGAAAACAGTCCCTGTCGCTCCCAATGGCGACCAGACATAGGACATTCTCATCTCATATACTCCCCAATCACCCACAGGTAGCGAGTTTTTGATTCGCTCATATATTTTTCTTTCTGGTGATAGCATGTAGAATCCTCCAAAAAGAAGAACAGGAGCTATGACTATGAGCAATAAAAACAAGCCGAGTGTCTGTCTTCTTATATTTATTTTCCCTTTGATGGACGATAGTATTGTTCCAAGATCCAATGTGAGCCATAGTATACCATAAAGTATTAGTGGCCCAACACTATCAATCATCATCAGGTACATTGTCGACTTCACGAGGTCAAATATATCTCCCGAGAAAACATTCACAAACAACGCAGAGTATATTGTGAGATCTATCAGAACAAGTGCTGATGGGGCCACCAGAAGCATTATTACGCCCAGAGTCTGAGACGAAATTTCTATTCGAAGAAGGGTAGGCATAATGTACCCTATTAATAGGAAAAATCCTAATCCAACAAGAGATATCCCCGCGATTCGAATACCAATGCTTTCCGAGAGGAGTAAGAATATCCCCGAGCTTATAAATAGTGTAGAAATAAATGCCTGTGTGGGGCCAAGACGCCGTAGTTTTCCTTGGAGCAAACTAAATGCTATTGCTAAGAAGAGAGAATAAATTATGTATGATGGTACCTTCCACGCTAACAGAGGATCACCGAGAAGCGTGGCCATTGCTAGGGGGGTTAGCATTCCTATCATAGTAGTATCAAATATGCTGAGAAGCCCAGCAGCAAAGACTATCCCAACTTTATCAAGAACAGCATAGCCAAAACTCTCTCCTATCAAGCCGAGCGACGAGTTAATGAGTACGAAACATAGTATTGTTAATATTCGACGTAGATTCTTAATCAGCAACGGCACCTAGATAAGCATTTCTCCAAAAAGATTGAAAAGCTGGAACACACATACCTATCAACTTTAATAATCCTTAATATTGTTATTGAGTGGAAGTATTAACTGGGGCATTGGTGACACACAGATGGGTGAACAACCAACGGCCGAGGAGATAGAAAGCGAGATAGAGAAAATAATGCAAGAATTTGGAGCAGATGAGATAAAACTATTTGGCAGATGGAGTTGGAAAGGAGTAACAGTGCGCGATCCGGGGCTCGTTGCGTACATATCGCTGAAACCAGTATATATTCCCCATAGCTTTGGGAGGCATGAAAAAACGCGTTTTGCTAGAGCCAAAGTGAATATCGTTGAGAGACTAATAAATAGACTGATGACACCAGGAAGAGAACGGGGCTTACCGAAGACCGGTAAGTTTACTGGCAAAAAACTCCATGCAATGAGAATTGTAGAAGCGGCATTCGAAATAATAGAAAAGAGAACCGAGGAAAATCCAATACAAATCTTCGTCAGAGCTGTAGAGAACTGTGCCCCAAGAGAAGACTACACCTCCTTTAGAGTTGCAGGAATAATCAAAAAATTCGCTGTCGACCTAAGCCCACAGAGAAGAGTAGATCTCGCCCTAAAATTCTTGGTGATGGGCGCGAGACAGCGAGCTTGGAGATCTCCTCTTAGCATAGCGGAGGCTCTTGCTGAAGAAATAATGGAGGCTGCTAAGAGCCCAGAAAATGTGAACTCGATAGCAATAAGCAAAAAGATAGAACTGGAAAGAATAGCAGAAGCTGCTAGATAGGTACTCAACCAACAATTTTTAGGAATTCCTCTATCGCCTCCACAGTCCGTTCGACCATAGCTGAGAAAAGTTTTTCTCCCTTCTCTTTAGACGCCTTGCTGGGATAGCCCAAAGCACCAGTATCCGTGAAATCCTTCGTCCTCCAAGGATAAACAACTCTATTCTTACTCTTCAAATCAAAATACTTACCGAGACGTCGAAGTTTAGGATCAACAATCTTATCTAAGCGAACAAGCTTTGGGTTTTCAACAAGAGCAACAGACGTCTCAAACTCACAAGCATGGCCCCAAACATCACTCTCGAGAGTCTCCTCGATGACATCCAAAATGAGCTCCCAAGGATTAATGAGAAGAGCATTCATCCCATACTCAAATCTAAGTTTACGTACGGCCTCTGAGAGCACACCAATATTGCCTCCATGACCATTAATAATTATCAAAGTCCGAATACCATGCCGTTTCAAACTGTCTGCAATCTCACAAACCAACCTAAGAAGAGTCTCCGAGGATATCGTTATGGTTCCTGGGAAGTCCATATGATGCTCCGAAACACCATAGTATATTGGGGGGAGAACAAGAATAGAACCACCAAAATGCTTGGCCACCTCCTTCGAAATCCTATACGCACCAACAGTATCCGTAGCCAAAGAAAGATGATAAGAATGCTGCTCGACACTACCAACAGGCAAAATAACAGCCCTAAGCCTAGGAATAAGATCCCGAATCTCATCCCAACTATGAAGCTCCCACTCAAACACAGAGAACACCACACAACCATACACAGAAAAATACCAAAAAATAGATAAAACAGTTGCTTAGCATCTAGCAAATCTCAAAAACTTCAGATAGTTCACCACCTAAACACTAGGAACCTACCAGATACACCCTAAGTCTAATTCTCTGGTAGTAATACAGATAAGCTCTATCGTCTGGTCGTCTATTGGTGTGAACTATATTCCTGCGAGAGATAATCTATCATTAATGACTACTCCTAATTCCTCGGCGAAATCTTTGATCCAAACAAACTCTATGCTGAGCTTTCTAGCATATCCGATCCGCTCTACGAACCATCTAACCGTTTGTTCATCAACCCATCAAGCGTTGCGTTTGTTGGTTTAGAGTCCGACGATATTCTCTTCAGTATCTTCCTTGCTATTAATTGCTCTATTTCAGTACTTGTCATCATATGGTTGGCCC
>JAHKKZ010000020.1 GCA_029856685.1 Candidatus Njordarchaeota archaeon
ATTATGAGGAGGAAAGGAAGGATTCTGAGAAGTGCGTATGGGATGTTTGTATTCGTTGCGGCCTCATCCACAATAGGCTTTGTGATGGGCTTTGGCGCTGCAGGTAATGCGACAATATGGATAATAATAACAGTTTTCTCTCTACTATTCGCAATCCAGAAATACACAAGGACTCTTGTTAGGGAGAAAAAGATTGGCATGAAGTTTGGTTTTTTGACTTTTCTGGGACTAATACTGCTAATCCTACACCTACTTATAACCCCTGGGTATTCAGCTGCGATATCTATAAGGGAGATATGGATCCTCTCAATATCGGCGGTTATTTTCGCTCCGATCATAGCAACAATATATTTCTACGCATCAGGAAAAATAGCTTATTATGTTAGGAGAAACAGATTTACTTGGAAAACAATCCTACAGGAAGTAACTGTAGCTCTAGGAACAATGGCGATGAGAGAAATAGCTAATATAGCCATGAGAGAATTCGTATCAAAGATATTTGGAGGAAAGAAAAAATGAGGTTAGATGAATTCCTTGTCAATACAAAGGAGGGGGAGAGAGATCTAAGACCAAAGCTATTTGACAAGCTTTGCTACTTCGTAGAAACCGAGTCCGTCGACCATATATGATATCAGATCTAACAGCCCAACAGGACGACTATGACAATTGCCTCGCATGCTGGAGAGATGATTCCCCTAGATGAATTCATATTGAATATACTCTACGTATTGCTGGATGCAGTACTTCTCGTAGTCATTATGTTTGGGTTCATCGTTACAAGAGAGAAATGGGCAGAATCCTACTGCTATTCCTCGTAAGCTGTCTACTCATCATCTATGATGTCTCCTTCGCGTATCTTGAGGCATATGGACTATACTACGATAATCTATCTGTAGTAGGCTCCGCCCCTCTAGATCATCGAACCAAACTTTCTCCTGGGATAGAACACTCATCTGTATTTCCAGGAATATGAGTATCATTATCATCGATATCCAAATAAATTATTTTGTTAGTTAGATTATGAGGAAGAATGATGAGAAGGAGAAGTGCCGATTGATGAGGAGGGCTCTACGGTCTGACCTACAGCTTTATCATTGTTGTGATTGTTATGCTCAGAGGTCTGAAGAAGTTGAAGTATTATCTTATGGTGATTGGAAATACGTTGCGTATTGTCATCTTTTTGTCTTTTCTTTCTCTTGTCCTAACCTTGCTTTCTGGGATCGAGCTTTCGGTTAGAAACATAACTCTTCTTCTAACACTTAACTATGAGCCGCAGGGCTTCCTTGATGCTCTTGCCCAGATGATCATTCTTTTTGCTGAGTTGTCTCCCATAATGGCTTTCGTAGAATCGAAGACTCTTACTCGCGAGGATAAGGCTGAGCTTAAGGCGTCCCTCATGGAGAATCATATTATTGTGGTTGGATGTGGACACCTAGGAAGAAAAATAGTTGGGGTTCTGGAGGAGCTTTCTCTCCCATATGTTCTTGTTGTTCGTCCTGAAGACAGGGCTAACAATGAGACTGTTATTCAACTTCTTAAGAAAGGAAGACCCATAGTCTTTGGGGATGCTACGATTACGGATACGCTTATACGGGCGGGGATAGAGAAGGCACGTGCAATAATTATCGCTGTAAATAATGATACTCTCAATGCTCTGATAGCTGAAAAAGCAAAGAAAATAAATCCCAGGGTAAGGACCGTTGTGAGGATATTCAGTGACGAGTTAGCATCTCTACTGACAGCAAATCCAAATTTTGATGAAATTATGAGTACGACTAGTATATCCAAGAGATTCTTTGTGTTTGGCTCGTTTTTTGATGTTGTTATTGAGGATGAGCTAATATCGATAAAAGCGTCTAAAAAACTTGTTGGGAAGACCGTTCGGAATATAGAATCTTTAGGGGTAAACATAATCGCCATAAAGAGGGGTTCCCACTGGATAAAAGTTTCTGAAGACACAGAAATATTAAATGGCGATACGATTGTCTTCCTCGGATCGAAGGATACTCTAAGAAAATTCATCGATAAATTCAGCTAGCATTCTCAATCGATTTGGTGTGTGTTTGGTATGAATGGTGATAAGCAAATAGAGGCTCTTCTTAGAAGCCCATGTGCTAGGAAGGCGGCTCTATGGGAGCCGGTTGGAGATGGCTATGTCAAATGTAATGTCTGTGAGAGGCATTGTGTGATTCCTCCTGGTAGGAGAGGAATGTGCGGCGCTAGATATAATAGGGACGGAGAACTCTTTGTGTTAACTTATGGAAATATATCCTCAATGTCGAATAATCCAATGAGCAAGAAGCCCTTCTTTAACTTTTTTCCAGACGAATATGCTCTTACTGTGGGGAGTTGGGGATGTAACTTTGTTTGTCCTTGGTGCCAAAATTTTGAGATTTCTAAGGTCTGGGCAAGAAGCTGCCAGTATGTGTCTCCCCAGCGGTTTATAGATATTATGAGACGCATTGGTAGTACTGGGACAAGCTTTTCCTTCAATGAGCCCTCAGTAACATTATTGGAATATTCGCTTGATGTTATGCCCCTAGCGAGGAAGAGGGGTTGGTTCAACACTTACGTCACCAATGGGTATATGACACGAGAATCTGTAGAGCTTCTTGTTAAGCATGGTTTGGACGCTGCGAATATAGATATTAAAGGGTGCCCAGGAACCATTGAGAGGTGGACAGGTGCGGATGTAAATATTGTGTGGAGAAACGCAAAGCTACTGAAGCAGATGGGGGTTCACATAGAGATAACAACACTTGTAATACCAACGGTCAATGATGATGAGGAGTGCTTGAGAAGCATTGCAAGGAGAATAAGGAAGGAGCTCGGCTCAGAAACACCATGGCATGTAACCAGATACTTCGCAATGTACAAAGCATATGAAAGAGGATTACCACCAGAAACTCCAACAAAAACCGTCGAAAGAGCGTATCAGATAGGAAAAGATGAAGGACTATTATATGTGTATGTAGGTAATGTCTGGCCGGCTCATCCATATGAAAACACATACTGTCCCAATTGTGGGGAGCTAATAATTGAGCGGACGGGATTAAGAACTAGAGTTCTTGTCGAAGAGCCCTTCTGTCCGAAATGCGGAGAATTAATACATATAGTTATGAGGAACAGAAGAGGAGAAATTCACGACTGGAGAAAAATTTAGAGAATATCTACTCTATTCTCCTGCGAGAAGTGTCTCAGCCAGGATTTCGTAGATTTTGTCTTTAATTTCTGGTATTAGCTCTGCGTTCCTTACTTTGAAGAGTATCTTATATTTTATTTCTAGTCTTGTTATATCCTCGATTTTGAGTTTAATGTCCGCTATCCTGTCTCTGAGTTTTTCCTCTATTTTCGCTATTACCGCTTCTACTTTCTCCATTGGAATTTCTATGCTTGTTGAGAATTCTAGTGGGTATACATAGTATGTTTCGCCTTTTTCCTCCGTGCGGAAATTCACTATCTTCTTGCTCGCTATGTCCTTATTCGAAATTATTATGGTGCTTCCATCAGACTTTCTGATCTTGGTGAAGTTTATAGACATATCGACAACAAGCCCTTCGTCAGAGTCGAATCTGACGTAATCACCTACACTTATAACTCTTGAGAAGAGTACAAACGCGCCAGAGAAGAAGTTTGAGACTGTTGTAGCGAGAGCTATACCAACAATGGCGCCCATTAATGCTCCTCCTCCTGCCAGGTATTCTGTGGGGAACCACTTTACCGATGAAAGGAATATTAGTGCTACTGCCAGAATCAGAAACCTTATTATGAGTTTTAGTCCCCCTAGAGCCTCAACACTTATGTTTGCTATGCGTGCAAACGATCTTAAGTATCTAGAAACAAGGCGATCAGCTATGAAGGCCCCCAGAACTATCACTATGATCTTAGCGATTTCGATGAGATCTTCGATCAATGTTTGAGGTATCTGTATGAGCAATGTGAGCATAGCATAATCACCTAGACAAGAAAAGCTATGAACGAATATAACAATAATGAGAAAATATAAATCTAAACTAGATAGGGCCATATGTGGATTAAGGAGACCCAAGGAAGCTGCGAGCGAAGAGCTGGGTATAGCATTTTTTAGTTTAAGTAACCTTCATGATTCACTAGTCCTAGCTCTTCAGACTCATAGTAGAAATCCTTGCAGAATATAGAAATAAATTCCCTGATGAACATACATAAGTTCGACATAATAATAGATACTACCTCATAATCTAGGGATATATTCTCACTCCAAACTTATCGGCCGACTTATCCCATATTTCTTTGATATGGAAGATATATGCTGGGTATCGAGACACAACTTTCCCTTTCTTAGGAACAACATGGAATAGGTCATGCATTATGTTTGCATACCAGAAATACTTATCGTCTAAATGGACACTTACGTCCACGCGTAACATATATGACTTCGTCGGAGGCGTAAAGAATATTAGGACTGCTTCACCGCCTTCACCTAGATTCTTCCAAGTATTCTTTTTCGCTAGGTCCAATGTAAATAATTTGGTAAAATCTAGATACTCCTCAACATACATTTCGCTGAGTAGGAACTCTAATACTTGCTTCATGTTTGGTTTGGTTTCGACAAATCTGGTTAGTTTATCATATATTTCGTCAAATATCTCCTCCTTAGGTAACAGACCTATCATCTTAATGCTAGCATTGAGTCCTGCAGAACCATAACTGACAATCGCGGGAAGTGTTCTAGTAAACTCCAAGTATATCTTCTCAGCACTAAGTTTGCCCTGAGACATAAGCACTATAGCCTCTTTTCTCTTCCTAAATATGTAGTCTATCCAGTCATCTGGGATACTCTTCCCCACCATTCCCATCACCATGGTACTGTTGAGAATGTCTTTTATATAGGATTAAGCTGATATATGTTTTTTTGTTGGTTGTTGTAATATATACAATTTTCAACTTAGTATATTAGGTGCTATTATTGCTTATAAACTTTCCGACCTTTGGTTGGAGGGGTTTTATCTGAGCGGAAAAAATCTAAGATATAGGTATGGGATCTCAAGAGGATATCTGACACAAAGATTTGTAGGGCGAGAATCCGAATTAAATATTGTCAGAAGCTATGTGGGAAAAATAAAAAGTAACGAAGTCGATCTGAAGATACTACAGATAGAAGGAGAAGATGGTATAGGTAAAACATGGTTTCTGCTAAAGATAAAATACGAGTTTGAGGACAAAATTCCAGTGGTCTATGTAGATTTTAGCGATTATTATCCACGTGGAGGCGGGCTACGCTACCTTTTAAGAGACATAGCTAAGAAGCTGAGGGAATATGGGCTCGAAACATCGTGCTTCGATATTCTAAATACGGTATATATGAGGGTTCGACAGGGAACAACATGGTCAAAAGAGGAGGGTATTGTTGGTGACCTTTCACTTATCGCAAAAACGATTCCTCGGTTAAGAAGATTTGTGCGGAGCCCAGAGATTATTGTTAGTTATGGCGAGAAACTCCAAAAGCTTATTAAAGAGAGATTTGGAGAGAAAGCAGACTGGTTCATCAGCATGTTCGGGCAGAGATATGGTGAGGCTATTCTTGGGCTTATTATTGAGGATCCAGAGCGATATGTATATGTAATGGCAGAGTTTCTCAGAATAGACATCCTTGATATTGCCAGAAAAGGCGAAGCTGACATAATAATATTTTTACTAGACAACTATGATTCACTACAGGACATCGCGAAGAGACAAAAAGAGGCGGACACTGAACGACCCAAAAAGATAACTGATGAGGACATAATGATACTATTTCTAATGAGGCTCAAGAGGAGTCTGGTTCTATTAACTAGCAGAAAGAAAATTGAATGGGAGAAAAGATTTGCTCCACTTAGGTACTATATCGGCAATGGAAAACCCGTAGAGAAAATACCTCTCGAGAGACTTAGGCAAGAAGATGTGGAAAGATACCTAGATAACCTAGGAATAATAGACAGAGAGACCAGAGAACTCATAGCTGATACGGTTGATGGTCACCCTCTCCTCCTCTCATGCGTAGCAGGAATCGCAACCTTCTCGGAATCAATACCGATAATAGAGAAGATGAGATCCTATGGCTCAGCCGAAAATATTATAAAGATATGCATAAATAAGATTTTAGAATACATAAAAGACCCCGGAAAGCAAGCATTGGCTACTATTGCAGTGCTCTCGCGCTTTGATAGCCGGACAATACGTAGAGCGTTGGGATTATCCCAAAAGGAGAGTGGGGTTCTGGAAGAACTACGGATATTTTTGGAGAAACTAGGCTTCTTAGAGCCGCTAGTTGATAGAACTAAGATGATTAGAAAAATACATAGATTCGTGCGGAAAGCTATTTTTAACGTACCTGTAGGAGAAAATATTAATCTTTTAAAAGATCGCGTTGCTAGGGCTTTGTGGGTGATATATAAGCATAGAAGAACAGTAGATCCCTGCATCGAAGCGATCAACATACTTATCGAGATAGACGAGGACCAAGCTTTTGACAGATATTTAGAAGCTTGGGATTTCCATCATAACAAAGCGCATTATGAGTCTCTTGCCAGATTATACAAAGAAATAGAATTCAGCAAACCTAAGAATGTATTAGAGAAGAATGTACGCTATGCTATAGTCCTGGAGGAGGAAGCAAAATATGGCGATGCAGAGAGAGTTCTCCTTGAAGTAGTGAAAGCGATAACACCAACATCACCAGAAAATTTAATGAAACTTGGATACATACAATACATACTTGGAGCTATGTACAGAAAAATAGATAAGTATGATAAGGCAGAAGAAGCTCTCAAAATCTCGATAGACTGCTACAAAAAATCTCTAAATCAGCTAAATGAAACGGCCTTCGAAGCAAGAAACAACATAGGCAGAGCCCTTGCGGAATTAGGGTCTCTCTATAGGGAAGTACGCAGGTTCAGTGATGCTGAAAAATTCCTAAGGGAATCCATCGAAGTGTATAAAGAAGCTTTGAATAAAATAAATGAACAAAACCCACAGCTACTTAGCAACTTAGGAGAAGCACTCACGGAACTAGGTGCTATCTACAGAGAACTAGGCAGATACACTGATGCTGAGAAAAAACTCAGAGAGGCTATAGAAGCATATAAAAACTCATTGGACATAACCGAAAAGAAGGATCCACAAATACTAAATAAGCTCGGAAACGCATTAAGCTTGCTTGGCACTTTATACAAGGAAGAAGGAATATACGAAGAAGCTATAAGAGTCTTTATGGAAGCTCTGGAAGTATACAAAGACTCTCTAAAACGCATGAGATGGAGATCCCCCATAACCTGGAACAATATGGGGTATGTTCAAAGCCAGTTAGCGACCATATACAAAGAACTTAGAAGATATGATGATGCTGAAAAAGTACTTAAAGAAGCAATACGATTCTACAGAAAGGCTTTGGCTCTCCGTGAGTGGAGAATTGCTAGGGTTTGGAGCAGACTAGGTGCCGCTCAGAGCGAGCTTGGAACGATATACAGAGCTCAGAGAAGATATAATGAGGCTGAAAAAGCATTCAAAGAGTCTATAAAGTCATATAAGGAGGCACTTAGTCTTCGGAGAAATGATGTTAAGACCTTAGAACGACTTGGTGCTGCTCAGGGCGAGCTAGGAATAATCTATAAGATCCAGAGGAGATATAAGGATGCTGAAAAAATGTTTAAGGAGTCCATAGATTCATATGAGAAAATATTGAAGTTCACTCCCGATAATATAATAGTACTGAATAACCTGGGATATGCCAGAAGCATGCTTGGAGGAATATACTTAGATCAAAAACAGTATTCTGAAGCCAGAAAACTGCTCGAGGAAGCCGTACAAACATACAGAGAAGCATTGAGCTTGAAAACGCGGGGAAATCCGACAATACTCAACAACTTAGGATTCACCTTAACAATGCTTGGTGTAGTATATAAGGAACTTGGACGATATAGGGATGCTATAAAAACCTTTGGAGAAGCCATAGAATCCTACAAAGAGGCGTTAGGTTTAGTAGGGTGGAGAGACTCTATAATACTGAATAATCTTGGAAACACTCAGAGCGAGTTAGGATCTCTATACGAGGAGCTAGGAAGGCTTGAGGAAGCAAAAAGAGCTTTAGAAGAAGCAATAGAACTCTACAAAAAAGCACTGGAGCTATCCGAATGGAGAGATGCTATTGCCCTAAACAACCTAGGAACAGCACAGTATTTACTAGGAGGGATCCATAGAAAGCAAGAAAACTATCTAGAAGCCGGAGAAATACTAAGAGAAGCGATAGATTCGTATAGAAAAGCCATTGAGCTTACAAAGGGAGCATCTATGGTGGCTTGGAGCAATTTAGGAAGTGCTCAGAGCCTACTAGGTGACGTATATATGGATCTCGCAAAATATAAAGATGCTTTTAGGACATACAAAGAAGCTCTTAATTCGTTTAAGCAGGCATACATCGTAGTTGAGAAAAGATATTATTATCCTCTATTCAGGATATGCTTAACCAAAATTAAAATCTGCGACGCATTATGCATGCTAGGTAGATGCGGACTTGATGACTACTGGTTTGCCCTCGAATCAATTGCAGAATTCCACTCGAAGTTCAGAATCTCCGAGTACACATCATTTCTCCTATATATGCTTTTTGAGAGTATAAGGAAAAATAAGCTTCCGAGAAACTATGTAAGGCTGCTTATGAGGCGTATCGTAATGCTTAATCTTCCACTAACACACCTATAGAGAAATTTCTTTTCATCATTCTTTTGATGCATAGCTTTAAATCTCCTATTGTACTACTTATTTTTTGAGGATAATGGATTTACTCTTCACTCTAAGCCTGTAGAAAGAGGAATTGGTGCAATAAATGAGCTGCGAAGAGCTACTACTTGAAGCTGTGAACTTGATTGATAAGGCTGTTAGAGTTGCTCTCTCCATAAAGAATCAAGCGATGAGAGATGGTGCCCTAGGAATAGTTGCTTCAAGAGCCGTTGCTATGAACCAATTTGAGAAAGCTAAAGAGCTCATAGAACAGATGGTTGACGAGGAACTGAAAATACAGACCTATAAGGATATGGCCATAAACTTCGCTAAACGTGGCTACATATCTGAAGCCCTAGAGATCGTTGAGCAGATACCTCATGAGGAATTTAAAGTGGAAGCGCTTAAAGCCGTGATATCTCGCCTAATCTCAAAGAAGCAGGTCAGCAGAGCACTAAAAGTGGTCGGGCTTCTTAAAACAGAGGAATTCAGAAATGAATTACTCAAATTCGTTGTTGAGGAGATGGCTAAGAATAATCAGCTAGACGGTGTTGAAGAGATAATAGAGTCGATACGAGACCCCATATATCGGGCATCTGCAAGGAACACATACATATCCGCCCTATCTAAACTTGGTAGAAAAATAGATGAGTCTTTGTGGTCAAAAACACTTTCAGACATAGAACTCATAAGAGACACAATAATTATTGGCAGAGGACGTGGATATCTAAGGAATATTGAGGCAACATACAGAAAGCTCATAGAGTTGGAAAATCTGTATTTCGCCCTTAAGAAAGGAGGCTTAGAGGAAGAATCCAACAGAATATTTGGCCTCATAATGAGGTTTGTTACTGAGATAAAAGATGTTGATGATCGCATAGACGCCCTAAGGGTTCTAATACGCAATGCTACATTCTCTGAGAACGCGAGTATTGATATATCACCGATAATTGAACGGCTGTTGAATGAGATTGAGAGTGTAGATAACCCGCTTATACTGGCTCAGGTATTCAAGGATATAGGCACCTACTATATCGGTAGAGGAGCGAGAGAGAAGGCTGATAGCTACATAAGGAGAGCCCTAGAAGAAGCCGAAAAGATAGAGGAGGTATTCCAGAGAGATGCCCTGTACCGGGAACTTACAAGAGACCTACTTAGACTAGGCGTATATGAATTTCTGGAGGAGACAATAGAGAAATTTACTGAGACACGCTATAAAATTGAGGCTCTATGTGAATATGCCATGAAGGTTCGTGATAGAAAGAAGGCTGAGGAGCTCATAGCAATATCACAGAAACATACTAAAAAGATAATGAACCCGGTTTGGTTAGCATACATACTACAGAAAATATTGGAGGCTCAGATAACCCAGTCGATTGGTGACATCAAATCGACACTGGGTGTTCTTCTTAAAATAGCGGAGATTATCGATAATAAGTATAGCAGGGCAACACTTCTAGCATCCGTGGCGGAGATGATATATAAGTATTGCCTCAAGTGAGTATTGTTGGGGATCCAGCTAGGAGTCCTGGCCAAACAGTTCGGCTTGGGACGACTAATCAATCCCGAGAAGCTTAGAGGGAAAATAATAGTTGTCGATGCGCTTGTAACGATATACCAGATGCTCGCTACGATAAGAGGGCCGGATGGATACTTCTTAGTGGATTCGAAGGGAAGAATCACATCACATCTAGTGGGAATTTTTAATAGGGAGTGTCGTCTGATGAGTTTAGGTATACGCTCAATATATGTTTTTGATGGCCCACCACTCGAAATAAAGCTCAGAGTGCTTCAGAGGAGGAGGGAAGAAAAGGAGAAGTTCTATGGTCAGTTCTTAGAGGCTGTCAAGAAGGGCGATGTTGATAGAGCAATAAAGCTTGGCAAAAGAGCTATGTTTGTAACTGATGAACTGATCAACCAGACAAAGAAACTGCTTAGCCTTCTTGGAATACCTGTTGTGCAGGCACCTCATGACGCGGAAGCCCAGGCGGCCTATATTGTCAAGGAGGGTAATGCCTATGCGATAACGACACGGGATTGGGACGCATTAGTATATGGCTCGCCGAGAATAATAATGCACTGGAAGATAATTCATGATCCGTACCTACCCGCAAAATTATACATCCTAGATGAGTTCTTAGAAAAACTTAGACTCACAAGGGAGCAACTCATCGACCTAGCGATACTTCTTGGAACAGATTTTAATCCAGGTGGCTTTAAGGGTATAGGGCCAAAAACAGCGTATAAACTAATAAGAATGTATAGGTCGCTGGACAATCTCCTGAAACATGGAAGGATTAAGTGGATTTGGGATGTTGAACCCGACGAAATTAGGCAGTTATTTCTAAACCCACCGGTCACAGATAAATATGAGATAGAATTTGGGACGCCTGATGAGGAGGGCATAATAGAATTTCTTGTTGAGGAGCATGATTTTTCTCCTCGGAGAGTAAAAAATAGGCTTAAGGAGGCCCTACGAGGATTACACAGAGTAGGCAAACAAGCGGATCTCATGAAATTTTTCTGACAACACAGCAAACTAAGGATTAACTCTTACATGACTTATGCCCCTTGAATCCTTTGTTATCTCTATTACTGTCTGGAAAACAGCATGGTTTTTCAGGTCTTGTTGATGAGATATAAGAATTATCTGTTCATATTCTCCAGATGCATATAGTTTTGCTAATGCGTCGGCCACAGCCTCTCTTCTATCACTATCTAGCGGTCCGAAACCCTCATCAATTATGAGGAATCTAGGTCTCCTAGCAACTGAGAATATCTGAGCCAAAAGTTTTCCTATTGCGAGTCTTAGAGCAAATCCTATAAGAGTAGTTTCTCCGCCACTAAACGTTCTTATATCCCTCCTAAAGCCGCCAGAGAAAGCCTCTAGATAAACTGACTGAGAGTCTTTTGTTGTCTTCTCCAACTTAAGCATTATTTCTATGTTTTGACCAAACGTTTTAAGATACTCGTTTGCTTGGTATTCTATGAACTCTAAGTACTCTTTCATAAGTTCTGCTGGGAAGGCTCCAGGACTAAAAACTTTTCTTCTGAGGAGTTCGTGAGCTCTGATGTCAGTCTCAACTTCTTCGAGTTCCTCTTCGTATTCTTCTAACTGTCTCTTTTTCTCCTTTATTTCTTCAAGCCTTCTGCTAGTTTCTCTTATAGTTGCTTCTAATGAACCTTTTCTGCCTGTAAGTTCTTTTAATTTGCGTTCAATAGTTGATATCTCGAACTTAAGTTTTTTGATTCTATTCTCGAGAATATCATATTCCGAAATCTGTTTTTCTATGTTTATACGCTTCTCTTTTAATTCGCGTATCCGCTCCTCGTGAAGCTCTATAAGCTCTCTCTTACTATTCATTTCTCTTAGTCTTGTTGCTAGTTCACGTATCTTCCTTATAGCCCTCCTAGCATCAGAAAGATTACTAACTCCAAGAACTTTTTGTATTCTACTTAGCAACTCTCCTCTCTTTCTTTCAAATTCTTTTAGCGTCATAATCAATTCTTGAAGCTTACCCTCACTTGGGATTTTATCTCCAAGTTCCTTCTTTATAGCACTATACTCGCCCCTAAGACGGATGGCTTCCTCATTCTTTTTTCTGAGCTCCTCCCTCTTGGCTTGGAGTGACCTTAGCTCCTTCTCCAGCCGCTCTTTTTGTATTTGAAGCTCATTTAGTTCCCTATTAAGATGTTTACTTCTCTCAATCTTCTTATCTGGTGGAAGTTCTGAGCCGCAGACGGGACAAGTCGCTCCAGCCATATCTAGCTTTTGTAGAGCATCTTTTAGTTGTTTTGTGGCCGCGTCAATCTCACTTATTTTCGATCTAAGCTTGTCGATCTCTTTGTCAGTTTCGTGGTACTTGGAGGATATGTTGCTTAGTTCTTCTAGCTTTTTCTCAATTTCTAGTAAACGCCTATATCTTTGAAATTTTTTCTGGTATTCATCAATCTCTCTCTTGAGACGATCGATCTCTGTTTCGATCTCCTGTATTTTCGTAATTTTTTCTTCGATTTCATCTACTCTCTCTATAGCTTCTGGAGGGAATTTCTGTGCCTCTCTAATCACATTCTCAATCTCTCTTTTCAGATTTGCTATCTTAGTCTCTCTCCTTCTGATTTCTTGGTCTATTATTTTCATCTCCTCAATTTTTGAGCGTAGTTCTCCCAGTTTTTTCTGGAGTTCATCTTTTTCCCGAATAAGCTTATGTCTTTTCATTTCTAGGTTATCTATTTCTCTACGAATAGAAGGTAGATCCTTTCTTGCTTCTTCAAGTTTCTTTTTGAGTTCTGGCTCCTTGGATATTTCGGATCTCAGCATATCTATTCTACTCCTAAGAGTACCTATCTTAATCTGAAGAATCTTCAGCTTATCGTCTAATCGCTTTAACATCTCCTCAAACTTTATCCTGAGCATTTCCTGGAGTATCTTACGTTTCTCAGCAGGTTTCCTCTCTATAAGCTCATATACTCCCCCCTGTCGCACAATAGCTGAGTTCATCAAGCCTTCGAAGTTAAGTCCAATAAGTTTTTCTACTGCTTTAGTAACATTGTCACTGCCTGTTGTTATTATCTTATCTTCAGGATACATCATCTTTAATATCGCTTGTGAGGAGCCTCTTCTATTGAATATTCGTCTTATACTATACTTCCTTCCCTCAACTTCAAATTCTAGCTCGACAACTCCTTGGGTTTTCCCCTGCATAACGAATTCTTTTGCAAGCTCCTTACTTTTCTCTCCATAGACTCGCCCATAGAGCGCAGCCGTGACCGCATCAACAAAAAGTGTTGTTTTGCCAGCCCCCGTTCTTCCCATAACAAACACTGGGTAGCTTAGTTTCTCAAAATCTATATCGACATTATCATACGTCGCTATGTTTCTACATCTGAGCCTCAGAAGTTTCATGGAAGCCCCACCTCATCCATGATGTTCTTCGCGATTTCTTTAGCTCTCTCTTTCACCTTTGATGGTGCCTGAAGTCTGTCTATGTACTCTAATACCTTCTGCCTAACCCCCCGGATTTCTGGTGATATGGGCCTAGAGGCTGCTGCACCGATTTTTATCTTCTTTAGACAATAGCCCACAATCCTCTTCTCCTTAAACAGAATTTCTTGTGCCTCTGGCCAGTATTTATCCACAATACTCCTAAGTGTCTCATCATCGGATCTTATGATAAGCTTAAGCAGGGCACCCATGGGTATTCCGGATAAAGCATGTATACTTCTTATGAAATCGCTTCTACTAGCATTCAGAAGTTCCAACTGCTGAACAGTCATAGGCCGGCACCTAAGAGGGACTCTTTCGACGGAGACCCCTCCATCACCAAGCTCGATAATGTAGAAGGACTTTTGTTCTGGAGCTTCATCAAAAGTGATCTTCTCAATAGAACCTGAGTAGTATATCTTTTCACCAATTTTCTGGGGTCTATGAATGTGGCCCAATGCTATGTAGTCAAAGAATTCCTCCTGGAGAGCCCTCCTAGAAATCCTAGGTTCGGTGGAGTATATTGGGAAGATCTCCGCGAATTTTGCCTCAGCTAGTAGGAGATGAGCCATAAGTATCTTATAGTCAACATTAATACCCCTAAGCTTCTCAACAAACCTTCCTACTAATCTCTTAATAAGATTCTCATATGAGATCTCGATCTCAAGCTTCACAATCTTTGGATCTATATACGGTATCGCCGCTATTCCGATCTTTCTGCCTCTTATACTTAGGACTAATGGCTCATCAGGAGTATGCTTAAAATACCAGAAATATGGTAGATTCGCCTTCTGCAGACCTTCGAGAGGATTCCTAGCTCCGGTCGTCTTAGGTTTATCATGATTCCCAGCGATCACAACGACATATATGCCTGAACTTACAATCTTGCCGACAAACTCTGAGAAAGCTACGAAGTCCTTCCCTGCGGGGTCAGGCCTATTAAAAATGTCTCCACTTATGATAACGATGTCAACTTTATTTTTAACAGCATAGTCAGCAATATAGAACATATTCCTGTAAAAATCCTCTCTTCGGCTATCCTCAACAGAAGGTGGGACAATACTACCCATTCTCGCACCAAGATGAAAATCCGCCGTATGCAAGATTTTTATGGGCTCTCTGCTCAAACATAAACACCGAAAAATCTGTCATCATATCTACATTTTGCCTTATAATAGTTTAATGTAATACAAAGAACATACAAATTCCTATCTGAAAGCTCAAAACAATAATAGTGGCTTCCAACGATCTCATTAATATTGTTTATTTTACGTCCTGTAGCATTTTTATAGTATTCTTTCCCTACACAAGATTCGATAAGTCTGTTGGCGGACACACGCCTACCTTTCAGCCCTAGTTTAGAGTATTCTTCTGTAGTTTATGTAGATAAGGCCCCAAAGAACACCGAGTATTAGTATTATTATTAATGCTGTTGCCGAGAGTTCTATTGTAGGCGTCAGAAGTGAAAATATAATTAATATAAGCATGCATACCAAGAAGCTAGAGGCGATACCAGCAAAGATTATTCGTTTTCTAAGAAAAGCTATGAGTTTCCTAGGTGTTCTTCCCTCTAGAACATCGGCACTAAGAAACACTCCGTTCTCTGCGATTTCCACTAGGCCTAGGTTTTCCGCGGCTGGGACTACTTTAGCTAGGTTTCCTGGTAATTCGTCGATGGGGATTGCTCTCGACCTAGATGTTGCGTTCATCGAGCTTAGCCATACTAAGAGTTGTGATATTTCTGCTTCTTTTTTCCTAGCCATCTTATTATCATCAAAACAAGCTAAAAATCCTAAGCGATAAAGTATAAAGTTCAAATTTAAAGCTGATTGTTTTTGCGATGCGAACATATCTTTTAAATATAATTTTGTTCCTACATATTGCTAATTACTAACCTTGGGGATTTCGGTGTTCTCAGTTCTTATACGTTTTGTTGTTATCGCCGAATTCATCGCCCTTATCTACTTAATGATCAGTATTATTGGTAAGTATAGGTATGTTCCTCTGATATTGTACTTCTCATCACTAATACTTATGCTATTAGCTGTTCTCTTTGACACATTTGGGTATCTTGGTGTTAATATTGAGGTAAGCATCGTGGGGCGGAACTTGGATGTGATAGACTATTTCTTCACCGAGTTTGTGATCCTTGCTGTAATTACCTGGGGGCTCTCCCTTCATTTTGTGGACTACGATAAATTTACATGGCCCTCCCTAGCACTTGTGATGATAGGGTCGGGAGTAACAGTTGGTGAAATTCTTGAAACATCTAAGTTTGCTAATATTGTGAATCTTATATTGGAAGTTGCTGGTCTCTTCCTATTTGCATACATAGTTATAAACCACTATATAAAGTCTAGGTGGGGTCTAAGGCTAAAAGCAATGAGAACATTTCTAATGTTCTACATAATTGGTTTTCTGATACTTATAGTTATGGGGCTGATATCACTGGTATCCGTCGCTCTTTATCCAGAGACTGAGGCCACTCTTGGTCATCTCTGGGTTCTTGGTCTAGGAACATCTCTTTTTATGTCAGGACTACTATTGGTTAAGTACCCAACAATACTACTTATCAACATCTCTAGACCAAAAAGATTTATCCTAGCTACTATGGATGGAACCCCTATAATTTCATTCGGGTTTATATCCACCGAGAAAAGCGACTTAGACCCAGAGGTCGTAGGTTCTGCGCTTTCAGGAGTTTCTTCTCTGTTAAAGACAATAGTTGGTGTTGAAGTGCCTCTAAAAACAATATCTTTCGGGGAATACCACATAATGGTGTTTATGAGTAGGAAGCTTGTTGGCTATCTCTTCGTAGAGAATCCATCTAGAATTCTTCGAGAATCTATGAGTAGGATAACAGAAGAACTTGAAGAAATGCTATCTAGTATTGTCGAAGAAGGGCTTGTTGTCTTAACTCCAAAAGTCCTAAGTAAAGTAAGAAATAAAATCATGGAGATTTTCCCATACGTTGAGCAAGCTACCTGATAACTATTTTTCTTCCTTCTTCTGGTAGTATCCACTTATATTCCTTCTCTCCAACAAAGTTTTTAAGAAGTTTTGTTCTTGTGCCATGAACAGGTATTATGTTTTTTGGACGTATCTTCTCGATCATCTTCTTAAGGTCTAAGGGCGTGATATGTCCCGATGCATGTACATGATATATGGGTACGCCTAGCTCCTCAAACCAGTTCCTTAATCTCTCAAACTCAATCTCGCTCTCTTCGCCTATTGGTTCTGATGATGCCAGTATGAATATACTTCCACGCCTGAGCACTCTTGAAATTTTCTCAATATCCCTACCGGGAGATATCATAGTTATTCGCTTATTCGTTTTTTCTGACATCTCTAGAAACTCATTAAGTCTTTGGTATCCCCGAATGTTCCTATTATACCTTCTAAATTTGCTTTCCAGTCGCTCTGGGACAAGAATTCTGCTGGGATCCTCATCGGCTAATCTGCCAAGAATAAGCTTTTCTTGCCTAGAAAAAGTCACCTTGGGCAAGTAGACATATATATTTTTAAGAGGGATTTCCTTTCTTAAACCAGGACATTTAGCAATAAAATTAAGGTATATCCACTCTGTAAGGTCGACTAGGAGAATGCGATTTGCTCTTTCTGAGGCTCTATGAACACTACAGAACCTATCGAAATCTGCTCTTGAAAAATCAACAACAACATCGCTCTCGAAGGTCCCCATGATATCACTAAGCTTGTTTTCTACCTCAGCCTCAGACGTATATCCCGAGTAATCTACATGCGTTGCCTCAGTAATAAACAATTCAACATCTCCGACTCTATTAGCTATGAATTCTACGAAATCATCTGTAAGGTTCGCTACGCCATGCCAACGTAGATCTCCGGTATAGACAAGGACCCCCTCATTTGTATCTATTACAAAACCATATGCCCCTGGAATACTGTGATCCACATGAATCGGTGTTATCGTCATACTCCCTATCCTCAAAGTCTGATAGCTCCTAAATCCTGCAATATCTAGTTCATCATAGTTCGTTGTGAAGTCCTTGTGCCATATAGTTGCTCTTCTAGCATCTAAAATATGTCTACAACATTCGCCCATATAGACTCTAATTTTTCTCGAGAGTAGTGAAATATACCCGATATGATCTAAATGCCCATGCGAGATCAGAACAGCATCAACAGCAGGCTCGGGATCAGCATCGAAGTTTCCTTCGGGATTTTCCACGCCTCGAGAATATAGATGCTCAATTTTAGGGATAATCCCAAGCTGAATCAATTGCTTTATAGACCTTGGCCGCGGTCTTGGAAAACCAAAATATCTAGAGTTCTTTTCAAATGATATTCCAAAGTCTAAGAATATTGATGTCTCGCCATTACTAATAAATATCTTGTTTCCCCCAACCTCATTGGCGCCACCATAGACAATTACTTCAAGCCCCAAAATAGGCACCTATTTGCAATAATTCCGCTCTTTTGAAAGTTTTTAGTTAAATCTTTTATATTCATAATCTTTAAATTTGCAATTTCAAGCGATTTATATTTAGATTTGCTTTTTCTTTCGACTGTTTAGGGTGGACATGTTGGGTCGCCGGAGAACCGAAGAAGCTTGGATGGACATCCTGAAAGCGTTGAATTCCATGGGGTACAGGAGATTCACAGCTTCCGAGCTATCAGCGCTCACTCGTGTCAAATATGAAACTGTTAGGCGTATCCTAGCATTGATGGCCCTAGTATCACAATGCGGAAGCCTCTATAGGATTAAGAATAGACCACAAACATACATATGGATACCACATAAGTCGCCGTCATACACACTTAAGAGCATCGTTATTAGAAGACTTCTTATCAATGAGACTGTCAGCATAGATGAGTTGTCCACGGAGTTTAACATTAACAGAAAATTCGCAAAGAAGATATTGGACTCCATAGTTAAGGAAGGCCTAGCTGAATGGATCGAAAGAAAAACAATAGTTAGTACTCTACAACCAGTAACCCCAATAATCCCATTAGACCTAGAGAAACCAATCCAGAGACCCATTCCCCAAGAATGAATCTTTACAACTTCCTTTTGTTTTAAATAGGAAACAGACAAAGAGTAAGCTTATTCTACACAAGGTGGTATGCGGCTTCTATAGGATCTATCTATGTTCCAACTTTCGACACTAGATAACCTAGTAAATATCTAATCGATTTAGTCAGAGAATCTCTGCTGAAAAATTCTAATTCCGTGTAGCTAATTATCTTTCCTCGATCTGAAACTCTAGCCATTTTAGTTTTTCCTAAGAGAAGCAGAATGAAAACCAAATCTTCTTATTCAGCAGATTACTAAGGGGTCCTAGTTTTAGAAAATGTTTTGAATTTAAGTTTTGATGGTTGTTAGGATTATTATTGGTCATTGTGAGGGTTGCTATTTGAAGTCAGATCGGGTTTTAGTGCTTAGAATTTCACCTGATAATATTGACTGGGAGAGAATTCGTGTTGCCGCTAGGATAATTAGGGAAGGGGGTCTTGTTGTCTTCCCCACAGAGACTGTCTATGGTCTAGGGGCTAACGCACTAAGCCCTGAAGCTGTCAGGAAGATATTTATTGTTAAGGGTAG
>JAHKKZ010000200.1 GCA_029856685.1 Candidatus Njordarchaeota archaeon
AATACTTTATTGCGGCGGCTTTCACTTCCTCGCTAGGCTTGAATATCCATTCGAGATTTACTGGGTAGATATCCTCATAGCTTTTATTCTTATCTGAGACCAGCAGGAAATCCCATATTTCCGACGCGGGGCTAACTTCCTTTCCAACGTTCCTTATCCTAAGCTCGACCAAGACGATTTTCATGTTCTCTTTAGAGCCGTAGAAAGAGTCGTCGCTTTTGATGTACTTTGCCTCCTTAACATTCTTGATAGTGATCTCCCATTCGTCGATCCTCAATGGAGTGCCTACACTTGCCTCAACGGTTTCCGTCCTTACGACTTCTTCTACGGCTTTACTGACGGTGTAGACGCCTGCGTGTATGACGGCTGTCCCACCAATAGATACTAGAGAGAGAATGAGCAGCACAACCCCTAGGACGAGTGGAAGATTCCTGCTACCTCGCTTAGCAATCAGGATAGCCGCTAAGATTATGGCTATGAAGCCGAGGATATAACCCAGCAAAGCACTTGCAAAGAAGGCTACGGGGAAGACTAGGATAGCTAGAAAAAGACCTAACACGAAAAGTAAGATGCTCTTTCCTACTCCAAGACCCCTTTCGACTGAAACAGGTCTTATAGGTCCTGCGGGTGGTCTTCTCTCAGCGGGTGCTGGAGGGGGTATTTCCGCACTAACGGTGGTAATCTTGAACTTATGGCCACAATCAAAACACTCCCACTCTCCAGCAAAACCCACAACGTTACCAGAACCACACTTAGGGCAGACAACTCTATCTCTACTCATATCCATGTAGAAGACTCGATCTAGAGAAATAAATTTTATCTCTTATAGAGAAAGCCCCTTGGGGCATTTCTTCACTTGCGTAGTGGTATGTGGAATATCTTTGCTCAAAAAGCTATGGAGAGTGATGTTTGATTTAGGCTTCCATCTCCTTCGATGCGAAGATTTTGCCTATGTCGGTGTTTGTGATTATCCCGGCTATTCTTCCCTTCTTAGAAACTAGGACGGCTTGGTAGCGTTGGAGGAGCTGGATTATCAGTGGGAGCGGGGTGCTGGATGGTATTATTGGGAAGGGCTCTTCCATTACGTCCCTCACCTTTATTCTCTTAGCCTTCTCGCGGTATTCGTTGATCGCCGAGTTTATTCCGCGCTCTGTTATGCTTCCGACGATCTTTCTCCTTGATTCTACTGGAAACTGGCTGAAGGCTGTATCATGCATCTTCTTCCAAACTTCTGGCAACGTCTCCTCAGCTTTGACGGTCGTGATGGGGGATGCCATGATCTCCTCCGCCGTGGTTGTCAGAACCCTCTCACCAGCACTCCTTTTTACGATCTCTTGTCTGAGGATGTTAACGACGGCCTCTATTAGCTCATAGTTCTTGTATATGCCGCTTTCTATCTTCGCAAGTGAAGGCCTGCTAATCTTTGCGGCACGTGCAAGCCTAGTTTGGGTCCAGCCTAGGCGCTCCCTAGTCTCCACGATCCATTTCCTGATCTCATCGAAAGGCGGAAGCTGGGGAATCCATTGCGATTTCTCCGGGCATGAGACTTGTCATCTGTGCTGAGTGAGAGAACCAATTCTAGTGCTCGTATAGTCTATCTCCGATGTATGGGAAGATTGTGATCAAGACTTTTGATATCGGCTCGTCGTTAATGTTTGTCACAGTCACTCTGACCGTGTAGCTTATGACTGACTCGCCAGTCTTCTCGGGGATGTCCTCTGAGGAGACTTTCAGCTGCGCCTCTACTTGGAGACCCGGTCAGAATAATCGAAACTCCTAAACATGATTCGGAAACGGATAACATCAGCCAAA
The DNA here is from genome assembly GCA_029856685.1 of Candidatus Njordarchaeota archaeon. Lineage (GTDB taxonomy): Archaea > Asgardarchaeota > Njordarchaeia > Njordarchaeales > Panguiarchaeaceae > Panguiarchaeum. Next base: position 1,813 of record JAHKKZ010000200.1, read on the forward strand.
GTAAATCATGAGCCAACCAGTGACCACTTTTGTAGAAAGATGAAAACAATTCTTATATGGATCGTTCTAATATCAAGGTCATGTAATGATGAGATGTTGGTTGGGTAAACTGGTTTTTCCCTTAGTTTTGCTCATTATACTCGCTTCGACCTCTATTCTGCCAGCGTTCTCTGCAGAGGCGGATTGGCTGAAGGTTGAAGACGAGCACTTTATCATATACTATCAGAGCGGGTATGAGAATGATGCTCTGAAAATCTTACAATACGCGGATTGCGCTAGGCAGGTCCTCCTAGACTTCATCCCTTACAAGCTGGATGAGAAGGTGAAGATATACATCTACCCAGCCCCATCGGCAACCGAATCCGGCTGGTACATCACGTATGGTCACATGTCCGCAGATTACATGAGAAAATCTATCTACTTGATAGCCCCCTCGGAAGCCTTGAGGCAAAGCTCATACTATGACGACGCATGGCATAGGAAGAATATAATCCATGAGTACGCTCATGTCGTGGTAGGGAGCCTTGTTTATGAAAAGCAGAAAAGATATGCGGGCGATTATCTTCCGGAGTGGTTCCAGGAGGGATTAGCCGAATACGCCGCAATATTTCTCTCAAACGACCTCGAGATCAAAGAGAAGTATTCGCATCAATTGGAAGAAGTCATTGATCTTGTTGAAAGGGGGAATGGATTCTTCATCGAAATCGCCTCAGATATCTATTATGGTGGAGCATACTTAGTTTACTTCCTACATGATGTCTATGGAAGTGAATTAATCCTGAATTTGCTCACAAAGCCTTACCCGGACTTCTATACCGCCCTAGAGAAGGAGACTGGTAAATCTCTCAGGGAGCTGGAGAATGAGTGGCTGAAATGGGCCTGTAATAGGTTCGACGTGGACTTCGGCAAAGTCTATGGCGAGGCTCTAGCCGCCGCCAAGCTAACCGTCACGGTAACCGAGTCTATAACAAAAACCCTGACCGAAAAGGTCACACTAACAGAAACCTATACCATTACTAAAGCCGCCCACACAACCGCTACAACCACGAAGACAATCCCCATTACAAGACTCTCACAGAAATTAAGACTGTATATCAAACTCGGACGACAGAAATCCTTGAAGAAAGGCTGTCTATCAC
>JAHKKZ010000201.1 GCA_029856685.1 Candidatus Njordarchaeota archaeon
ATGGAAGAGAAAAAACACAAAATTTCTTGGTACTACAGCCACAAAGATCAGAAAAATGATAGAGGGCGTACAGAGAAGATATATCTACATACACAAGGTCGTATATAGACACTTCCCCATGAGGGTAAATGTTGATTTGGAAAACAAGCAAATACTCATAAAGGGTTTCTATGGACGAAGAGACACAATAAGAGTACCAATATTTGGAGATGTTGAAATAGAAATCGAGAACCAACCGGGTTCGGACATTCCAGACCTAATATATATAAAAGGATGCGACATAGAGGCAGTATCCCTTACAAGCTCAGCACTGGAAAACGCATGCAGGCTAAGAGGGAGATATAGAAAAGACATAAGAGTATTTTATGATGGAATATGGCTCTGGAAAAAAACCCAAGAAGAGTAATTCTGACGATTTTTTAGCGACTCACAACTCCCTAGGTTCTATTTTGCAGAGATACTAATATTGAACACTCAAGTTCCCACCACATACGTACACTATTCCATACCACAATTCAGGATCATTTTTTCTTTGGTTCAGATAGTGAAAAAATCAAAATTTTAATGTCTCAATTTTCCAAATTAGTATATGTTAACCTCAAGTTAACGTTAACCTTGGTGACATATAATTGAAAATTCCCGAGATTTTCGAAAGAAAAACCGTAAAGAATATCAACGCAATCTATGACGTCGATGAATACAAACGACTTGTACACACATACATCGAATATGGTGAATGGTTTACTGTTGCGGGGCTAAGGAGGACTGGAAAAACAACACTTGTAAGGTCCATCGTAGCGTTTATGGGGTCTCCATCTATTTATGTCAATTTATGGGAGCTATCCCCCTATGGGCTATCTATTAAGACACTGATTAATAGGCTTATTGAAGAGATAAACCATGTTTTTAGCGGAAAAATGCGCTCTGTAGGACGGAGAATCAAAGAGATTTCCCTTTTCGGATTCAAGATATCTTTTTCCTCCGAAAGACCAAGCGAAGCCTTAACCAAACTAATAGAACGTATAATCAAAAACAAAAAACGACTAATCATCGTACTGGACGAGATACAAGAATTAGGACAAGACCTTGGCAAACTAATAAAATATCTCGGAGCAATACACGACCTCTTCGCACCCAACCTCGTTGTGATACTTTTAGGATCTGTCATATCACTAAAAAACATCCTCAAAAAAGTCAAGGGAGCCCCCCTCAGAGGCAGAATAACACGAGAAATAATCCTCAAACCCTTCGACATGGAAACCGCAATAGGCTTCCTCAAAGAAGGATTCAACCAATGCGGCATAACCATACAAGAAAACACATTAATAAGAATTGTAGAATTCCTAGGAGGGTTCCCAGGATGGCTATCAGAATATGGCAGACTATACATAGAAACCTACACAAAAACCAAGAAAAAACCCGACCCACTAACCATACTAAACACCGTCTTTAACGATGCCAGAGAAGCCATATACGAAGAAATAGCAAAACTCGTATACCAAAGAAAAAAACTACTCAACTACATAAAAATACTAAAACACATCGCAATCAACATAACCACACCTCCCACCGAAATAGCAAAAATGCTCAAAACAACCCGAGTAACAGCATATAAATACCTAAAATACCTACACCAAAGAGCAATACTAGAAACCAAAAACGGAAAATACTACATCATCGACCCATTAATACGCAGAGCGATGACACAACCAGACGCAGAAGACAAAATACTACAATACCTAAAAAACATCTAACGAAAACTGTTGTGATTAGCAAACTGTTGGGCCAGTTATTTGGTGTTCCATAGCATCTATTTTCCATATGCGAGATCACTCTAGGAACAGCGAAAAGCATTTAGGAAACAAAAGCAGAATCATCGCCAAAACAGAGCGCCCAAGATTATTAATAATGGAATCAAACAGAGTATGTTGAGCCTCAGAACTCTACGTAGGAATGAGGGTACCTCTTCCTGAACCGTATTTTTCGTATGGGATATCACTATTGGCCCCACATCCATTATTGCTTCAAACCTAATTTTTTCCTCATCCAATCAATGCTCACCCACTTACTCCCTATGTCAGTCTCTTTCTCCGAAAAGCATTCTGGAGCATTCTTTCTAAGCCATTCGATGTGGCTATCTATATCGAGAGCCTCCCTTCGATACGGACGAATTATGATTCTGTCGCCAGAAACAGCAATAATAACCTCCGAACCATCCACAAGCCCAAGCATCCTCAGTATTTCTCTGGGAACCCTAATAGAGCCATTCTCAAGCTTTACTTTAAAGACTATGACCAAGTAACACACCACATAACTTCATATCTAAATACCACAAGAAAATCTATAAATTGGCAAAATTTGGTAACACCTAATAAGAAATCAATTGCGTACTGACACAACATTAGGAGGGCTGTTAGTGGTTCTAGCACGTATATTGCCGCAAAGTATTTAGACTTTCTGGGCATTGTCGTAGTCCATGCTGATGCTTTAGCAATACTCATCCAAAACGATTCTAATTTTGGTCTGCGGATGCATTAGAAAGATATTTTTCTCTAAGCTTATTCTTAATGTGACTAATACTTTTTCCTCCTAGTAATTCCTCCAAGGAGTGTGTATCAACGGCGAGGAAGCGGTCAGTTTTTAGGCCACACTTGATGATACCTGAGAGTGAATCGAATTTTTATTAGTTTTTAATGCTGTCGCAAGAGTTTTCGTCCCAAACTTACTGGCTCACTTTTGAAAACAAACACAGACCAATAATGACAAGCGAAACGACAGACGGGAGGCATAGCAAGACCACAGAAGGAAACAAATATAAGGGGGATTTCTTTCGCAATACTAGAGCATGACCAACAACTACGATCGAGAGGCGACCAAGATGCTTTGCGGAAATCCCCCAATAGAACAATACGAAAAACAGATTATAAATGAGGCAACCCAAGGCAAGAAA
>JAHKKZ010000202.1 GCA_029856685.1 Candidatus Njordarchaeota archaeon
GCCCAGTTGAACTATATCTTGTCCCAGACTGTATTCATATGGAGCTCGCAGGCGAAGGAAAGAAGATAGAAGGCGATGCTATAGTAGATGAGAACGCTGATGTTGTTCTTCTTAATGATAGAGCCATATCTGAGCTTGGGATAGTGATTCTCGATCCTGCCGAAGGTATCTGAGCACTAGGAGATTATATGAAGCCGTGTCGGAGTAGCGAACCAGAGTTTTGGTAGATTTATTGGTATATAGTCCTGGAATATGATTTTATGGGTCTGTTAAAAAATAGTTAAGTGGAGCTCGTAGTATTTTTGGGAAAATAAAAATTAGCTTTATAATGATAATTTATCTTATCTTCTGATGTGTATCCTGGGAATTAAGGTGGGGTCTTGGTTTTGGAGGAAGGCATGAGGATAGATATTGTGAAAAGGGATTCTCATCGTATGGAGATAGCCGTATATATGGACGATAAATTGATGTATAAACATACCATTGAGCTAAACCCAGAGGTTTTCAGCGAGGAGGAGGCAGAAGCTGTTATGAGAATGTGGAGCCAAGTCATTCAGACACAGATATACATGATGAGTGAGGGAAGAAGATTCGCCGAAAAGCTTCTAAGAAGCTTGTTTGAGGATGAGGACGAAGACGAGGAATTCTCCTAGTATTATCCTTAGTTATAAACCTTACTTTCAATTGTTCTTTTTGGGGGCTATATGGTTACCATAGAGTATATTGTTGATTTGGTAAATAAGCATAACGTTTGGCGGGGAAAGGAATGCATTAACCTTGTCGCATCAGAAAATGTTATGTCGCCCTTGGCAAAGAGACTCTATGTATCTGACTTCATGCATAGATACAACGAGCATTTCGAGAAAAGTCATTATCAAGGTACAAAGTACTGTATGGAGATCGAAGGATTTGTTAAGAGAATTTTTGGGGAACGATTTAACACAGATAAGGTTGAGCCTAGACCTCTAAGTGGGGGACAAGCAAATCTCATCGTCCTAGCAGCATTAACATCACCAGGAGACACCATAATCTCTGTGGGATTGACCTCTGGGGCCCATGTGTCTCACACAAAATTTGGTGTTGTTGGAGTCCTGCGTTTGGAAGAAAAAGTAGCGGTTAACAATGAGGATTTAACAATAGATGTTGATGCAACAGCTAGACTTATCAGAGAGAAAAATCCAAAAGTTATAATTCTTGGGCGATCATTAGTTCTTTTTCCAGAACCTATCAAGGAGCTCAGAGAGGAGATTGGTTGGGACATACCGATTCTATACGATGTTGCACATGTATTTGGATTAATCTATGCTGGGAAATTCCAGGAACCTTTTGAGGATGGAGCAGATATAATCACGACATCAACACACAAGACTTTTCCAGGGCCGCAAGGAGGGATGATAATTGCGAAGAAGGATTTCCCAGATAAACTATGGGAGAAGATATATTATACTACTTTTCCCGGATTAGTGTATAATCATCACATACATAGACTACCAGCACTCGTAGTCACGGCACTAGAGATGAATGCCTATGGCGAAGAATATGCTACGCAGATCATCAAGAATGCAAAGAAGCTTGCAGAGGAGCTGTATGATAGGGGGCTCAAAGTTCTGTGCGCTGATAGGGGATTCACAGAGACCCACCAAATACTAGTAGATGTTAGGGATTATGGAGGAGGAGCCAAAGTAGCCGAGATTCTCGAGGATAACAACATAATTGTTACCAAGGTAGCATTGCCCTGGGACACACCGAAAGATGCTACCGAAAACCCAAGTGGGATACGCATTGGTGTACAGGAAATGACACGATATGGCATGAAGGAGGAGCATATGGTCACATTAGCTGAATTCTTCGATAGAATACTGAATAGGAGAGAGAATGTAAGGCGGGAGGTAACAGTCTTCAGAAAGAACTTTCAGAAGGTTCATTACTGCTTCAATAATATTTAAACCTTGTTCTTAGCAGGACAGGACACTATGGGTATTCGTAGGCGTAATTTTTTTTATAATAGGCTCTTATAGGTAGGATTAGTCATCGTAGTCTTATATTTTAAACGATGTTTTTTCTGATAATATATTAGGTGAAGATAAATATATTCAAGCGAACCTAGGGTTTGGTCAACAAGCATATTAGAAGTGACCATAGGTGCAAAAAGATAAGAGCCTAATCAGGATGGGTGATGAGCAATCATCTAAGTTGCCTTACAGTCTCCTCTTCGCGGCTATCATCGTGGGAATAATATCTGGACTTGGCGCGGTTATGTTCTATATTTTGTTAGAGGTGTTCACAGAAATATTTCTCGATCCAACAGGAATAGACTTTCCTGTTCCAGCAGGTGAGTATGTGGAGATAGACCTATTTGATTTTGATGATCTAGATCTCAGGTATCTAATTCTTATAGTTCCCTCTCTAGGTGGTATTATTAGTGGCGTCTTAGTATACTTCTTTGCACCAGAAGCCGAGGGACATGGAACAGACGCAGTTATAGAGGCTTTCCATAAGAAGAGAGGGCTTATAAGGGGGAGAGTACCGATAATAAAGACTCTAGCTTCAGCGGTTCTTATTGGATCTGGGGGATCAGCGGGAAGGGAGGGGCCCATCGCGCAGATTGGAGCAGGGTTTGCGTCAAACATATCACATAGGCTTGGGTTCTCGGAGAGGGATAGGGAGATCCTGATTGTTGCGGGGATGGCTGCTGGGATAGGCAGTATTTTTAGGGCTCCTCTTGGCGGCTCTATATTTGGTATTGAGGTGTTGTATCGGAGAGATTATGAGAGTGAAGCGCTGATTCCTTGTGTTATCTCAACATTCGTTGCATACATTATATTTTCATTGCTCATAGGTTGGAGACCGATTTTTGGTATTCCACAATATACATTCCAGCCAATGCAGCTCCCATTCTTTGCGGCTCTTGGTCTTATAGCTGGGCTCCTAGCAAGA
>JAHKKZ010000203.1 GCA_029856685.1 Candidatus Njordarchaeota archaeon
ACACAAACCACAGACCACGCAACAGAAGCCACTAGACGCAGCGAAACTTCCTTCATCCTCTATAGCTGGTGGTCATATCAATAAAGATCATCGTTTTCTCATCCCAAAGACTTCTTCGCTTCACTGGGAGGTATGCCCCGTAGAAAGTGAGCAGTCTAATAATGGTCACATTTATAAGCAGAATTTGTTGCCAGTAATGTCGGCATCACCACAAACACCACATTGAGTCACGAGCTCAAGCTATATGGAAATGATGCCGATAAAACCAGAATTTTCTTTACTATTTCTGGATGATGCGCGTGGCGCTTTGGCCCTCAAGGCCTTGTATCCCAAAGTGTTGACATCCCGCACGGGGCAGGTAGCTAGGGCTCAACCCTGCAGGATAAAATGAATGTAATTCGGCCCCAACGGGGTACTAATCAGCATATCAAGAATATAGGTGTGAAACATGAGGGTGTGCGGTCTGGATGTCCATAAGTCCTTTATTATCGCATATATTTTTGATGTCTTTTTTGAAAAGGATGAAAACGGAAAGCCCGTGATAGAGGCTGTGGAGGCTGCATGGGGGAGGTTTGAGAGAACTTGGGGAGAGTTAGATAGATTGGCCGAGTTCTTGGATAAAAACGAAACAAAAACGGTGGTCATGGAATCATCAGGCCCCTATGCTTACATGGTGTATATGGCGCTGGAGAATGTTGGCTTTGATATGTGGATGGCGCATCCGAGAGATAATAAAACCAACAACCAACAAAAGACTGACAAACTTGACGCTGAAAGACTCGTGAAGAAGTTTGTTGTGAAGGAGATACGTGCATACAAGCTCCCCACCGATCCAAAGATAATAAAGCTGAAGAGGCTGACTAGGTTCAGAATGAAGATGGTGTCAAGACTTGTATCGATAAAGAATGAAATTAGAAAACTCTTGGATGAGGTGGGTATAGACCTAAAGAAGGCTTTTAGTACGCTTGGAAAGGGGGCCGCTGCGATCATCGATGGGCTGGTTAGGGGGCTCAGCATCGACGCTATAATTTCCTCGAATCCGTCATTGGCGAAAAAGCGAGACGAAATTGAGAAGATTTTAGAGCTCAGGAACAAGCTTGACGATGCGCTGACTTTTGAGTTGAAGTCTTTGCTGAGGCTACTTAGGGAGATCAAGAGGCAGATAGAAAATGTCGAGAATAGGATAGAAAGTGCTCTATCTGATCTCGAGCGGGATGCGACGCTACTTACGACGATTCCTGGTGTTGGTCTACAAAGTGCCGCTGTCATTTTAGCAGAAATTGGAGGTATTTCTAGGTTTGCATCGCCAAGGAGGCTGGCGAGCTATGCTGGCCTCGTGCCATCCGTCTATCAATCTGGCGATAAAACTACATATGGAAAGTTGAGGAGCGACTGCAATAGGAGACTTCGATGTGTGCTCTATCAGATTGCTCTAAAGGCTATAAGGTATAGTCCTAGGCTTCGCAATTTCTATGAGCGTTTAAGAAGGCGTGGCAAGGCACATAAGCAAGCTGTAATAGCAGTTGCTAGGAAGATTGCTGTAGCAATATGGCATATCCTAACCAAGGCGGTCGCTTGGAACGAAAAATTAAAGCGTGGTTATGTCCCCAAGAAGAGGCGTTTTAAGAGAATCACACTAAAAGAGGGGTTGAGGATACTTAGAGAGCTTGGCTATGAGGTCTCCGTGCGGTAGTCTTAAAACGCAATCATTTTCGTCGTTGACTGGACTTGTGGGTACTGTAGATTTACGCGTTGCTAGCATTGTGTGTATGTTCTGTGTCATGTAATGTGCTTTGATGCGTGAGATAGGGGTCAGGATTGACCTTTTTCGATTCGGCTGTTGAGTGTGTCTTCTATGTGAGCTACATTCAATCTAGCTGGCGTTGCTGTCAAACTTTCTTAGGATAAAGTCCCACAGTTGGTATGAAAATATAATTGTAGCCAAAACAAATAATCATCCGTCCCTTCCGAGACGGCTCATACACGAATGTTTGATTTCTAAGTGAGACCATTACGAACAAAATTTACAACTATATAACGATAGGAGCGCCTCTCTGGCCGCTCAAGACTGATGTGTTTTTGGGCCACAGAGCCCGGCAAACAAATTAGTCTTAGGGCCCGCAAGTTCGATTCAAATACACGTGAGCCATGAGCTCGAATACCAATCTGAACAACGCGGGCCTCGAGCTGGCCAGAGAGGCACCCCTATGATATAGATATAAAAAGTGATTTAAAATGGCAGCCCAAATCGATACAAATCTAAATCTGAATATTGCTGGTGCAGACCTGCATGTTGACAACATATATGTAACATATGACCGTTTGGATAGAAGCGTCATAACCAAGGTCTTCCGGTATGAAAGAGAAGATCTCATAAGGCTCGCAGAAGAATTGCTATCTAATGCCGTCAAAAAGGTTTTTGTTGAATCCACCGGCAGCTATTACTTCCCCTTCGCCCTAACACTAGAATCAAGAGGCATCGAAGTCTACATCTTTAACGCCTTTAAGACAAAGAATCCTGACATTGACAAGCGAGATGACCTCGACTCCGCGTGGCTCTACGCGTTGGGTAAAACTGGAAGAGTAAAGGCATCTCGTCCTATTGATGCGAATATGATAGCCTTGAGAGAGGCTGTCAGGCTGAGGTTTAAAGTGGCGGATATGATCGCTGCATCGAAGAAGCGTATTGAAGCCATGCTTTGGCGGTTTGGTTTCATTGCGAAGGGAGTTTCAAAGCGGCTTGAGGGACGCAGGTTTAGGGAGGCGCTCAAAAACGCTTTGAAGGGCCGTGTGTCTAAGAAATTTAAGAATTGTAGTTTGATCGTTTGGATAGCTGAGCGGGCTAGATCTGGTTTTCAGGGGTTTGATTTGATTCTTAATGAGCTTAGTGAGCTTGAACACCTGATTAAAAGGAGGGAGTGGCTCGATGAGA
>JAHKKZ010000204.1 GCA_029856685.1 Candidatus Njordarchaeota archaeon
GCTTACTATCATCACTAACCAGTCCATTAGTTTTAGCCACATCGTGATTTTTGGTAGCATCTTATGTCTTCTTATGATTTCGTCTTCGGGTAGGGTCAGGGTTATGAATGGTGTTTCTTTGGTCAGGTGTTTCGATGGTAGAATCGCGACGGTTAGGAAGATTATTACCAGTATAAGTATGAGGGACACTGCAAATATCAAGGATTCCAGTGAGGGATAATTGATTACTGATGCCTCAGTAGCATATCTACTTATGATCGTTATTCCACTATCGGTATATTTGATTGCTCCGAGTAATAGCCACTTAAAGAACGCACCTGAAGCTGCACCAGCTTGGTACTCCACATGTTCAGCTACGGGGAAAAACATGGCGAGCAGGGCTAGTATCGCGAGGTGAAGACGAAGTCTCCAGTACCAAGACAAATCGAATTTCTCCTTGGCGATCTTCCTATCTACAAGTGATAGGAAAGCAATTATGAATGCTATGAAGAAAATAAAGTAGCCTGGCCCCCAGTACAATGAGAAATTTACATCTGTACGTGGGTAATCCCCCATGATTGCTTTGGATAGACCATATATCGCCGATTTGAGTCCTCCGATTGTGCTCGCTGTAAGAGTATATGGACCAATATTTATCTGGGATGGAAGCCCAACCAATACCGTTTCGCTACCCAAGCCGAAGCTTATGAGTATTATTAGCATAAGTGACGTTGCTATGGCCTCAAATATCATCTCATATTTTCTCCCCAAGCGAATTATATTCATTTCTGTCAAAAATGCGGCTAGGTATAGAAGCAGAACAGCAACACAGCCAACAAAGTATATTAGCCCACCCAACGTCATTGCGGAGAGAACTAAATTGAAATCTAGGCTAGGTCTACCCTCAGCATCAACTCCATATAAATCAACGCTCAGCCTTTCTGAACCCCAAATATACGCATCATATATTATGTGGCCCTCGCAAGAACCCGTTGGGTGTGTTGAATTGAAAACTGCGGTTATATTCGTCCAAGGCAAAACTAAAGATAATCCGACAAGTGCTACGAGAAACAGATAAAAGAGACCCATCGCTGGAAGTCTCCACTTCCATATACGGACCATCCTTCGTGGAGCTATGCTCATTGGGATTCACCAATCATCATTTAAAACAACATGATACATAGGGCAAAATCAATAATTAAATAGAAAAAATAATAGGGAGATAAGTATCAGAAGAGAAGAAAAATGCTTTGAACAGGATAAGGCTATACTCTTATGAGTTTGAGGCGTTTCTTCATTTGCCAGCGTCTAATTATGAGGAAAACTACTATTATACCAACTATAATAAGTGCTAGAATCATATAGAAGGACCATTTAAGAAAAACATTTGTATCCACAATATCTATTATCAGTTCGTGGTAGTAGTCTCCAAAGAACCAGAAATATCTTATACCCAAGATTATTCCTAGTTCCTTATCTATCCTAATATTCATTTCCAGCACGCTACTAGCGGGAAGTAATCCGCTTGGTTCTCCCTTGTTAAATATTGCCGCTTGGTAATACAGATCTACGTAGTATACGCCTCTATATGTACCCAGTTCGATGTTCCAAGTATCGAAAAGAATACCTCCAAAGTACCCCCTGTATCTATCTCGATTTCTGCCGAGTATTCCGCCATCCACGAATAGTTCTTTAAGTTTCTCTTTGATGTTATCATACTCTGTATTGACCAGCATAAATGGGGTGAACGGAAAGGCTATTTGGAAGCCCCAAGACTCGTTTCGAATGTAATAAAGAAGTCTTTGCGCATCGATACTTACTTCAACATCACCATCAAAATCTTGTATCCTCTCGCGATACTCTTGCACGTTGCTAAACTCCGTAACACAGTGTGCTACGATGTGAATCTTATCACCTTCCAGTGAATACTCCTTTATCTCCATTCTATGCATGACTTTCCAGTAGGTTATGTATTTCCCAGCAGATATTATCCTAAGTTTGCCCCTCCAAACAAAATACTTGCCATTGAAGGACTGCTTAGCGAATAATGCTCCGACTTGATAAGCCGCTAGAGTGAATATCAGAGCGCAAACAATAGCTCTTCTAGTAATTGTATTTAGGTGCATAATCAGCCACCCTCGGGTAACGCAATGCAATATTCGAAAATTCTAGATTAAAAAACGAAGATTTAAATTAGAAGATAGAGCAAAAGTTGGACAAAGATTTATAATTCTCGCTACTGGATTCGAGGTTCCTCCAACAGAATACGCAAACTAACTGGAAAGCAAAAAAGATAATTAAAATGGAATTTTGAGGAAGCCTCAGATTCACTTTTTCAACTTAAATTTACGAATAGCGAATACTGCTACTAGAATCACAACCACAATGATTATTCCTACGATTAGAATCATTGGGGGTAGTGTTGATTCTAGGATGAGCACATATGTACTCTCAGCACTATTTAGGAAGTCATCGGCGGCCTCAACGGTGATTATGATCTTAATACGGCCACTTATCCACATACTACTCTCGATAGATTTGAACGGCACAGTTATACTAACCATGACTAGCTTCTTAGATATAAGCCTCTTTCTAACATCACAGTTTGGTATATCCATTTTGACATCTACAAAGCTCATCAGTATCTTCGTATCGTCGCTTATGTTTATGACAAAGTCTACTGTTTGACCCCACCCAACCTTGATCACAGAATTATTCTCATAGATACCCAAGGTTATTATGGGTGGATTTGTTTCGGGAGGCTCTATCGTTAGCTTTATGATAGGTTCCACTACTGAGCCGTCTGGAAACTCAACCGAGAATACTATGTACACCGTTCCATTTGTACCTATGGGAATGTCTCCTGTCCATACTCCCGTGTTGGGATCATATTCTAGAGATCCCGTTTGTGAGTATCCAGAACCTACCTCTCTCCAAGATATCCC
>JAHKKZ010000205.1 GCA_029856685.1 Candidatus Njordarchaeota archaeon
ACACATGATATCTCTGTTGCTAGGTTGGCGGATAGGATTTCTAGAATAATGGATGGTGTTATCGTTGAGACATTGATCCCGGCTGAGATCAAGGAGGGTGTTAAGGTCGAGCTTGAGGTTCATAATAAGGTCGTTGAGCTTGAGGACAAGAAAGCACAGATACTAAATGAGATTGAAAGACTGAAAAAAGACTTGGCGAGTGGAAGAATAACACCCGATGAGTTTGTTGAGAGATACACCAGACTCAAAGACGAGCTTGAGAAAATTGAGAAAGAACTTATGTCCCTTAGGGTATGATTCGTAGAAGCACTTCCTATTTTTTATGTTTTGAGGAGCCGCTTTACGAGTCTTAGAACATCTTCTAAGCTCTCAGCAGGGTGTATTATATCCCCTCTTCTCTCATCTATCTTTTTTCCAGCTAGCCTTTCTGACCAACCGCCGAATCCTCTGACGGCTATTACGGGTTTATCATACATCCAAGCATACGCAAGTTCTGATAGAGTACCGCTTCTCCCACCTATCGCTATCACCAAATCTCCTGTAAGCACAACTATTTGGTTTCTAGCCCACCCGATACCCGTAGGAATAGCGATATCAATGTATTCATTGGCCTCATCCTTTGTGAAACCTGGAAGTATACCTATGGTTATACCACCTACTTTCTTAGCGCCTCTGCACACGGCTTTCATAACTCCTCCTCTCCCACCACACACTATAGCTATACCCATCCTAGCCAATTCTTCTCCGAGTCTCTCCGCGAAGGTAAGTTCATCAGTATTCTCAGTCTCCGAATCTCCGATTATAGCTACGATCTTTGTCCGTTTCAAAAAACCGCACCTCCTAAGAGTTCTAGGCTTGATTAACTTGTAAGAGAAACCATATTGAAGGATTTTATTATTTTTGTTTCTCAACTTTTTCTGTGCTTTCCGAGAAGAAAGGTATCATTCCCGCCACAAATTGAAGTAGAGCCCCTATTTTAGTTACGAGGAAGCCGGCTCCATCAATAAAGATACAGAGTAGCGAAGGATAAACCGTAACCCTGCAGACTTCCACTAATATTGCTGCGGACAAGCCAAGTAATGAGCTCAGAACCGCACTGAATCTAGGCATTTTCCTCAGTATGTCTCCTAATAGTAAGACTATGGAGGCCGAAACTATGAGGATAAGTGCTAATAGGGGCACAACCTTATGGTAAATTACTATTAACATAAAACCACTTATGCCTCTCTCCGACCCAGCACATATAAACCAAGGAAGTGTATAGCCTACCAAAGCGATATATAGGCCCATTATATTCACAATGAGAGCTTTGTTCTCCATGAGCCTCATATAGAAGCACCATAGACAGTATTGCAAATCCTTCCTTTTATTCGGATTTTCTTGCTAGGTATTTGCTATGTTATTGTATTTTTGGTTAGTCTATCAAAGAGCTCTTCTACCTTTTCGTGGTCTAGTAGGATTAGGTTTTCTTCGCTATAATCTCTTCTAAACCCAGTCTTACTTAGTATTATGACTATGTATCTCTTTTTGCCGAACTTTTGTGCGAGGAGCTCAGCTTTTTCTAGGATCTTGCTTATCTCCCTTATTCCTAGTTTTTTGTCTTGCCATTTTGATTCCCCAACAATAATAGTATCCTGGGAGACCCCTAGGGCGTCGACCTCGAGGTCTCTTTCCCAGAATGGACCAAACTTCTTAAATGTTGGTATCTTCATCCCATTAATCTTTCTTCCAGATAGGAGAACTAGTAGTTCTCTCAATATTTCTTCGTATGTGTATCCAAGATAATTGTTTATGTCGGACTTTATATTCTCTAAGACAACGTCGTATCGCTCCATTTCGATGAGCCAATAGTACCTTCTTATATATCTAAACCAAAACCTGAAGAATTCATCCTTAAAAGCGTAGAGAGCACCACGTCGGGGCTCGTTGAGGGGATATATTCTTTTAAGTATATCCATTTTCTCTAGTTTGCGGATGTATGGTATTATGTTTGATTCTCCTACATGGATCTTTCCTAGTGGAAGACCTCTTTCCCCCATTGAAATTCTTTCGAGAATACTCATGTATACTAGTGGGTTTCTGAGTTCCGAAGCTAGTAGGTTTTCGGGTTCATTGTTAAGCTTACCCTCCTTTCGAACGATTAGGATCTCTATGTTCCCCCAAATATCTATAGAGAAATCGTAGGAGTCCATGTATGCGGGTGTTCCTCCAAATACCCCGTATGCGAGGACTCTGTCATAGATGTCTAGCTTCTTCCAAAAGATTCTAGCCCTAGAATATGGCAATGGCTCGATTTTTATCTGTGATGTCAATCGGCCGAATAGTGGTGCGTCGCCATGGATGGCCAGTCTTTCTATGATTCCTACCAGTGAGCCGACTAAGATGAGTTTTATCTGCGTAAATCTAAGTTTGCGATCCCAATAATCTTGAAGAATCGAAATCGCGGATCTATCTGCTTCCTGTATTCTCTGAAACTCATCGATAGCAATGATAATCTTCTCTTTCTTACTAATTCTGTAGAGTAGATCAAGAAACTCCTCAAACCTACTAACTTTTCCAAAAATATCAATGCTTAATTGGCTATTCAGAGCATCTAGATAACTATTCAATATATCCACAAGACTACCACGAGGGGTATAGAGATATGCTCCCCTCCTGTCCTCAAGGAGCCTAAGAATCATCGTAGTTTTCCCAAGACGTCTCCTCCCATATATTAACACTAAATCTGCTCCTGGCCTAATACATATTCTTTCTAGAGAATTAAGTTCTGTAGATCTTAGGAACATCTTAATTACCGTAATCTTAATTACCTAAAATACAATTTAAAAATGAATATTCTAGTTTTGAGATATAAGACTTTATCCAAAGCTTATTAATTCCACTGAAAAATCAGGA
>JAHKKZ010000206.1 GCA_029856685.1 Candidatus Njordarchaeota archaeon
CGTGGTGGTTTTTGAGGAAAAGACAGTCCAACGAGAAAACCAGAACTCTTAGAGGCCTCCTTGATAATTCTGTCAACAGCACTTTTACTTCTCTCATCACTTGCATTGAATTCTATAACATATACTCCCTCATCATTAGCAAGTGCGTATGCAGTAGTAGTTTTTCCACTGCCTGGGGGACCTACAAGAAGCAGGGGTTTGTATGGTGGGAGAGGTGGTATTGGTATGTTTTTCCTCTCTATCTTCTTTTTGGAGAGATATGATGTCCAAGTACGCTCCAGGAATTTCTCGAGAATGGGTTTGGCAGTTTTCTTAACATCGGCAATACTATTTTGCTCAAATATCTGTGACTGCGTATTTGAACTACTAATCCATTTTTCAAATGAACTTAGGAAGAACTCATACCAGGAATTCTGATGAGTACGCCAAAAACGCTTATTTGCCTTATCAGCAAGAAACTCCGTCCAGAAGCGGTAATACGTCTGCATCCAGAGAACCTTAAGGTTCCAGAGACAAACCCAAGCTCGCCACCAATTAATTATTGTGTTTCGTTGGGATCTGGTAAGTATAACTTCCGAGAGAGAACGAGGTCTAAATCGCTCCGTCCAAGGAATTCGTCTTTGCATTTTTAACCCCCATACTTAAACATAGTCAAAAAAGAGACACCAGAAGTTTTGCTGAATAGTGTTGTGCGTTAATGTGAACTTTTTCTGTACTTAGCACCTAGATCCGAAATTAGTGCTAGAAGTGCCGACAATTGCAGATAGTCGGTAGCGCCTTGGGAAATCCTAAAATCTACTTCTCCTATAAACTCCAATAGCTTAATTTTATCTTCAACGTTTAGTGGAAGAGAATTCCTAGCAATCGCCGAGTAAATGTCACGGAGAAGGTCTATTCCTGAAACTCCTTCCTCAGTAAGAATTCTAAGAAGCATTTTTCTGGCTTCTTCAAATTTTCCTTCGAATGCTAATTTGAGAAGTTTATCAACATGTTCGGGAAATACAACTCCTGCGGTACGATAAACGAGGTCTCTAGTAACAGGCTTGTTGAAATAAGCAACGCTTTGAAGCAAATTAATAGCCTTTCTTAAGTCTCCCTCAGAAATCTCTATTATGGCATCTAATCCATCGTCTTTTAGATCGATGTTCTCGTTTTTAGCGATAAATCTTAGACGCTCCTTAATAGCCTCAAGCGAAAGACGCTTAAACCTAAATACCGCACATCTAGATTGGATGGGTTCAATTATCTTTGAGGGATAATTACATATAAGTATAAATCTGGATATATCAGCAAATTTTTCCATTGTACGTCTAAGTGCATGTTGGGCTTCCGAGGTCATCATATCTGCTTCGTCGAGGATTATAATCTTGAATGGGATTTCTCCGACTACTCTAGTTCGAGCGTAGTTTTTAAGCGTCGTTCTTACAACATCGATTCCACGTTCATCGCTAGCATTGAGTTCTAGTGTATAAGTACGCCATTTTTCCCCGTAAAGCTCATATGCTAAGCATAGAGCTGCTGTTGTTTTTCCAGTTCCAGGTGGGCCGCTGAATAGCATATTGGGTATGTTCTTATTTTTTACAAACTCCTTTAGTGCAGCGACAACTTCTTCTTGATCCACAATCTCGTCTAATGTGCGTGGACGATACTTCTCGACCCATAAAACCTCTGCAAGTTCTTCTTTGGTCGCCAAGATTCCTCACCAATTGAGGGGCTATTCGTAAAACCAATACAGAAAACCATAATATAACATTATTTATTGAGTTTAGGAGAAGTTTTGAAGAATTTAGAAGCATATAGTTTCGGGAATATTTCTGCCAAATAAAATAGTTTATCCTAGCTAAATTTTATTCTCTATGTACTTCCGCCAGAATTTAGGTAGAGATTCTAGGACTTCCCTTACTATAGACTCGATATCGTTCTTTACGTCCATATCTTCCCTATCGTCAATGTATTGAATATATGCTATTTGAGGTTTGGTTATAGGTTTTCCTATTGT
The DNA here is from genome assembly GCA_029856685.1 of Candidatus Njordarchaeota archaeon. GTDB lineage: Archaea > Asgardarchaeota > Njordarchaeia > Njordarchaeales > Panguiarchaeaceae > Panguiarchaeum. The sequence goes on from JAHKKZ010000206.1 coordinate 2,000, forward strand.
TGATACAAGCAACACATATACCTCTTCAAGACCAACTTCATTATGGATTTTCTCAGCGGCTTTTTGAGCAGCATATTGGTAGATTTTGCCTACATGTGATACTGGATTCTTCCCAGAATGTGCCTCTATCGACATATATCTTAGAGGTGTTATCAGGCCATTCCAACGATTTCCTCTCCCTATCTGTCCATCATCACCACTTTCTGCGCTAGTCCCTGTCACAGTAATGTAATACAGTTCTTTGCTGGGGTCATCTGCCGTGTTTATTTCTATGTATAAGTCACGGTTAGTTAGCTTAGATAAGTGCTTGTAAAGTTCGGATTTTACTGTTTCTTTCAAACTAAGGTAATCGCTTGCGGAGCTTAATTCTTTATCTATAGTGGCCATAGCAATTGTTAGGCGGATCATATCGCCTCTGCGAACACACATAACTTTTATATCTTCTCCGACAGCTGGGTATTTCTTCTTTATATCTTTGGAATTCAGGAAGCGCTCAGCTTCTAAACATATTTTCTCAGCTTCGCTTAGAGGGGCAAAACCGACACCTATACTTGTATCATTTGCAAGGGGTACCTCATTTTCTTTTATTCTCTCAAATATTCCACGTAGGTCAACACTACCAGGTCTTATTGTATATACTATCGATATGTGTTTCTGAGGGTCTAAAAACCTAAAGTTTTCCGAAATCCAGTCAATAACAGCGTTTCTGATGAGCACCCCTACTGGTACCTCTTCCTCTTTCGAGCCCTCCCACACTTGTAATGTAGCTCGACCCACAAAGTGGAGCAATATGGGCTCTATTACCTTTCCTCCTCCGAAGCGAGGCTGAGCCCGACCTCCCGCTAGAACGCATTTATCTACATTAAAATGTAGTGGGACTCCA
>JAHKKZ010000207.1 GCA_029856685.1 Candidatus Njordarchaeota archaeon
AATGGAAGTAGGAGCTTTTATAGGTGTGACTATCGCGATGATACTAACAATGATATACACTAGTGTTGGGCCTAGGGAGGTAGCTCTCATAGCTAAGAGAGCGAAGGTCTGGAGCTTCGCGCTGATATACATCTCAATAATGTTCTATGGCTATGTATTTGCTCAAACGCCTATCTCGGGAATAATATCTAGCCTTAATCCGCCAAGGCTCCTACTCGCTGTTATCCTACCATTCCTAATAGGCTTCGTTGTAGGAAGGATACAGCTCACATTGACAATAATGATACCACTATATATAGGGCTTTTTGGAGCGATGAGCTATCCGACTCTCGCAACAATGTACGCATCGACGCTCGCAGGATACTTAATGAGCCCAGCACACCCATGCTTAGTGCTTACCGTAGAATACTTCAAAGCAGATCTATATGGTTCGATAAAGAAAATCCTTGTTCCCTCCCTGATATTAACTCTGATAGCCACCACATACTTGCTAATATAAATCATGCCAACAAATTTCCTTCGTCTATTGGGATTCATAGACACATAGCTGGGAGAAAAAATCCAAATTTCTCCTCAGACAAAGTACAGTTGGACGAACCTGCAAAGGATTAAGAAAAGATCCGTGGGGGTTTAGAGGCACCAGAATGCTAAAATTTTAAAGTTAAGATAACATTACCTAGAACTTTGAGAGGGTGGTATTTTTGAAGAAACCAAAGATAATTGTCGTCGTAGACACAGAGACCTCCGGGCCGCTAAGAACGTTCAGAGGTTTAGTCCCATATCACAATCTACTTGAGATAGGAGCCGTCGAAGTTGTGTTGGGAACAATACCAACAATCTGCAGAACGTTTTATGTGATGCTCAAACCGCTGACAGAGTACTACGACTCTGAGTCTATGGAGTATACAAGCGGAAAAACCCTCAAATACTACAGTGAGAACGGAGAGGAACCAAAAGAGGCAATCGAGAAATTCGTAGAGTTCCTATTAGACATAAAATCAGTAACAAAGAAAAAAGTTCTTCTGGCCTCAGATAACCCAGAGTTCGATGTTGGATGGATACGCCTATACCTCGAGCTCTACGGATATGATGCTGGAGAGATACTCCACCATAACCCGATGAGCATAAAGGACCTAGCACGGGGACTAATGAGGGATCTCAGAGCAAACCTATACAACCTCCCCACAAAGTTTAGAGTACCAGCATTACACTCCCACAACGCCCTAGACGACGCACTTAGAAATGCAGAGATCTTCGTAAAGCTCCTACAAGAATTATCCTACTCACAATAGTTTTGAGACAACCAATGAATACGGTGAGTTCAACTATTTTTGGGCAGTTCACACCGCGAAGAAATGCAGATAAAAAATATAAGAAAATAGTGCTATTCGTGTTTCTTTCTTAGTACTATCCGTATGACCCATGGGACGATGAGCGCCAAAGCTATTATAGCTATTATGGGTAGGCCTACGATTAGTATTATGTCGACATACTTTATGATGATTGATAGGTATGATGCTAAGGATGTTCCCATAAGACCTATGAATACTAGGGTCTTGTTTCTTACCTCGTTTGCTATCTCTCTTTGTGACGAATTAATCTCACTGCTGATAATACTTGGGTCAACGCTAGCCGCAATAAGCTTTTCTATCCTATTGCGCATCTTTATGGATTTCCTATAGGTAAACGGTGCGAGTAGAGCATAGCTACCTATAAACGCTGATAGGACAGCTATGGCGAACTCAGGTATTTTGAATCCAAAGATATCTCGTGTGCGTTCGAGCACATATGCTTGGAACCATTCGATACTTGAGCCTATTTTGATTATCTGGTATATTAAGAGAGCTATCAGAGCTATGTGCAGGATGCTGACCGCCAAGTATGCTAATCTCGTTCTGCCCTTAGCAATAATTAGATATGAGTCCCTGAGAACCCACATCATACTCATTAGTATCAGCAGTAAGAAGCTTACTGCGCTTAATAAAAGTGCTAATCCTGGGTTCTGAGCAGATATAAGCATCATGTACGAACCAAGCAAAATAAAGACTATGAGAGACGCGGCATAGTACAATTCGAGAAGTCTCACCACCTTAGGCCAAGACTCAGAAAAGTTTATTGTGGTTGAGGAGTACTTAATGTATAGTACAGATAGAGCAACAGATACCAGAACAACAGTAGCTATTATGGCTGGGAAGAGATCCTTAGTTATTCTTATGGTGGGCAGTCTTGCTAGGATTTCGATTTTCTCATATTCAGTATAGTTAACGCAGTAAGGACCAGAAATGCTAATAGTGAGGTTGTATTCCCCATGCCTATAATCTAGGAATATCCTCGCTGTATATGTAATGGGGTCTATCTTCTCCATGTATATTGTTTTGTCTCCCAACTTGGCTACGACAGTCAGCTCTTTGATGGGATAACCAAGCATATCGGTTATAACCGCAGTAACATTCAGATATTCGTACTGTGTTGGTCTTTCGCTTGAGAGGCTAATACTTACCTTCGGCACACCAATAACTACGAACGTACCGTTCGTTCTGACCGTGGTGAGGTATCTGTGCATTATTATTAGGTCGTACTCATGGACGCCAGAACTGAGAATGTCTGTGGGTATCATAGCGGAGTACGTGCCTGCTTTAGATTTATTGTGAGAGAAAATAAATACAGCACCGCTAATAATGAGCTCTACGCGAGCTTCTGCTATTGGGGTTGAGAAGATATCAGTAAGGTTTAGGAATACTTTTGCAGTTCTTCCTTGAACAATAGGTTCTGCGATCCCATCCCCATATATGCTCCATCGTGCTAGACCAATAATATCAACAGGTATATATAGGACTGCTGGTTCCAATACATAGGGGTTCTCCGCGTACAATGTGAGGT
>JAHKKZ010000208.1 GCA_029856685.1 Candidatus Njordarchaeota archaeon
AGACATCTTTAGTGTATTAGACATTGTGCCTTCGAGAGAAGCCACAATTATTGGTGTGTGTTGTGAATTAAAATCAGAAGTAGCTCCTATAAGAATAATTATTGATTCTCTTAACCTAATAGTGGATGGCGAATGCGCAACGTATGAGGGAGCAAAAGAAGTAATTCTCGGCATCGAGGCTATATCCAAGCTAAAACTGATACTTGACGGTTGTAGGCATAAAGGAATCGCTGATAGATGCATAGCCATCCAAAGATAATGCAAATATACAAGTTGCTATTATCAGCTATTTCTATTCTATGCCCATACTTGTATTGATCATCGGGGATAGATGGAATACGACGAAGCTTTACTTTTCCTAAGACAAGAATCCCAGACAAGAAAAATGCGATATAGTCTACACAAGACTGACCATAAACAAACGATGATTGCTCGGAAAGGCTCAAGCCATAGTATCTCTAGAAACATCCTGAGTAGTAGGGGCAGATATGGGTGGCTCTATACGATAGGAGGTTGGATAATGAGAGCAAAAACTCATAAATAAGATAAACGCGATAGTATAATTGATCTGCCTGAGAAGATAAGTTTTACGTTCCCACCATGCCACTCCCACTCTCCCAAAACCGCATTCATCTCTGAGATACGATCTGGTTCTCTCTGCGATATTTTTCGTAATGGGTATCTACGCTCCCTTCGAAAGCATCTATGGATCCGCGCTTTTATGATAGTATCTATAAATATTTTCGCTTGAAGAAATGCAAATCTAGCCCACTATTGGATAATAGGGGCGACAACGACGAAGAAATATAAAATATCAATAAAATTTGGTGTTTTTATTTAGTGTTTGGTGATCCCCTATGAAACTAGACCAGATTTTTAAGCGTATGGAGCGATATATGAGGTTGCTGGAGAAGGAAATCGTTGCTTTCGATAAGATCAAGAGAATTCTGAGAGTCAAAGAAAACGTAGGAGGTGAGGAGGTAGTAATAGAGATTAGGATCTCCCCAGAATGGATAATGGGTCTCCTAGAGCTGGGCAACATTAGTAAGTACGACGATCCCTGTGGACTTCTTAGAAAATTATTAGAGGCAAACTTTGATCATCCAGAATATGTCTATAGTATCCAGGGAGACACTATATACGCCGTTATGTTTGTGAGTGTCGATGCGCTTAATCTGGATGTTTTTTATTCGGAGTATCGAAGATTGCTTCATGCTTACATATACTTTAAGGATGTGATTAGTAGGTGATTGCTATGAGCATCCAGAAGAAATTGGCCTGGTATTTTGAGCTAATGGGAATAAAGTTTAGGGAAACTCGAGATGGCTTCATGTTGTATTACCCAGTAGGTAATAAAGAAGTAAACATAGAGGTAAAAATAAGTGAAGACTGGGTAGAATTCAAGTGGACTGGGCCAAACATGAGCACCATAAAGATGAGATCTCCAGATCTGTACATAGTATTGCTTGAAACAATGCTAAAGCTGAACAACATAATAAAAGAGGTGAAAATTGTGGTAGACGACGACGAAAACATAGTAGTTCTAATACATTCCCATCGGGACGCCTTATTCTTCGATGTTTTCGAGTCAGAATTCATGGCTATCCCAATAGCAATACAAGCGATTATGGAGATCGAACCCCTTAAAAGGATGGTGAGTAAGTAATGAGAAAAAACATAATATTTTTCTGCCGCATGTGTGAGAAACCATACGTGGTATTAGTGGATGAGGCTAAAATACGAAGCATGGCTAAAAGCTCGGGCGGAGGCATAGCAACGGTAACAACAATCCATCTATCAGGCCCCAAACCCCACATAGTCAAGCTACACATAGATGAACACGGAGCTGTTAGGGGAGACTACTATGATACCATCGATATACCTGGAGTGTTCGCTTGGAGTATATCCGAAGAAGCGCAGAAATATGTAGCAACGATGTACACTCTGGCAAAGGGTAAGAGAGAAATTAACCTCATGCAGGTACCCCCTACAGATAACATCGAGGAAATCATAAAGCTGTACATAGGGCGAACATTAGGCAATTTCCGTATCCGCAAGCAGCATGAAAAAATAAGTATAGAGACCGACTTAGACGAGATCGATGCACTAACAAAAACAGTAATAGAAATAATACTCATGAAGCTTGTCGAGAAAAATAAAGATAGGAAATACATCGTAAGATACATAGGAGGAAACATAGAGATAGCAACCACATAGGAATATATAGAGCCACTTTCCCTAGCAGGCATCGGCATTGAAATAGGCATTGGGTGAAATCTCACGCAATTTTTCCATAATCCTCCACATATTATAGTTGAACTCCACTTACTTTCATCTCCATTTCGAGCTACGCAGCACCATTGGAAACTTGCTATAGGAAACTATCGAGGGGCTCTAAGTGAGCTGCAAGCGGGGCGATATAGTAGGGTATTTTAACCATCTATCTCTTTGGTAGCTATTCCGGAGGTGAGGCACACGAGGGAAGCGATGTGGATATTCTAATACTATTCGATAATCAGGAAACCTTAGGATTTTATATAGCGCTGCCATCAGAGCTATGAGGAAGCATGACATATTCATTCGGGCTATCTGTCCTACCGTTCCATTTTTGCAAGCATTTATGTAACCTTGGCGTAATTTGTTGACATACCATGCCGATTGGGGCCGCAACTATCCTTGTCGCCTCTTGCTGAGGTCTATGTGGGTATGACTCTGGTATATCTCCAGTATATTGGCGGAAACCCCCAAACTTATTTCTTTATGGTCGAAGAAACAGATGTGTCTCTACGAGCGAGTTTTCTTATTCCAAAGCCCCACTCTAGTATTGCGAAAGGAATCGCCCTATATTTGTTTCCTTCTGTGTTTCTGCTATGTTTTCTG
>JAHKKZ010000209.1 GCA_029856685.1 Candidatus Njordarchaeota archaeon
AACATGGTTTGTATTTGCAGCTCTCTGGGGCCTAGCATATAATATCGGTCCCTATCTCCTACTAAGAGACTTCGGTATTCACCAAGTTGAAACGGGATTTATAACAGCGATAATCGTACTGCTGATCGGCGGAACATCTCCATTCTGGGGATACGTAGCTGATAAGATTGGAAGAAAGAAAACAGCAGCAATAGGAGTTTCAGGTCTGCTACTCATAGCATTTCTTGGAGGTCTCGCAGTTACATACTTCAGGATTCCCCACACAGATGTTATGTTCTATATACTTCTGGCTCCCGGAATATTCTGCCTGGCCTCGATAGGTCCATCGTTTCTTGGTCGACTAGGCGATACTGCGATTATGGGAGAGCGTGGTGTCGTGGCGAGCGGTTTCCAATTTGTTACGAGTATGGGTGAGGTATTCGGTACTGTGGTTGGGGGTCTAGGATACATAGCAGGCCATATGCTATTAGAGGGTTCATCACTAAAACCATTTGCAGGTCTCATAGGGATAGGGATACCAGCCATAATATTCTTCTTCCTAACAATAATATTCGGTCTCAGAATAAGACACGATGAAGAAGTGCTTAGAGAGGTAAGAAGACTAGAGGAAGAGCGTCTCAAAAATCAGTAAGAATATACGATAACAAAAACTCAATCAGCGGCGAGCTCTTCAGCAATATTTTTTGTCCAAAACTGATCAAACTTATCTCTAAACTCTCCCATATAAATCCCATTCTCATCAAACCTTAACTGTGTAGCTCTCGCCTTAGTATTCTCGTGATATACAAGCCAAAGTTTTGATATCCTCCTCAGATTCTCATCGCTGGTAAGTAACTCCCTAACTATTATTGGTGAGTTTGTAAGGAATATCACTTGTTTATCTTCCTCAAGAGCGAGATCCGCGGCTAATCTAAAGAGAGCTCTCTGAATTTTAGGTGCTAATATCGATAGCTCACTAAGTATTATTGTGTCGCCTTTATTACTCCCAAGTAGTGTGGCTAGTGCGGGGATAAGCACTATTAGGTCGAGATCATAGAAGTTTGTTTTCTTCCATGAGTTCGATATCCTATATTCTATTCCTAGTGATGATGGTGGAATATATTTCAGACGGACATTGATGCCGCAACTATTTCTCAGAAACTCACCTATCCTCTTAGCATTGTCAAGATCTGAGAACAAATCAATCAGTTTTCTGGCTATAATAGAGCTTTGACTATCAGTACTCATCGATTGGTATCGCTCTATAAGCCAGGAACGTATATCGAAGTACTGTATTGTGTTTCTTATGCTTAGTAATAATGCATTGAAGTTAACAGCTGGGAAGACATTGTTCTTTTCTATGATAACCCTATTATCTATCTCGGCCTTCCAAGACCAAGTCTCATGCTTAGTGATACTAAATGTTATATGCTCATTGATCGATAGACGTAATGATACTGTTCGTTCACCCATGATCTCAAGATAGAGATCTAAAACATCTATGTTCTTAAACTCCTCCGAATATCTGTCGAAGAGCACGGGTGATGCACTGAAAAATAGCGAGTAGAAGCTTTCGTGCAGAGGCCTATTGAAGCCTTTAAAGCGAAGATATAGTACTGTCGGCTTACTTATCGTTCCATCATATACAAGCTCATCAAACGATCCGAAGAATCTTTGGCTAGAATAACGAATCAAGAGATTCGACATGATGCCGTCTAAGATACACGGAGCAATAAAAAGAGTTTCCTTAAGCGACGAGAAGCCTAGAATAACATTTATCCTATCGAGCTGAAGTTCGAGTCCCTTATCATCAACAAAAACATAGTTTGAGACGAACAAGTTTGTCAGCATTAGTATAACACCGACACATAGACTGTGTATATTCTACTTAATAATAATATAACAATGGGTTAAGAAATGTCGCAAACTACATACAAACATTATGATCTCGGGGAACAACATTTTTTAGCTCGATTTAGTAGGTATCTCCGTGTTCTTCTAGATGGTGTTGGGCTTGAGAGATAAAAAGGCAGTGCTACTCGCTAATAGCCATATAGACGTCGCCTGGTTATGGTTGGAAGAAGAGATCAAACGCGTATGTAGAGAGACTTTCGAAAATGCTTTATCTCTGATAGAGAAATATGGGATCACCTATGCTCAAAGCAACATGATTTTCTACGAGTGGATGGAGAAGGAGCAACCAGACCTATTTACGAGGATTCTTAGAGCAATAAGAATGGGTAAGTGGGAGGTTGTTGGGGGCTCATGGGTTGAGTTTGACGCCAATATGCCTATGGGCGAATCTCTAATTCGCCAATTCGTTATCGGGAGGAAGTATGCCCACGAGAAACTTGGTGCCGATGTGCAGATATGCTGGCTCGCAGACAGATTCGGTTTTCCCATAACACTACCAAAGATTCTTAGGACTGTAGGAATAAGATATTTTCTCACGGCAAAGCTTAGTTGGAATGATGAGACGGATTTCCCATATAACATATTTATATGGAGGGGGGATGATGGATCTGAGGTACTAGCATATCTAACGCCATCTTCATACGATACATACTTGCGTAGGAGAAATGTAATAAATGTTCTCAGAACACAGCTAAAAAAACAGAAGATACCATGCATCCTGTTCCTATATGGGAGAGGCGACCATGGAGGGGGCCCAACAGAGGATGAGGCCAGAGAAGCAAGTATCCTTACTAAGAATACATGGATGAAGATAGGCAAGGCTATAGATTTTTTCAAGGAAATCGAGAGGGAGCATTCTCGCAACCTACCAGTATGGGATGATGAATTATACTTAGAATTTCATAGGGGAGTCTTCACAACACAGCTTAGACTAAAGAATCTTATACGCAGATCGGAAGCTGAACTTCTCAACCT
>JAHKKZ010000021.1 GCA_029856685.1 Candidatus Njordarchaeota archaeon
AGGCAGAGGCCGCGGGTTCGAGTCCCGCCCCCTCCACCATCTCTGTGGTTGAATCTTTTGTCGTGTAATGTGGTTGCCATATTTGTGATGAATTACGACTACTTCGCCAAATACAGTTGCTTTTTGTCGCTATCTGTATATTATCCTGTAACATTTTGTGAGGCTTTTTAAAATGTCAAACAATCAGTAGAGATAGATTAATGACTGGAATAGAAAATCCTAATTGATTGTACCCTAGGGCCGGTAGCTCAGCTGGAAGAGCGTCAGGCTTTTAACCTGAAACCCTCTACTTAGAGGGGCAGGATGGTCGCGGGTTCGAATCCCGCCCGGCCCACCAATTCTTTAATATATTATTCAGTTATTCTGAGCCATACTAATTGTGCTGATTGGTGCGTAAAATTATATACCAATATTGGCTCTCTGGTTTTGTTGCAGGACTCCAGATTATTAGTGTTTTGTAGTCTTATAGCCCTACTTCAATTGGTTGTTTTGATTTAGAGAAATAATCTAATAACAATACTGTACTGTTTGTGCGTCTCATTATCGGGTCATCACAATATTCTGTTCATCACAACTAGAGTCCTTCTGCAAAATATGTGTTTTATTTATGGGCCCGGCGGGATTCGAACCCGCGACAAAGGGCTCCGCAAGCCCTCATGCTATCCTACTACATCACGGGCCCTATGCTTGTTTGCCGATTTGTTGTATTAGCTATAATATTTGGTTGAATTTTTTGATGTTTTTATTTTGTTAATGATTTTGGAGATAAGGTTGTCTTGGAGTTTTTCGCTGTGGGTGATAAACCTTGAGTACCAGACCACGGGTGGTTAGGAAACGAGCATTTTACTGGATACCAGTGTATCCCCCTGAGTTTTTGGGAAAAGAACCTTTTGTTAAGGTTTTGACGGTTGAACCTAAGGATCTTATTAACAGGATTGTACGTATCAAGGCAACAAACTATGTTTCACAGTATGAGGATCAGCTTATGGATCTATTATTTAGGATTGTCAGGGTAACACCGTCGGGAGCCTATACGATATTTGTTGGACATCAGTATCCCCGCGAGATACTCTCTACTATCGTTCGTCGTAGGAGGAGTAGATGTGAGGTTATAACTAGAGTTACTACGAAGGATAATCAGAGGGTTAAGGTTTCCATGCTTGCTATGACTTTTAGGAGGGCACATTATCGTCAGCGTCGGGCTATAAGGAAACTCATGGAGGAGTATATTCATGAGAAGGCGAAGGAATTTGATGCTCAGCATTTTCTTTGGAATCTTGTGATTAGGAAGGCTTTTCATAGGGAGATACTCTCACTTACGCATAAGGTCTATCCGATCCGAGATTTTATTGTTTATAAGTCTTTTAACGAAACGAGCTTAATTCCTCATACGGAGATACCTGCGCGGGTTGAGGGGGACGTGGCGAAAATCTTAGAAAATGCCGAAGTAGTCCGTATAAGATAGGCTTAGGGGACAATTTACTATGTCTATAGAGAAGTTGTGGACGGAAGTTGGGAAAATACTAGAGAAAGGACGCGGATACAAATTAAGATCGACACTTACATCAAAGAAAGATATAATAGAGGCCATCTTCCAGAAAGGAAACTCTAAGATTTATGTATACGTGACAAACAAAAAGCTTAGTGTTCAGCATATCCGGAGAGTACGAAGAGCTATGGAGGAACACAATTGTGGAGAGGGTCTCATAGCAACCATACGTGAGGCGACACCTCAAGCTAGAAAGGAGGCCGAATCACTCAACATTGAGATTATAGATATGAAGCAGCCTCTGATATACATATTTGACCATTGGTTGGTACCTCAACACAGGGTATTACCGCCTGAAGAAGCAAAAAAGGTTATCGATAAATATGCGGGGGGGAGCTACCAAACGGCATATAGGATTTTCCCCAAGATCTTGACTAGCGATCCTGCTGTTAGGATATTAAAAGCGAAACCGGGACAAATCATAGAGATCCGAAGAGTCGTTCCTCCTATCGATGAGCTTATCAAAAAGTATGGAGAAAAAACTGGGCGCGAGATATATGAGCTTCTTAAAAGACTTATTCCAAGCAGGGAAGAAATATACTATAGGATTGTTGTTGAGGAATGAAAAATGCCCAAAAAATATATTGTTTGTACTAAATGTAAGCGTATCCTTAATAAGAAAGAGCTTATTCATAGAGAGAATAGAGACGTATGTCCATTCTGCGGTAATGATAGATTCACAACAAGCTTCAGCAATGTTTTTCTGATAATTAAGCCTGAAGAATCTAATGTGGCTAAAACCATACAGAAAAAGGAGAGTGGTCTTTTTGCCTTGACTATTGAGATCTAACGAAACATTAGGATACGACGATACTAATTCGGTATTCCTTTGGGTCTTTGTTCTGATTCTTATTTAAGTAATTTAGTAATTTTAGTATCTCTAAGTTAGTTTCTTAGATATTAAGCGAAATCTACTTGGTGGTCAAAAAATGGAAATATATGAGAGACTCTCAAGATTCTTTGGTGTACTTAAGGTCCCGAAGGAAACTTTTCTCCGATTATCTGCTCTGATGATAACGTTTATTGTAGGACTCCTTTTAAGGCTTCAACCAGTTCTTCGATATGGAGTTAATCATAGGGCATACGACCCATTCGTGCAGTACTTAGCTACAAGAATCCTCTTAGAAAAGGGTCTTTACGGCATGTTAGCATACTACGACTTTAAATTTTGGTACCCATATGGTAACGGGCTCTCAGCGTTATATATAGTCGTTCCTATTCTTGGTGCGATAATATACTCGCTACTTAATTTTCTTGGCATACATGTTGATTTATTGACAGCGATAACAATAACACCAGCGATTATAGGCGCATTAACAATATTAGTTACATATTTCATCGGCAAAGAAATTAAAAACTCTAATGTAGGCCTAATAGCATCGATCCTAACAGCCGTATCTCCCGGATATATACAGAGAAGCATAGCGGGGTTCTATGATAATGAGATGACAATATTCTTCCTGTTGCTAGCTCTCCTATTCTTTATACGCTCAATAAAATATGGCAGGGCCTTCGATGTCTTGCTATGTGGATTTTTCTCAGGCATCGTTATGTGGAGCTGGGGCATTTGGAGGTACTTAGTAGCAATATACGTTATCTATATCTTCGTGAGGCTTATAAGTGGAACAGTAGATGAAAAAGACCGTCTAACTCTTATTACTATCTTACCAATGATGGTAGGCATGGGTATTATGATTCCAAGAAACTACCACATACTAACAAAAATTGAGGTCTTTCTTGCCTTAGCAATAATGATTTTATTATTCCTTGATTATCTTGCTATTATCCTAGCAAAGGCATATGGAAAAACACGAATCTATATGTATAAAATCTTCGTTGTGAGTGGTCTAGTAGTAGTGGCGATAGGAATTCCCATACTTTTAGCGACTGGAAAACTCACACCAATTACTGGTAAGTTCGCTTCTGTGCTTAATCCGTTCCTTCGCGAGGAAATAGTGACATATACTAGTGTAGCTGAGAATCAACCAGGTGTATGGGCAAACTTCTATTTGGCAGTAGGTCCTGGGATACTGCTCATACCCCCAGCGCTGTTAGCTATGATAGAAAGAAGAACAAAGATTGACTTCATACTATTCTTACTGGTTGCGACCTCATTTTACTTCGCTGCCTCAATTACACGTTATATCGTTCTAGGAGCACCAATACTAGCTATAGCAGTGGGGTTAGGAGTTGACTATCTGCTATCGCCCTATGCACGCTTCTTTAGTGGCAGATTTATACTACATAAGGCACGGATTGTTCGAAGATATCTTGGAGAAAGGAGAATCCCAAAGGGAGAAGCATTAGGTGTATATTTGATCATCTTCCTTACACTATCCATATCTGTTATACAGGGAATAACAATCTCCAGCTTCTATAGTGGATATGATTATACCGATGCCGAACGCGCAATTTTTGATTATCTGCGCAAATACGCGAGACAAACCGATGTTGTACTAGCTTGGTGGGACTATGGTTACCGTTGTACGATTGTAGCAAATGTAACAACACTTGCTGATAATGGTACGGGTAATTGGACGCAGATGGGAGTTGTTGGAAGTATGCTTATGTTGCCGCCAGACAGGTCAATAGTCCTTATGCGCATGTATAATGTCCGGTGGATTCTGATATACTCTGATGATCTAGCGAAGGCGATTTGGATGATAAAGATTGCAAGCAAACACGCACCTATGTATGGAGTCCATGAGAACGAATACCTTAACGAGAAGGAACTACGATACAAAGAGCCATTCTTCCATTCCGTCCTCTGGGTCACATTGGCATATGGAGAGGGAGCAACGGCTGATAACTGGGTTAAAAATTATGGAGAGTCTAAACTTAAAGATAAAGCAAGTGAATTCCGTGTTGAAAACCTAACATATTTCGTGCTAATTATGAAAAAAACTTATGGAAATAGATTTGTCAAACTCTATAGGGTTATATGGCCAGAAGACCTTGAATATACTGCTTCGCTTCCACCAATATTCAATGCAACAACATTACTAAATACTACTAACAAAGCAAAATAGTATAGAGGGATAGTAGCTATGCCGAAGATAATCCCAAAATGTTGCATATTTCTTCTTGTCACTATCATATTTGTATCTCCATTACTTCCCTATGCGTCATCACCGTCGCCTAAAACTCATTGGAAAGGACATTCGATGAGGGTTCTCCAAGAGGAGATAAAGTATCCCTTGATATTTATCGCAAAAAAACCTAGCAAAAGAAATGTAAGCATCGGAGAATGGTTTGATATCGCAATAATGATAAGTAACATAGGAAATGATACGGCGTACAATCTAACTATAATAGATGAGAATTATCCCGAATGGTCGATTAGAACGGAAAATTACTCTGGAATTTATTTTATTGATACTCTTAGACCTAATGCCAGCGTAATCATAAAGTATAGAATTTGTATAGTATCATCCGCACAGCAACTTTTCTCGCTTGGACGAGTCCTCGTACATTACTATGATTCTAAGGGATCCAAGTTTGTAGCTATATCCAGTGAAAGTATCGTCCAAATTGAGAAACCTAGGGTAGAAGTTAATATTAAATATGTTTCAAGAGTTCTATTGATGGGGGGCCTTATTCTTATACTGCCAGCAATAATAGTTTTGATATATGGGGACTACAGAGTTTACAGGGAATATATGAAGCTGGCTAGAAGATAACTCATTTATTTTTAAGCTTTTCATAAATTCTATTCACTCTCAACTCTAGGCGCTACTTCCAAAACTTTCAGTTCTGAAACCATAGCCTTGTATCTATGGGTTAGCATTAATATGAGAAGCGGAATTATAGATAGTGGTATGTGGTATAGAAGAATCACGATATCTGTAGAAATATTCCTCCAGAACTCACCAAATATTTCATGAAGACTAGGAATATTACCACTCATCGGAGCTATTAATGACATCGTATTACTAACCGCTACTATCAGAAGAATAAAAAACATGAGACTTAAATAGTAGAATACTGATTCTGCTTTACTCTGGGCTATATATGCTATCAGTATGGAGACTGTAGCTATCAATACTATGGCTCTTATGACTGGAAGACTAATCGTTATATTTGTTCTGAAATAATCTGGAGCGAAAAACGCCATGGAAAGAGTATCAACAAATGAAGGATAAAAATGTAACTCGCCCATCATCAGCGGAATGATTATGCAGACAATCGAATCAATGATGTTAAGTATCAACAGAATAAAGAGGATTTTAAAGACCCTCCTTATCATTTGTTACTCCCTAACTTAAGGCGTTTCTCAACACATGCACATAAAGACTAACTATATCGCTAGATCGATCCAGCATATAAGCTTTCCACACAGCATCGAAAGCAGCCCGAAAATTACCCCTCGCTACGTAACATTCCGCGAGACCTAGCAATGCAAAAAGTTTTATCTTCCTATTCTCAATCCTAAGAAGGGCTTTAAAAGCAAGAATAGCTTCATTGAAACGCCCCATATTTAGTAAAATTCCTCCTCGAACTAATCTAGCGATTGGATCCTGATGAATTAATAATGCTCTTCTAGCATAATCTAATGCTAATCTATATTCTCCGTACATAGCATATATCTGGGATATATTAACTAAAGCCTCAAGTAAGATCTTCTTTTCACTGACAAAGGTTATTGCCTTATTGAACTCACTTAATGCTTTGACAGGATTATTTAATAAGAAAAAAATCTTGCCTCTGGCAACAAGCATATTATAGTCAAGATAGTTCGCAAATTCTCGATTTAATAGACTCAGAGCTTCCCTAGCTAGTGGTGTATGTGCCATCAAAGCCGCTATATATGATATTAATTCCCTCCTAGCATCTATCTCCATCTTATCGAGATTTCCGCTCTTGAGATATGCCGTTAGTAGAGCTATCACAGACTTCGAGAGAGGAAGTTCATTAAGTTCTCCCTTCGATATTTGCCTATGAATATAAAATATTTTCTGCTCATCTAGAAAGTCATACCAGCTATTTATTCTGTAGAGCAATATAGGAAACATGGAAATCATAAAAATCTTTACACGGAATTTTCTTAGACTGTCTAGGACGCGATTATCATCTCCGCTTAAGATACTTGCTACGAGCCGATATTCAAGGATTTTTGCTATTCTTTCATCATGAATATTAGGCTTATCACCTATTGTTTTTTCTGCAATGTTAATGACCGCTGTGTACTCTCTCCTAAGAAGCTTTATAGCAAGTAAATTGAGAACATCTATTTTTTTTAACGTGGATATTTCAGCCAGCTGTTTTTCGGCCGAATCCAAGTTTCCCTGTAAGAGCTCAATAAGCCAGTCAAATTTGGACATATTAAGACCCTCAAAAACATTAAAATACACACAATAAGAGTAAAAGACAAATTACGTTAATTTGGGTATATCTTGGGTCTTAAAAGATGGTGTACATAAAAGATGATATCGAATCACTAGATAAAAAATTAGGCAGAGAAGTTAGAGTATGTGGATGGGTTCTAAGACAGCGAATAGTTGGAAAGATAATCTTCTGGAGAATTGTTGATTCTACAGGGGAGACCCAGGTAATATTCAAGAGGGGAGAGATACCAGACGATCTATTTGAGAAAGCAAAGAAAGTAACATTAATGAGTGCTGTTGAGATAAGAGGAATTGTCAGACCCGCTAAAACTAAGGGTGGTAAAGAGATTGTACCTAAAGAAGTGACTATTATTCCTACGGATCCTATTCTGCCAATAGATCCATTAAATAGAACTAGTACACTTTCACAAAGACTCAATTATCGTTCAATAGATCTTCGTGACCCAAAAATAAGTTCGATATTTCATATACGCTCACTTATCGCCCAAGCTTTCCGTGAATATCTTCTCTCACAAGGATTTGTTGAGATACATACTCCTGCTATAAGCATATACTCTGCTGAAGGAGGAGCTGATGTCTTCGAAGTAAAATATTTCGATAAGACTGCTTATCTAAGACAATCTCCACAGCTATACAAACAGCTCGCTGTCTCGGGATTAGAAAGGGTCTTTGAGATAGGCCCAGCATTTCGAGCGGAGAAGCATTGGACTATAAGACATCTGTGCGAATTCACATCAATGGACATAGAAGTTGCCTGGATAAATGATATCCAACCACTTTTGGAGCTCGCTGAAGAGACTATAAAATATATCTTTGAGAAGCTCAGAAGTGAGGGAAAGAAGTATTTTGATATTCTTGAGAAAGAGCCACCTAGCATGCCCACAACACCTTTTCCTGTGATGACGTGGAAAGAGGCCATAGCAATAATCAAAGATAGGGGCATCCCTATGGAAGGAAAAGATATTCCTCCAGCAGGCGAACGTGTCCTCTATGAATATGTCAAAAAACGTTATGATTCCGAATTTCTATGGATTGTGGATTGGCCTTTTGAAGTTAGACCATTCTATGCGATGAAATACCCTAATTCCGAAACAACACAAAGCATGGATCTGCTTTACCGAGGACTGGAAATTTTAACGGGAGGGAAACGTGAGCATAGATACGAAATTCTAAAAAAACAGATGCTTCAAAAGAAGCTTAGACCTGATTTCTTTGGATACTATTTAGAGGCTTTCAAATATGGCTTCCCCCCTCATGGTGGTTGGGCTATCGGTCTCGATAGACTTACAATGCAGGTACTGCAGTTAGATAATATTCGTGAAGTTGTGCTATTTCCTAGAGACCCTGGACGTTTGGAGCCTTAGCTAATACTCTCTTTTAAATATTGATAAATAACAAGCGTTAAGACTTCGATATGCTATTGGTTGATTCTTGAAGTGATGACCTATGTTCTATCTTGTAAAAACAAAGATGACAATACCAATACCACCAGATAAGTTAGATCCGAATAGAGACATTAACGATGTTACTCTAGAAATTATAAGGAATATTTTTGAGGGAACAACTCATCCAGACCTAGGACATATAATTGCTATTCTTGGTGGCCACACAGAAGATCTTGGATACATAACCTCGCAGACACCATCAATATTCTTCAGAGTTTATGTGGAGATGCTCGTCTTTAAGCCAGAACAGAATGAAATTATTGAGGGACCCATCGAAAATGCCATAGAAACTGGTGTTTTTGTAAATTTAGGGTTCTATGATGCATTTATTTCTGTAAATGCACTTGGACAGGATCATTTCATATATGATATCAAAACTGGTGAGCTTAAAGGAACAAGGACTCAAATATCTATACGTAAGGGAGACTGGATTCGCGGTAGATTGCTACCTGTTACTACAAGCGTTGTAACGGTGAGTGGTAGGCGCTGGTCTAAGGCTAGAATAACCATAAGAACCCCTCTTCGACTTGAAAGAATGACTGGGGAACTTAGAATCAGAATGAGTAGTCGGGAAACTGGGCTAGGCTTGCTTAAAATGCTATTCAGAAAAAAACTTGAGGTATCCTCACAAACTTCTCAGTAAGTTTCTTTCCCAAGTAGAGACTATGAAACTTCAATGTCTAAACAGTAAAGATACCTTCGTGGCGCTACCTCACTTACAGCTCTTGCCGATAAATTTGTAATTCTGCGACCAAGCATACTAATATTGTTGGAAATTCTGTCTATGAGAACTCCAACCTCATCATCATCACAAAACACATAGAGATGTATAAAGCCTCTATTCCTCAAGGCTCTAAGTGCCGAGTCGATGAAACTTATAGAGTTCTTAGGATAGTTCATAATTATTCTTGTTGCAGGAACATCCACTTCTTCTACTTTTAGGCGCGCATCGCCCTCCAAAATAAATATATCAACTTTATTAAGCTTAGAATTAAGTTTCATAAACTCTACCGCGTATCTATTTATATCTATTGCATAAACATGGGCACCTGCGAGCTTTCTAATAAGTATAGCAAAGGGTCCTACCCCCGCAAACATGTCAATAACTACCTCGTCTCTTTGAACAAGCTTAGTTACTCTTAAACGCTCGCTACCTAGACGCGGATTAAAGAAGACTTTTGATATATCAAGAGCGTACCAACAGGAATTCTCTTTATGAACAGTAAAAGTATCTCCCCAGCCTGCTAACTTATACCATGTAGCAATCCGCTCAATGCCACTTACTTTTTGTGATTTCAGAAAAACAGCCCGGACACCAAAATTTCGAAGCAGTACTTCCCCGATCTCATATTCGTGACCTTCAGCTTTATCTGGGAGCTCATTTATTAGAAGGAGATCGCCAACAATATTGATACTTTTTGGGACCGGAATTTTGGTAACTCTTTCTAGGTTTCTTAGACTTAAACTACGAGTTCTCCGTGGAAAAATATTCGTTGCCATCCATGTAATTTCAGCATCAAACTTCTGTTTCACCAGCCATATTATGTGCTGTGAAGGTGTTTCTTTCAAAGGAACAAAAATTTTGAATTCTGAGAACGCTGGTTTTAGTCTCCGATCCATATATTTCGCTAAGGTAGAGAGAACTTTATTCAAATATATTACAGGGGCAACAACTACTCTTATTGTCCCCTTAATTTGAGAGCCCATCCTCAAAAGCCACTAAAATCATCTTATAATATCGAGTAAAATTTACTGATAATTTTTACAGGTGTTTTATTTGAATAGAAAGCTCTTTGGAACTTCAGGAATCCGTGGATTAATAAATGTCCGGATAACCCCCGAATTTAGCGCCAAGCTTGGCCTAACTGCGGCTGCATTTTACGGTCAAGGCTCAACTATTATTGTCGCGCGTGACCATAGGCCCCACGCACAAGTCGTGGAGATGTCTCTAATAAGCGGCTTGCTCGCTGGTGGAGTAAATGTATTAGAAGCAGGAGTTACTCCGACGCCCGCTGTCTTATGGTCTATATCCGAGCTTGATGCTGATGGTGCAATCATCTGTACTGGTTCGCATACTCCTCCTGAGATCGTTGGTATTCTCTTCTTCAAGAGAGATACTTCGGAACTAGATCGAAATGAGGAGCTATTGTTTGAAGATATCTTCTTCAGCGAACGATATCGTCGTGTACCTTGGAACGAAGTAGGGAATTTTGAATATGTAGAGATCGAAGAAATCTATATTGAAAAGGTTTTGAGTAAAGTTCACCTTAGCCACATTGATGGCAAGACCGTAGTTGTCGATCCTGGCAATGGAGCGACCTCTGGTGTGCTAAAAAACATAATAGAACTTGCTGGTGCTGAAGTAGTAGCAATAAATGATGTTCCAGATCCACGATTTCCCAGACGCGACCCGTTTCCTCGTCCCCAAAATCTCAAGAAACTAGGAAGACTTGTAAGAGGTATAAATGCGGATCTCGGCGTAGCTTCGGATGGTGATGGCGATCGTGCAATATTTGCTGGAGATGATGGTCAGGTCTACTGGGGAGATATTTCGGGTGCAATGTTTGCTATAGATGCTATTAAAAATAGAGGAACTAGACGTATTGTTGTTACGATAAACACCAGCAGTATCGTTGAGATTGTCGCGAGAGAACTTGGAGGCGCCGTATATTATTGCGACGTTGGCCCTCCAGCAATAGCATCAAAAATGAAGGAAATCGGCGCTGGATTTGGTCTTGAAGAGTCAGGCAAGTATGTCTGGAGTGATGCTATCTTTTATGGCGACGCTGCATTAGCTACGTTGCGTATGCTCGAATTTCTCGGAAATGAGAATAAATCTTTCTCCGAAATAGTCAGAGAACTCCCCAAAAGGTATCTAATGAAGACAGTTATCGACTGTCCTGATGAGATTAAAGATAGTGTTGCCCGAGAAATAGAAAAGAGCATTGAGAATCTTAATATTAAGCCCATCTACCAAGTAATCAGAATTCATAATGGATTTAAAATAATGTTTGATGATAACTCATGGATTCTTTTCCGCCCTTCTGGTACCGAACCAAAATTCAGAATACATACAGAAAGTTCAGACCAGAAAGACGCCGAGGAACTTCTGCGATTCGGAGAGCACCTAGTTACGAGGATAATTAAAAACCTTATTACGTGAAGTTATTCTTGGATGCTTTTAAGAAACTTATTTAGTTCCTCTTCTAAGATTCTTGCTACTATTTTACCATCTATTTTCCCACGAAATTCTTTCATAATGATTCCCATTAGGGGTTTGAATGCATGTTTTTGGCGTTCAATAACAAAACTTCTTTTTTCCTGGAGTAACTTCTTTATATAATTTCTTACAGTCTGTTCATCAACTTTCTGTATCCCGAGCGAGGCGATCGCAT
This sequence comes from Candidatus Njordarchaeota archaeon, assembly GCA_029856685.1. Classification (GTDB taxonomy): domain Archaea; phylum Asgardarchaeota; class Njordarchaeia; order Njordarchaeales; family Panguiarchaeaceae; genus Panguiarchaeum. The sequence goes on from JAHKKZ010000021.1 coordinate 11,735, forward strand.
CATCAACAGTATTATTTGGATTCCTTGCCAGATATTCCAAGATACCCTCCATAGCTTCTTTAGAAATAACTCCTAAGCTTACCTTCGCCATCACAGTCATCAATTTTTCATCAGATATATTCGAGACATCGAATCCCTTTCTCCGTAGACTTGTCATTATGCTTATCGCTCTCATAAATAAGCGAGGGTCTACATTCCTTCTAATAGCATCCTCAAATAATTGAGACCATGGCGAAAGGATAATTCTATATACCTCATCATATGGCAGACTATATTTCTGCGAAATTTCTCGTGCCATATCCCATGGGAATTTGAATGGTATTTTTGAGACTTTTTCTAGGAGATTATTCGTTATCTCTATTGGAGGCGAATCCGTATCTGGATATAATCTGGCAGCGCCGCCAAGAGGCCTCTCAAAACTTGTTGTACCATCAGGATTAGCTTTACGAGTTTCTGGCGGAGGACCTTCCAATGCTAATACTGCCCGCTCTTTTATCTCATCAATAGCATCTACTACTTTATGTTCTGGTCCCACAACAAACACAACACAATCCCTTTGATAATCTGCTTTCGTAGCTTCGAAGAGACCTTTCCTTTCTTCTTCAGAAATACCATATGCGGGAATTTCATCTGTGTGTATTATTCCGGCGAGCCCTGTTACAATTTTAACTCGCTCCGCAAACTCTTTACCAAACCGTTTATTTTTCTGAATTTCTTTTCCAAGAAGCCCCCCAAATCCAGGCAGTTTGATAGCATAGACTTTTTCTCCACACGAAATTGCTTTTCGTATAAACCTAGCATTTGTTTTCTTAAAGATATAAGTAACATCGATTGGTTTCTCATTTAGTATCTCTTCCTTAGTCACACCCCTCCGCTTAAGTTCAGTAGCTATTTCTATGAGGCGAAGTTGTCTAATTATCTCATTATCTATTAGAGGCTTAAACCATTCTGGATACTGCACACCCTTTATCTCTACCCGCGTTCCATTTCTTATTGATATATTTATGTCTTGCCGTATTGTACCAAGACCTCTACGTACCCGTTTAGTTGCTCTCAATATAGCGCCTATTTTGAGTGCACATTCAACGACTTCTTCTGGCGTTTCTAAATCTGCGCTAGTGGTTATTTCCACGAGTGGTATTCCCAGTCTATCGACTCTAAACACGACTTCACTTACTGTCTCCTTTATTTTTCTTGCAGCATCCTCTTCAAGACACAACTGATTTATTCTAATCTTCTTTCCATTGGATAAGGTAAGTTCGCCATTTAGCCCAACCAATACTGTTCTCTGGAAGCCGCCTGGAACGCTACCATCTAAATACTGCTTTCTTGAAACAAATAAGACGTCAGGTATGTCCATTTTGAATATTCGGGCTAATAATAGTGCTGTTTCCAAAGCATAGCTGTCTATGAGTTCAGGAGGCTTTTCATCGATTTCATATAGGCAAAGATCAGCATACATTTCATAGATAATCCTCTTCTTTTTCTTAAACTCCTTCACTGCTGTTGGATCTATCTCTCCAGTCTCCGATAAAGTAGGCCTTTGAAACCGGACTATTCTTATGTCAGGTTCCCGATCTATAAGCCTAGGAGGACAAAAACAAAAAAGTTTTCGCGGTGAGTCCAGCTGCTGATGTATCTCGAGCCCAACCTTGAGGCCGACTTTCCTATAGTCTATGTCCATTGTTACCACGTGACGACATATCCTATACCACAAATAAATTGAATGGAAGTATATTTTTATTTTGGTGTCTATAGACGGGTGAGAGATATTGAAGTTCGAAGTATTACTCTGGGACGATATTATTCGTATGTCTCTTAAACTTGCTAGAAAAATTAAGGAATCCGATTTTAGGCCGGATATCATTGTTGCGTTACTTAGAGGCGGACTAGTCCCTGCAAGAATATTGTCAGATTATCTAAACATCAATAGGATTTTTGTCGTTGGTGTCACCTTCTATGTTGATGTGGGAAAAACCTCCGACAAGCCAGTAATAACGCAGCCTCTGAATGTCAATCTGAGCGGATCTGATGTGCTTATAGTTGATGATGTGGCTGATACTGGAGAGACACTTATCCTTGTTAAGGAGCATATCAATGCTCTTGGAGCTGGTTCCATAAAAATAGCAACCCTACATAAAAAACCTTGGTCAAAAATTAAACCCGACTTTTTTGTAGATGAGACTGATTCATGGATCATATATCCTTGGGAGTACATTGAGGCTATAGGTAGCTTAAGGAAGAAACTTGATGCAGAAAATCTTTCAGAGGAGGATAAAAAGAAGATCTTAGACACACTAGAAAGGATTCGCAAAATCCTAGAATCATATGAAGATTAGCTTAAAAATGATGATAACTCCGCTATCCCCCTAGCTTTTTTCTCTAATTCTTCTATTCTCATACCCAAAGCATCAAGCAATTGATCAAATACGCTACGAGTAAATTCGTAGTACTTTTCAAGATCTATTTTCTTCTTCCAATATTTATCTCTTTTCAGAAGTTCAACGGGCCAGGGCCCATCTCTACATTTAACGTACGCTATTATTTCTCCTGGATATACTTGTCGCCGTAATTTCTTAGCTGCCTTGACATGCTCTGGTGTTGTTTTCACATATTTTTCAATAGGCTTTGATATCATGACCCTAAATGCCAATTCTTCTAAATCGTACTCTCCATTAGTAAGTTTTCGGTAGATAGTAATTATTTTTTCGCCTATCTTTCTCTTGGCTTCGATCATGTCTTCTGGTGTTTTGACGTTCCTTAATATCTCTAAAACACTTGCAAATTCCTTCTTTAGAAACTCTGGTGTGTTTCTCTTTTTTCCTAGAAGTCCCTTTATATCGAGACTACCGTCAGTTAAAAGTCCAAAATAGTTCTTCTTTCTGCCTGAGAATGCAACAAATACATATTTTTTGTCTACCTCCAAGTCTACTTTAAGCTCTCTATTGGCCCACTCGATAAGCTTATCGATGGATTCTTCAGGCGGATTGTATATGAATATGCTATCAGTATCTCCGTAGATAACATCGAGATTCATTTCCTTAGCTTTTTCGGCTACAGCGAGAATCTTATATCGACCAATCGCCGTAATAGATTCTGCCACAGGTAAGAAGTATAGGCTAAAGTTTTCAGCACCAAACACGCCATATGAGGCATTTATCAAAACTTTGAGAGCACTCTGAATAGCCGAATATAATGCTTTCAGAGATGGGTTAGTCTCTTTTTTAGCTATCCTTTTATAATAGTTTACTCTTAGATCGCGGATAAATCCAACTAATAGGCTTGTTAGGCCGTCTCTTTTTGTACATATCCAATAATCAAGATCCACAACTTTATTTTTCTGGCATTCTTTGTGTGGACATAGAACTGTTTCAAATGAGATGTTGTGAACTTTTATTATTGTTGGATATATTGAGGCGAAATCTAGAACATAGACATTAAACCATATCCCGGCTTTTGGCTGAAAAACTATGGCACCTCGATACTTCTTGCCTTTTATTATTGGACCTGGTCTAGGTGCGAGATTCATAAATTCCTTTTTCGTTTCAAAGTCTTTTTCGTTCGGAATCAACCATCCTCGCTCACGTATCTCTGAGTAAAACCAATTACTAATCCAGCCAGAGACCCCTCTGCGACTTATGTCTTTTAATGGGTAGCGTGTTATTCTTGATAGAATAACCATTATGCGCCAGGGAAGCCAGTCATTAAATGCCAATAGGCGAGCAGTGAGATATGCATCCCACCAGTTGTACCTAGCTATTTCTTCAAGCGTCATTTTCTCAAAATCGACTTCCAGATAAAGCTTTCTTTCATTTAGAAGAACATGAGCTAACTCATCTAGACTTACAGTCTCATAGGCGTCCTTAAACACATATGTCTTTATTGCAGCATTCGAAAAGTATTTATATAGGTCTATGTGAACTCCTGGTTTCGATTCTGCAATAACAACTTCGGCTGTCCTTCTAACAGTGAAGGGTATCAGTTTAGTGTCGATGCCCAATTGTTTAGCTCTTACGTATAGATAGTTGAGATCAAAATTATCGCCATTAAATGTAATTAACAGAGGGGTCTCCCAAAGTTTCTTAAAAACCTCAATTATCATCAATTTCTCAGATTTATATACATATACTCTTACCTTCTTTCCGTTGATATTGATATATCCTCTAATAACTCCAATGTCTTCTTCCTCGATCTCAATTCCAGTTAGGTCTCGTTGTACTCCTTTTTTTGAAACTCCCAATATATGGATTTCTCCACAGAAACCGCCCGATTTCTCATCATACCAGACTAGACTTATTGCAAGTATTCTATCCTTAGGATTACGAAAATCAGGTAGCTTATTTGGTGGAGCTTCAACCTCTATGTCTAGTGCAATAAATCTTATTACGGGGATCTCCTGCATTATTATTGGGACATACTTATCGATAAGATCTCTAAATCTCTTCTCGATTACCTCGAAGATCTCTGGCGATAATTTTGCATCTTCCTTTCTAATTCGTATATTATTATCTTCAACAATATGTATCGCGGAAGGCCATAGATTTGTATTGTCGTAAAGATAGCATAAATAATATTTTATGTGAGCCTCCCAGGCATGATTTTCTCCGATTACGGATCTAAGTCCTCTTCGGCCACCTCCTCCGCCCACGTCTTGCGGTGTTTTGACAATTATTTTGTTTAACTTAATTGGTTTATCTAGTATGGGATTATACTTCTCGACTTCTTTTATGCTTAGGATGCTTCCTTTGAGCCCATGTGCTGAAGCTAAACGATAGATTTCTTCTTTAGGCAAATCTGTAAGAAAATAAGGATGATGATTGCTGCTATCTCTAATAATAAAGATATCATGCGTCTTCAAATCGTAAAACTTAGCTATAGCCTTATTAGTATCTGGATCATAATCTACACTGAGCAAAAAAGCTTTTTCTGATTTAGATTCTTCACGAGTTTTGTAAGCAATTCTACTCAATTCTTCAATAGCCTTTAACTCAAGTTCCTTTATATTGGCTGAAAAACTTGACTTTGTCTCCACAAGACTTTTTTCTTCACTTATCCGTTTTTTTGGTTCCGCAAAGAACATATCCAATGTTGTTTTGCGCATCATGGATTCACTAAAATTTCTAATAAAGACTTCTAATCATATAGAAAAGAAAAAGTTTTTGTAATTCTAAAATAATCAAGTCTCGTCACAGAAAACTAGCTAGAACTTTATTTTGAATGATAGTTATGTGTACTATTAAACCTATAATGAATAGTTTAGTGATCATGTCATCGCTCAGATTGGAAATATAATCGTAGAGTATTGGCAGAAGGGAACTATCAAGAATCATTAGCCCATATATAGAGATCTCATGAAGACATATGCATGCTAATAGATTAACTATCGTAATTGCTATGAGAAATTCATTAGTTAGAAAGTCTGGATATGTCATTAGTAATGCGAAAACCAGTTGAAAATCACATATGAAGCTGAGCATTCTCATAGTAATCCTAACCATTTTAATTCACCATACCTTTAGTTTCACTAGCGGTATATATTACCTACGTGTGATGCCATGCCGCCTCCAATCAGGGTTCTCTTCCTAGGGACCGGAGGGACAACACCATTTGGTCTAAGGAAAATGCCCTGCATAGCTATAAAATATGAGGGCTATCTTATAGTTCTTGATTTTGGTGAATTTTGTCAGTTTAGCCTAGTTGAGAGAAAACTGCACCCATTTCGTTCGAGAACATATATATTAGTAAGCCATCTCCATGCCGACCATGTAGGGGGGCTACCCACATTTCTACATACTTATAATCTCATGCAGACAAACAAGGTTATAACAATCATTGGGCCTACGGGGACCAAAGCGTTTATTGAAACAATCGCTAACATATTTGGAATAGATCCAGTCCTAGATAAGCTAAGAGTCTTAGAGGTACTCCCTAAGGAAAAAAATTGTGTATTGGTAGTTGAAGAAAAAAGCTTCAGTATCTATGCATTTAGAACCGAGCATGGTATACCTTCGCTAGGCTACGTTTTTCAGGAGAAAGACTTTCAAAAATTTGACGAGAAAAAAGCACAGCAATACGGAATTCCTCCCACCCGGATTAGAAAACGTCTTCTCGAGGGAAAACCCATCGAGATTTCTGGTAAGCTAATTCAGCCTAGCGATGTTGTAATTAAGATCCCGGGAAGAAAAATTGTCTATACTGGCGACACTCGCCCTATTCCATATCTAGAAGACATAGCCCGAGGAGCAGAATTACTCATTCATGAGGCAACGTTTATGGGAATCCATAAAAATCTTGCTGATGCGAGATATCACTCAACAATCGAAGATGCTTTGGAAATCGCTAAAAAAGCCAATGTTAAAATGCTAGCTTTGGTACATATATCGCCCAGATATCTACGTGAGTTAGACAAAATAATTGATTATATAAAGAACTTCTCCTCATCTTCAAATATTAAGCTAATAATTCCTAATGATGGCGATGAGATTATAATAGATCCCCCAAATCTACCACGTTATTGATATAGAAATAAATCCTATTTAGAGCTATTACTAGTTATGCTAAGGGTTCCATCCTTATTCAGGAAAACCACTCAAGTGATATTACTAGAAGTGGGGGTATTATCTGGGCGAAAAAAATGACGAACAAAGAAGAAAAAGACTTTAGTGCGCCCAGGCATATAAGATTCGATAGAGTCACTGCAGTTCCCCAGCGAGGAGACTTATTGTTAGGTCAGATAGTGAATGTTAGCGAGAGAATAGCCACGATCCTTGTTTCTGTGATACTTCGTATCATAGAAAAGAATTCATCGAGGCATTTAACCTTGCTTAAAACACCTGCTCCTACTCACGCAAATATTTTCAAAGGAGATGTAAACTTCCCATGCATTAATCTATCCGATATACTTAAGGTAGGGGATCTTGTTCTTGGACGAGTAAAAATAGCATGGTTCAAACCTGTTTTTATAAGTTTAGATACAAAAGAAACAGGAGTTGTCTCCGGAATATGTAGTAATTGCGGTGTAATAATTCCGACACCGCGTAGCTTTTCTAGTAACACATTAACATGTCCAAGATGCAAGGCTTCAAGAAAAACTAAAATTTCTGAATTATATGATCCTATAGTTTGGAGAGAACTTCACTTTATGAACAAAATACATATTCTTCCATCGGCATAAAGGATGCCGTTCTGCTATAGAAATACTTTGGGGGCAACCACATAGAAATATATATTCACTGTCAATAGATATCCAATTTTAGTGAACTCTAACTGGGAATCTGGTGCTGTAAGTGGGGGTATCACATGTTTCTATATGAGTATGAAGGAAAAGCCTTGTTTCAGAGTATGGGGATTCCTATCCC
>JAHKKZ010000210.1 GCA_029856685.1 Candidatus Njordarchaeota archaeon
AGGATACAAACCCGCCGCTATGCTCAGCCCTATAGCCATCGCAACCGATTTTACAAATGATTCTATAGTAAAGAGAGGCTTTATCGGCAGACCTATCTTCGCGAAGAAAACCTTAACAATAGCGTATGAAAGCCCGATCCCACCTATTATCCCTACCACCGTTCCAAGGAGTCCTATTAGGATAGCCTCATATAGGAACAGCATTAGGATGTGCCGATCTTTGAAACCTATTGCTTTAAGAACCCCAATCTCACGTATCCTTTCAAGCATCGCCGTGTAGAGTGTTGTTATTATGCCTATACCCGCAACAAGTAGAGCCACAACGGATATTGCCCCTATATACATATCGATTGCCCTGAGGATATTATCTATAGTTTCCTTTATCTCCTCAGCGGTCATCGCTCGTAGATTATACTTGTTCTGAATGTAAGTAACAGTCTCATTCAAATATGCTTCGTCCCTAACTATTATATAGACAATATCATATCCATCGGCATCGAAAATTTTCATAGCATTTTTTAGGGGTATCCAAGCGTATATGTCAACTGGTATCACAAAGCTCCCAAAATAATCAAATATTCCCCTAACCACAAAGCTTTTGCGGGTAGTTTCCACACGTGTCTCTGTATACATAACAATCTGTACCTGAACCATATTGTTGACATCGGCAAATACAGACCCATCAGACTCAAATGCAACTTGGTAGCCTAGAACTACACCCACACTATCATATTCTGATGGATAAACACCCTTAAGTAGCCTCAACCCTGGGACCAGAAGAGGTAAATATTCAAATTCTATACCTACAAGCATGGAGTCCTTCGATATACCTCTCGAAACCATTGTCGCAGGCCGAGCTATTGTCGGAATAACAGCTTCTACTTGGGGGATGCTTCTAATATCGTCCACAAAAGCTTGACGTATAGGTTCCCCTCCAGAGGGATTCACTATGATAATGTTGGTTCCAAACTTCTCGAATTCCCCAACAATAAACTTCCTCGCACCCAGACTTACGCCTTCAACACCAACAATAAGCGCTACTCCAACAACCACCATGAGAATTGTAAATATAGATCTGACTTTCCGCTCTTTCAGAGCCTCGAACGCTAATATTATAAACTCCATACCACTCACACAAAAAATAATAAAGGAAGATAGGTTGGCTATTTCTCTGTAAAGTGTCTCCTCTTTATGACTACAATAGCTGCGACAGCTGCGGCTATCACGCCTCCCACGTATATTGCTGTTAAATACTCTTCCAGCGTTGGGCCCGAAGACGTCTCTGTTGAAGATTCGCTCTCTTTCTGTGTTACAGTAAATGTGAACTCAACCAATAAGAAGTGCTCATTGTATATGTCGTCGAAGTAGCAGATCTTAACGTAGACAGTATACGTCCCAGGGGATATATTTTCCTTAATCTTAAACTTCAGTATCACGGGAATAGGTGCTCCAGGCTCTATCTCACCTATGTATGTAAAGCTCTCTGCTAGAAGCTCTATAAAATCTGCCTGCATAATAGAGGCATTAGCATATTGAGCCGAGGATACACCTACATTGAGAACCGTAACGGATACAGAGACAACATCTCCTGGCGTTATCGCTCCTGGTTCAACACTCTTACTAAACAATCTTAGATCTATCTCGCCTCTGATAATAAACTCGGCTGTGCGCGACTCTTGATGCGAACGCCCATACTTATCAACAAAGCTTATGTCTAGAGATATCGATAGTGTCTGGCCTATCAACGAGACTTCACCGAAGGATGTTAGCACTTTAGCTGGAACATATAGCTCTAGTATTATCGTAACTGTGTCGTTAGGCCTTACGTCGCGGAATGTCCAGTGAGTATCACTAAACATAGCGACATATTCGGGATAGCTTATATCGACATCAACAGTTCCTTGCCAAATGTTATTCCATATCAATATTGTCACATTATATTTTCTGCCAGCATACACATATTCGGGGAGAGTTTTAACCTCAGTAGCACTTGTCACATCAACGCTGATTGTCCACGTAACACTGGAGGTATCATATCCATCATCAATCACAACCCTTAGAGTATGTGTCCCCACATCACTTTCATTGGCATGGTAAGTGTAGTTAGTCGCATTATTACCAGAAAGAACCTTTTCACCATCCAGATACCATGCATATGTGATGTTATCCCCATCGGGATCCTCCGCATAGACACTGAAGGTTCTATTGTCACCGACATATATGGAGACTGAACTATCACTTGGATTCGAATCCTTCACCTCGGGAGCTCTATTAGGAACTTCAACCGTCCATGAAACAACAGTTTTGTCTTCACCATCTCTAACCTCTACTTCTAGGGTATATGTTCCTCTTCCATGCTCACTAGCATTAAAGACATACTCATTGGCGTCTGGGCCCACGAGAACCTCAACATCATCTAGAAGCCATCTATATGTAAGATTATCACCATCAGGGTCGCTTGCGTCCACACTAAATGTCTGTGTCTCATTGAGATACACGGTTACTGTGTTCGAATCTGGGTTCCTATCTTTGATCTCAGGTGCTCTATTGGGAATCATTACAGTTATTGTTAAATCCGCAGGGATTATCTCATAGTAACTGGTATTATTATATGCGTAGCCAGTTATCCTAAGATTGAAGGTATATTCTCCCTTAGTCGCATTCTCGCTGATATCCAGATAAAAAGTCATGTAAAAAGAACCAAAAGGTATTATGTCCTTAGCCTCATTATCTGTCTCTATAGCTATACCGTCCGCAGTAGAAACATTATCATTATCCTGCGAATCCCTGAAGTATTCCGTCAGATTAAGATATCCAACGACTCCACGCAGATACAAAGATGACTTCTGCTGTATGACTACAGTCAA
>JAHKKZ010000211.1 GCA_029856685.1 Candidatus Njordarchaeota archaeon
ATCGAAGCTTTCTTACCCATAGAAGCCACCTAGATATCCCATAGAATTACCTTAAAAAATCTCAGTAAAATATCGAATCTTTTTTCACACACCACAGAAACACAAATCGCGCCTGCAGATAGGATAGAAAACCTAAATAATTGCGGCCAAAGACGGAATATCAGAGATTACTGTATGAACACAACCATCTGATGAGACTCATCAAAAAGGGTGTATTAGATTTTAGATTTTTCCACAAGGATCAAAAAATATGCAAAAAGGATGAGCCAGCTGGGTCACAGAGAGATACTTATACTGATTGGAGACTGTGGATTTATCAGCATAGCTATCAGAGATATTATAAATATAGCCATAAACACTATGTCTGGGAAGACACGTATATCCATGGTGTCACTGAAAACCGTGATCCCGTCGACAAGCCCCATAATATTTACGGTTCTTATCGCACCCCAGGGATACACAAAGAACTTAAGTGCGAGGGCAAGACCTTTCAATGAGAGCTCGTAGCACTTAGCATGTATTGTGTATTCTAAGTGTCTTTTGAGTTGCGTATCCTTTCTCAGCTCTATTGTCTGCTCCTCCGGTGTTATCTTAAAGAAATTCGATACCAATTTGACTTTCATATTCACTTTGTCCCTATCAGAAGTAAAGACGATTTGGTTTATAGCGACCTTTCTCTCCTCGGTAGGCTTCACCTCTACTTCTTCCCCTAAACCGGAAGGTATAAAATCAAGTTCTATAACAGCATCATGTCCACATCGAATAGATTTAGGATAGCTCTCCACGACATCAACCTTGAATATTCTCTCAGTAATTTCATTGATCATAAGCCTCCTTTCCGCTTCCCGAGCAGTCTTAGGTGGCGCTATTAGTCCTAAGCCCATGGTCTCAATCTCAGCGGGGCCGACCGTGGCTTCAAACTCAGCGGTTGACCGCTCCGTTTTCCTGAGATCGAAGACCGCAATTGGTTTCTCAGTGCGCCTCTTTATGACCAGAAAAACTACTAGCCAGAATGCACTATATGCGAATATTAGTAGGCTTAAAATGAAGAGTATATCCACCATAATTACCTCAGCTGAGCATCTATACAAAAGAAGGGTATAAATTATATATAAAGGATGTCTTAGAAATAAAACTTACTATGAGTATTTAAAGTTGAATATATAAAAAATAGACAGTTCTCTTTATTTGGTTCCGAATTCTTTTTCAAACTCCTCTTCCAAATTCGATGGTATTTCCATGGATTCCTTATCGACTCGCATGTTTAACCTTGATGCTATCCATATCCTTATGTCTTCGGCCTCTTCTTCTATTCCACTCCACTCTTGGAGAATAGGTTCGAAGGTTCTCTCTATCTCCCTATGTAGACTATCCAGCTGTTTTACTAATCTGGGATAGACCCTTTTCAGAAAGACCCAAGCAATGCTATATTCTCCGCGGCCTATGTATATCGGTACTTCACCAGCCAAGGTGAAACTCTTAAGCTCCCTACCAGCAATCTCACTTACCAATGCGTGGATTCCTAGCAGTCCAGAGCTTATTAAACCGAGGTCGATTTTTGTTTTGAATCCCCTGGAGACCACAACTATGGGTACACCGCCGATATCTGATAGACCGAAAGCAACTATATCGCTTCTCCAATTCCTGAATAAGCCGTAGTTATAGGCAGCATAGAGCGCCACCAACACCACTATTAGAGCTAGGATTATAAAGTTGTTCAGCTGAGGCCAAGGATCTAGATTGTCTGGGAGGAAATCCCTATCTGTATCGCTTGATTGGGGACTTGTATGTTTAACTTTAATCTCCTCATAGTCACTTAGACCATCACCATCCGAATCGGCTTTCAGTGGATCGGTTCCATAGACAACAACTTCTTGATAGTCATTTAGGCCGTCGCCATCCGAATCTGGGTTCGTGGGATCCGTCTTATTTTCTATTTCATTTGGATCGAGCAACGCGTCACCATCAGTATCTGGATCGTTTGGATTAGTATATCTATGACCTATCCCCTCAATATCAACCCCCATTATTTCTTGGTAATCGGTCAAGCCATCGCCGTCGGAATCTGGATTCATAGGATCCGTTTTCACAATTGTACCGTTTACGTTTATGCCGAATATCTCATCGTAGTCACTAAGACTGTCATCATCCGAATCATTATCAACAGGGTTTGTTCCATATCTGTAAATTTCCTCATAGTCTCTCAAGCCATCGTTATCTGAGTCAGCATTTGTCGGATCAGTGTGCCTTATGAAGACTTCTTCGTAGTCGCTTATTCCGTCTTGGTCGGTATCCTTTCTTGTTGGATCTGTATAAACTTGACCTACACCCTCTATATCGACCCCTCTACTCTCGTTTAGGTCTGTTAGCCCATCACCATCTGTGTCCGGATTAAGCGGGTCAGTTGTGACATTTCCTATTCCTGGGACATAGAACCCATACACCTCCTTATAGTCATCTAACCCATCATCATCAGTATCTTTGTCAGTAAGATACGTTTTATGTATGTACTCTACATAGTCATCTAACCCATCATCATCAGTATCTGGATCAATAGGGTTACTCTTGTGGTAGTATTCGAGATAATCGTTTAGACCCTCATAATCCGAATCCGTACGGTTTGGATATGAGACGACATGAATAACTATCTTAGAATAGCCTCCGATGCGAGTATAGGTTACGTTCCAACCATGTACCTCGATGTAGTCGCTTAAACCATCGAAGTCTGTATCCATAAGTGTTGGATCTGAGTACAATATTCCTATAAGCGTGTATATACCACTAAACTCCTGAAAATCGGTGAGACCATCACCATCCGTATCCACCAACGTGGGGTTTGTCCTCTTCACACC
>JAHKKZ010000212.1 GCA_029856685.1 Candidatus Njordarchaeota archaeon
ATAATGATACATCAGTATTTTAAAGGAGAACTCAATGCGAGATGGTTTAGGCGATAGGGGTTTGCTAGCTCAATGAGCCATATTTATGTTGTGTCTTTCAAACGGCCAATTTTGAAGGTGCCCTCCAGCTTTGAGTCCTAAAATATGGCACCTATTATCTGATAGATATTTATTTGTGAGTTATGGGTCGATTCCCCGTTTTTCGGCTTCTTCTATTATTTTTAAGGCGAGCCTAGCGATGTCGCGGTAGAGTTTTTCGTTGATTATTCTCTTTAGGAGACCCATATCTATCCCCAAATACCTATGGACTATAATATTTCTGAAACCAACTATCCTTCTGAATAAGGTAGAGTCATCCTCCGTAAATACACCGTCCTCCTCGAGCATCTTTCCTATGTCGCTATATTGCTGTGGGGGTTTTCTCCCTCTTTCTGCAAGGAATCTTAGGCCCGCATCGATGAGAGCTTGTATCGCTGTTTGCAGTGTGTAGAGCGTTGATGTCAGCATGAGGAATGAGTCTACTATCTTCTCGGCTCCATATTCTTTTCTTAGCATATCTAGGTGTTCTATGCATTTTTTTATGTACTCCATCTTATCTTTCAGTTCCACCCAGCTCAGCCCTCATCTTATTGATGTATATCTCACCATATCTAACGGCTTTTAGTGCCACCCTAAGGTCTAGATACATTGATATTGACTCGTCGCGATATCGCCTATATAGCTCCATATCGCGAGCAAATATGAGGATGCCATCCCTAAGCATCTTGTATCTGAGTTCTAGAGGCGTTGAATTGCTAAGAATAACTAGGTCTATTTTATCTTCTGTGACTCCAAGGCATCTTGCAAGTCTGTATATGAGGTCAATTCTATCATCTATTGTCATTTCGTTGGATGTATAGATGGCTATATCTATGTCACTTTCAGCTACTAGTTCTCTCCGTGCTGCTGAGCCATATAGAATTGCAAATAGAACATTTTCCATCGAGCTAAGGCAACTTCTCAGCTTGGAAATCAGACCCTCGTTTTCCAAGTGTATCCCCTATCAACATTAGACAAAAATCATAGAATTTAATATACGTAGTGTTGCCACATTACGAGTGTTGGTGAGCACATTTGATTGATGATGCTTGGTCTCTGCCCAATTTGATGCATCATCCGCTTTACTATGTTGTATTGGTGTTGGGCATTGCTATATTCCTGGTATTAGTGGTTGTTTTATCTGCATATAGATACCTCAAGTTTAGAGAAAGAAATCTGCTTATGGTAAGGCATCTTGCCGGCTTCCTTGTTGGGTTGGTTGACCAAGCTCTAATGGTTATCTTTAACTTTCAAACGCATTTTATGCTTGAGGTGACACTGTTTGACTATGCTGCTTATACGTTTTGGTATCTCATAATGCCTGTCTCGAGAATCGCTGAGAACGCCACGATATATGGTCCCTTATGGGTGGTCTGTTCGGCCTCTATAAACACTATATTTGAACATTTGTCCTGGCTATTCATCACGAAGACTATGTATGGTGTTGCCTTCCTACCATACCCGACGGAGCCCATAACATGGACAAGCATGCACACAGTACTTTTCTACATAGCGATGCACACCATAGCAACAGTAATAATCCTGATATACTATTCCTCGAGCTTAAGGAGGTTTTCAGAGAGCGCCGATCAATTCGAGAGATGCAACGATTATAAGAATACCTACTAATCCTCCAACTTTAGGTCATGGCTATCCAGGTGATTTCGATGGCTATTCCGTGTACCAATCTTCGTATTTCATTTATAATCGTCGTATTCTATTGTACTATTTGGAGTTAGTTGTTCGATAGCTAATAATCACTAGATTCCACATTGCTATCCGGCTCAGCATTGGGGGTTGATGCCATATGGCTGGGGAAGATAAATTTGTTATCTATACCATCCCCAGGATAAAGCCAGTTCTGCTTTTAATCATAGCAAGCGATTTGGCAGTTGCCATGGTAATCTTTGCAATCTATATTCAAGAATTATTATTAGTTGTGCTTCTTTGCATTCTGATATTCGCGATTATCGATATTTCTATCTGGCTTTACTTTAGGATGCGCATTGGGAAAATCAAGAGGTTCATAACGAAGGCACAAGCAATTGCCAACTCAATAAGGATCTCCGGAAATAATATCCTATTGAGGCGTGGAATGCCGGTTTCTAAAGGAAAATTTATCATGTATTTTGGTCTGGCATATAGCCCAATGCTTCGGAGAGGAACATCGAGATTCTCTGTGAGATTCGAGTCTACCGAGAGGCAAGAATTTGCCACTAAGCTCAGCTTTTTTAAGCTTGAAGACTTTGTTTTCTCGGATAGAGGCGAATTAATGTGGCTAGAACTTCCAGCATGGAGGATTGAGGATCCAGAATTCGGAGATGGGAAAGACTATATTCTGATAATACCTTTAGAGCCAACATCGTTGGAGGATATAGAGAACAGTATCACTTTGTCTCATAAGGATGATGCCGCGACATTTAGCTATCGGATACATGATCGTTCGATAGAATGCAAAATCTACTATTCACCTAGCGGCCCTTCACGCACTACAAGGAAAGCCAAGGTCAAAGTAATTCTTCCGAGCCCTGTACCTGTGCCGAAGACGCTTGGCGAGGTCAGTGAGCCGTACACCTCAAAAAGTTTTACTATGGAGCTTATCCCAAAAATAGACTCACCTAAAGTGCTAATAGTGTATCCGGGGACACTAAGGCTTGGACTACGACTGGGGGATTGGAGGGGGTTTATGAGGCAGATTAGAAGAGCTCTCAACATCCCAGACAATACACGCGATATGACCTCCAAACAGATAATC
>JAHKKZ010000213.1 GCA_029856685.1 Candidatus Njordarchaeota archaeon
AAAAGGTGCGTCAATAGCGGCGGTAAGAACATTTCTTAGAGACACAATACTATCATATATCTTGGCAACGGTTTTGGGTATGATGCTATTTCTTTTATAGTTTTGTCGTAAATCATCGCTATAGGGAATAGCAATAAACAGTAGTAAAGCAAAGTAATATATATAAAATACACTTCTCTGATATTTATATAGAGTATTTTGCATCATATAGTAAAATAGTGAACCATGAACTTACCTTTACTAACATTTTAGCAAAGCTGATGGAGCAACTTTAGGCTCCAGCGGATCCTTTCAGATCTTTTTGCTTTCATCTGGTGTTGATGATGCGTCTTGAATAGGATGATAATAATATTCGTAATGTCATTGATTTTCCTTATGGTGATCGTAACTCCCCTAATGAGTATTTTAACGAATAGTGAGGTAACTAAAAGCGAAGAGAGCGTTAGCAATTTGGGGGATTTAGAAAGAAGATATATCGTGAGTTATACAGCCTATAGCTACAAAGAAAAAAATGTAGCGGGTTCTGATGCATGGTCCGTCAAAGTAAGAATAGTAACCGATCCTGTGATAATAGGGCACCTTTACTATTATACGGTAGCATCTGTTCCAAGCGGCGCTTCGGATCCTGGTAGTGGCAAAACCCAATTATATGGTTTTGTGAAGATTAGGGATCCTTACGCTCTAAGCGGCACAGAAATATATAAAAAGGCTAAAGGTCTTCTGGTGGATGCATGGGATATAGATAGCGGAGAACCGTATGATAGTGGTTATACTGTCAGTGGAGACAGCCTAGGATCTATGCGTACAGACTTGGAGAGTGCGTTTTATATATCATATGATACCTATGATGGGGGCGAGTTATCAAATAAAGATCCTTTCTTGCAGTTCTATGCAGATATCCTTGGGGTCGTCGCTATTTATGATAATAGTAGCAGTAATAATAATAGTAGAGTCTATCTTTATCGTATGTATAACGATCTTTCCAATCTTGGAAGCGGTGCGTATAGCATCTGGGTACAAGGAACAACATGGTCAGATCCACTTTCTGGATACACACTTTATAAAAATGACGCTATGACCGTTAATAATGAGACTCTTGGAACAGGCTCTGCAGTCTATATTCTAGGTGGTCCTGTAGCGGAGCTTCTTATTCTAACAATGCTTGCTAGGAACTTCTCGATGGATGTTCTCGGAGAATATGGCCTACCACAACTAAATATAACATACCCAGCACCCACAGGTGTGCACTTCTATAATGCAACGGACTCCAGACTATGGGCTCCTCCTGCTGTCAATTATACAGAATTCTTCATGGCCTACAGCCAATTTTTGTTAGTTCAATATGATACATTACCTAGTTTCCAGACGAATTATAATCTAAGTGTCCACACAGATCAGACAACAGCATGGGTAGTTGGTTGGTCAGCTTTTCTAGCGGAGGTTATAAAGCGCTACTATATGGGATCTGAAAGTTTTGATCTTAGAGATCTCGAGTGTCTCTATGATACCGATCATTCCAGAAACGATGGGGATACCGCTGCGGGTGTTGCAGGGGTTCTTTGGGATCTATATGATGCTGTTGATGATGACCAAGATGGGGATGGGATAGGCGATACAATAAACGTTTCTTTGGATGATATGTGGTGGGTTGTTAGGAATAATAAGCCAACCAACATTTTTGAATTTATAGAAGGTATAATTTCACGTGCTAATCTTAACAGAACAAAGGTCTGGGAGCTCTGCTGGGAGCATGGAATAAACATAGATTCGGATCCACCACCACAACCAGAGATATTAAGTGTGGATCCGCCCCCAAGCACGACAACTTGGTATAACACTAGTGAGGTAAATATAACTTGGTCCCCATGTACTGACGATTTTAGTGGTATGGATGGTTATTATATACGTGTATATTACTATGAAAACGGATCTCTTTACAACTGGTATGATGTGCCTAAAGGAAATACATCAATGACTATACGGCTCCCAACGGGCATATGGAGTATAACCGTTGTTGCTGTAGACAGAGCTAGAAACGAGAATGAGAGTCTTCCAAAGGAACCGATCAAAATCGATCTAATAAAGCCTCGTTTAATTAGCTCATCCCCTGAGGATGGAGCTTCTTACTTCGATAATGAATCACAGGACATAGTACTGGAGGTTCAGTATAATGATAGCATAAGCGGTGTGGATACAGTATACATTAGATATAAATATGGAGTCGATGGTAATTGGAGTAGTTGGATTGTTGCTACTAATAATAGTGGGAAGTATCAAGTAGTTATTCTTGCGGATGAGTGGAAGCCTCATGTCGGTAAGAGACTCTACTGGGAGGCAAAATGTGTTGATAAAGCCAAAAATGTTGCTCTTAGTGGACAATTCTATGTTGAGCTCATAGACGACGACCCTGAACCTCCAACTATAGGGTTTCCGGGAGAGGTTCTGGTAATATACGATTCAAACGGATCAGACCTAACAATATGGGTAAACATAACGGATAATGTGAGTGGAATCAGCAATGTTACTTTTGTTGTGTATTTTGGTAGTGTGTCATTAACATACTACAATGATTCTATAATGTGGAACGGCACAATAGCGTATGTAGTTATTCCTAGGAGCACATGGATAAACTATGTTGGATCGACAATAAGCCTTGAAGTATGGGCTTATGATGCGGATAGTGATTGGGCTGGTGACTCAGCTCTAGCCAAAGCTCAGACGGGGTATGGGGAGATCCGAGATGATGATACTGTGGCACCAACCATACATAATATAACAGTATCGGAGTATCCAAGCGGGGACGGGATTTTAGAGACAGACGAAGCTATCAG
>JAHKKZ010000214.1 GCA_029856685.1 Candidatus Njordarchaeota archaeon
ACCATAGCTTAATCACCTGCTTCCAACCCATTTATATTTCCAATATCCCTCATCTGTTTTCTCAACTGGTTCGATCTGCTTGTATCTTAGATATGTCATTAGATACCAAAATACCGTGTAGGTATCTATTCCAGTCTCCTTAGCTATCTCTGGTACTGTTTTAGGCCCGGTTTTCAGTGCCTCTAGAATCTTTTTCTTTATCTCGTTCTGCTTCTTAAGCCGCTCCTGTAATTCTTTGGGCGGAGCCTTAAAACCTATTTTTTTCCGAAGATAAAGGAAAGTATTCCTTTTTTCACGACTTACCTCTTTTCCGCTCATTTCAAATCTCCTCCGCCATAGCTTTAATCATAGCTCTAATCTGTTCAGTAGATAACGTCTTTAACTGGATAGCTTCTGTTGGACACACGGCGACACAGGCTCCGCAACCAATGCATAAAGCTTCGTTTACCCATGCTTTCACCCCTAATCCTTCATACTCCTTTTCTTGAATCGCATTAACTGGGCACTCCTTCATACACAGCTTAGATAGATTACATTTGCTTGGATCAACAGAAGCAACTAGGGGCTCAAGCTCTATTGTTCCCCTCAATACAATGGATGCTGCCTTAGCAGCGGCTGCTGAAGCAGATGCCAGCGTCTCTTGAATATTTCTTGGTCCTTGGCAAGTACCAGCTATCAGAATTCCCGCAATGTTTGTCTCTACTGGCCGTAACTTGGGATGAATCTCCTGATAGAATCCATCTCTACCAATAGGTAGCTTCAGAATTTCTTCTAGCCTCTTATTTTCTCTTGCTACCATTCCAGTAACTAGCACAACAAGATCAACAGGAATCTCTATCTCTTCTCTATTCGTTAATAAGTCTTTGACAGCAACAATGAGCTTGTCTCCCTCTGCATAGACTCGCGGTGGATCATTTGGGTCATACCTAATAAAGACGGCTCCTTTTCTCCCCGCTTCATCGTAATATGTTTCGTATTTGCCGTATGTTCGAATGTCTCTATAGATATTGTAGATTGTCAAATCTTTGAATTTCTTAAACAACTCTACGTTAAGATGCGTTGTAACCGAGCAACAATATCTGGAACAGTACTCATTAACCTTCTCCGAACCCGTCGGTAGTTGCCTGCTCCCAACGCAGTAGATAAAGGCTATTGATTTTACTTCTTTTCCATTAAACATTATTTTTTCATCACTAGTGAGATCCAAAATTCTTTCGAACTGTGGTAGTGTTATGACATTTTGGAATTTCTTGTAACCAAATTCTCCCTCTTTTGGCTCATACACGTCAAATCCAGTCGCAACGATTACTGCACCAACATTAAGTGTGATCGTTTGTGGTTGCTGATTGAAATCCACTGCATCACCTAGAATCTTTACGCATTCACCACACTTATTACAATGTTCCATATCTATTACTGGCAAGTCTGGATAGGCGCCCTCGTAAGGAATATAAATCGCTTTTCTCTTTGTGAGGCCATAATCAAATTCGTTAGGAACCTCTATTGGACACTTCTCAATTGCCTCTGCTATTTTAGGATGCTTCTTTACGATATATCTTGGATTAACCTTGATTTTAACAGTGAAATTACCCAGATAACCACTAAAGCTCTCAACCTCAGCATTCGTATAAACAGCGATGTTATCCCTTTTCTTAAGTTCCTCTATTAATCTTCGCACAATATCTTTCCCGCTCTCTCCGCTCGGAAAAGCTTTCCATATCTGAGCTACTCTTCCACCCAAGAATGGTGACTTTTCAACCAAGAATACATTTACACCCATTCTTGATAGATCAAGGGCCGCCCTAATTCCTGCAATACCCCCACCTATGATTAATACACTCGGCGTTGTCTTAACTTTAATCTTCTCTAATGGTTTTGCGTGCCGCACATATTCGATGCCCGCTTTTACATGTCTAATAGCTTTCTTAGTCGCTTCCTCTGGATTATCCGAGTGCGCCCATGATACATCCTCTCTAATGTTAACGTGATAGAATAGATATGGGTTCAAACCAGCCCTAGCTACACAGTTTCTAAACGTCATTTCATGCAACTTTGGGGAACATGAAGCAACAACGACGCCATCGAGATTATACTTCTTTATGTCCTCCTCGATCATTTTTTGCCCAGCATCTGAACACATGAACATGAAATGTTTTGCCACGACTACTCCTGGGTAATTCTTGATTGCCTCAACTACCTTTTCAACATCAACAACATCCGATATATTCCCGCCGCAATGACATACATACACTCCGATCCGCTTAGCCATATACATCACCTCTTCGTACGATATTTATGCTCATTCAGATAAGCCATACATTGTGCTGCGGCTGCATCAGCTTCAACTATAGAATCAGGGATATCTTTGGGTCCCGAGGCACATCCAGCTACGAATACTCCTGGCACCGATGTAGCTGCGGGATTATTATTTGGATCCACTTGCTTTATCCATCCTACCTCATCAAGTTCTATATTCACGTTCTTAAATACTTTTACAATATCAGAATTCGGTAACGCTCCTACAGCTAAGACAACAAGATCAAATGTATCCTCCTTTAGTTTACCTCCATCATCCATATCCTCATATTTCACTACTACGTTACCTTTTTCATCTTCATCAACAACTACAACCCGACCCTTAATAAACATCGTACCCATCGCTTGAGTTTGATTAAAGAATTCCTCAAAGCCCTTACCAAAAGCTCTAATATCGATATAGAATATCGATACATCCGCTAATGGTAGAGCACCCATAATCAATTGTGCTTGCTTTATAGAGTACATACAGCATATCTGTGAGC
>JAHKKZ010000215.1 GCA_029856685.1 Candidatus Njordarchaeota archaeon
AATACTATATCATAATTAGCTTAATTGCTTTTAATAAGCCATAGCCATGAAGCGAGCGCTGGGAAGCCAAATGCCAAAAATCCAGCACCGCCAATCTATGCTAAGAATTTTAACTGAAATTTTTATAGGTTCTCATTGAGGAATATTGGTGATGTGCGTTGTACTTTCGAGTTATTCAGTCACTCGATGAGCTCCTGGGAGAGGACGGCATACTCCGCCTACCCAATCATCTACCCGATACCTTCGTGATGGATGAGAGCAGAAAAGCAATCCTTGAGAGCGTAGTCGAGTGGGTTAGAGATGGACACAATGTTCTGATTGAGGGCGGGCCTGGAACAGGGAAAACCGCGTTGATGTTTATGATACTCAAAGAACTATCAAATCTATACTCAATTGGGTATGTCCTCGAAGGAGCAACGCAGATCGGCTCAGAACATATGGATAGGGGCATAATACTCTTTATCGACGATCTACCACAAGTGAGAATGGATCTGATTAGATCTATTATCAGATATAATATCAGGGGGATCATAGCCACGACTCGGAGCGAAGAGTTAGCGATATTAGAGAGAACCCTAGGTGTGAATATTAGAAAATTCTTCAAAGTTGTTAAGCTAGAGCCCATGCCTGATGATAAAATCGAGGAAATACTGAGGAGATACTTAGTCGCTGAGGCTATCCGAGTGGTCGACAAGGAGGCTATATCAGAAGTGGTAAGAAAGGCTCAAGGACTACCAGTATATGTTTGGCAGGTAGTTAGGGAGCTAAAAATAAGCAAAGAAGACCTAACATTAGAATTCGCAAGGAGGATTCCGAGTGGTATGCTGGATTATGTTGATGATATTCTATGGAGAATCCTCGGAGGCAAGGAGGAAAGATATGAGGCGCTAATCACTCTGCTGACTATGACAGACTTCGTGCGGTATGCCGTTCACCAAGATCTCTATACGTATATTTATCTTGCAGCCAAGGAGCAAAGACTAAAAAGAAGATTAACGATGGACGATATACTTTTAGATACAACTTTTGATGACATAACAAGATTCCTCGCGAAGGAGAAGCTCACATATAGCTTTAGGCTCCCACACGACTCTTGGGCTGATGTGCTGAAAGGCAGAAGCAGCGGGCCGATGTCACCAGAGATATCAAAGATAAACGCTAGATTTACAAAATCCCGTAGACATGAACTAACCATGGAAGCTGCCCGAAGGGCATGGAATGAAAGCCTATCAAAGTCTGAGGATGTTTTGAGAATAGAGTCCTTCAAGAACAATATACGTGTCAGCCTCGGCGAGGAGGCCCTAAGCGAGATTATAAAAGTCGAGGAAAAGAAATTCATAGAAGAGAAACCAATAGAGGTAAAGCCAGCAGAGGTCAAAGAAAAGCCCCTCAAAATAGAGATCCTACCAGCCCCAGAAGCACAATCAACACTAGGGTCAATCTGCAGCATCGTGTCGGGAGTCTTCCTATTGATACTCTACGCATTTATGCTTCTGCTATCAGTAGATATCCTATTGGTATCGGCTTACGCTCCAGCAATAATACTGATAATGACAACTTTAGCATTATTTCTAATAGGCCTCGCCATTAGCATTATGAGATATGGCTCCAAACTAGGAAAGACTGGAAGCGGCATTATATCCGGCATCTTGCTCTTTATCTGGGGTTTAAGTATATTTATGTCGATATCACTTGTGTTCCCATACACCGATCTTGCATTCACATTGGTATTATCTACACGTGTGATCCCTATATTCATATGCTTGTTGGTGGGCATATCCTTACTGGTAATGTTCAGAGGCTCAGAAAACAAGATGGGAAGAAACGCCGCAATAGTAATACTCATAGGCTCCATAATACCAGTATTACCGATACTCGACATAGGACTAATCCTACTTGGCATGGCCCTAGGACGTGGACAAAAATAGGCATATATATTTATATAGATAGCAGGGCTAACTACTAGATCACATCCAAGAGCTGCTTCGCGCTTCTCTTTTAAATTCAACTCTTTTTTTAGATCACCTTCGCATACATCTTCTTCTTACGGCTAATTCGATCTCATAGTGGCTACTCGCATGGCTCCGCTTGAAGCCGGTAGTGTCGATGATGGCGATGCTCTTAGGAACCTCCCTTGAGCTTGGCAATAAGCCTATATGTGTACTCGATGAGTTCTCGGACAAGAGGGCCGAGGTTTTTTCGCACCTGCTGAGTGTTGTCTTTGAGACTGGCCATTTTAGGCCTAGGAGCTTTCTCAGTTCTGGGCTTTCCCTCAAGCTCTGCTCCATCTTTATGAGGGGTAGCCCTGCGAGCACAATGTATGCTATGACTGTGATTCTTATGTAGAGTGGTATGCCGTGCCGCCCTTTCTGCCCTATTCCGTCCTTTTTTTCTAGCATCTTTCTTGCTGTCCGCTTCAGTTTGTGTATAAGCCTTTTAAGCGGGGTATCATATATCCTCATGGGGCTCAGCCCTCCAGTGGTTTGGGGTCAGTGATGTATGTGTAATACTGTCTATATTGGGACGGGCCCTATTAACATTAATCATAAAACAAATGTAGGAAAGAAGCCAAGCGAGATATTAACAAGATTCGTAGGGAGGTCGATTGAAGCGGTAAGGGAAATAGTCGTAGAAACCATTTTAAACAAACATAAGAAAAGAGATTCATGGTTCCTAGATGATTATTCTTTAAACCCCTATCAACTGTGCGAATTCGGTTGTATCTATTGTTATATTCGTGGTAGCAAATATGGGGAAAACATGAGACGGGGCTTAGCTGCGAAGATAAATGCCCCAGACT
>JAHKKZ010000216.1 GCA_029856685.1 Candidatus Njordarchaeota archaeon
CTTCGAAGACTCCCCATGCCCTTGTTCGTCCCCCTCCGATGCTAAAATCCAGTACTGTGGTCTTGACCGCCTATTCTTCCAGCGAACAATTTCGCCTCTCCGCGAGAGAAGGCTTGTGATCTTCCTGAAATAACCAGGCTTGTACTCTGGGAAGTCCAAGTAGCAGAAAGGCCGCCCCTCTTCTTTCCATATCCTTCCTGCCTTATTCCGAACTTTCTCTAGGGTTCTCTCAGTCGGCGGCATCCGTCAGGCCACCTTAATCGTCGCCGTTCCCAAACCGTTCCCCGAAATTCCGACTTCTAAGTTGCACATATTGTCACCTCAGAAAGAGAACTTTATCTGTGGTTCACTTTTCGCGGCAGCGTTAATTCCACGCTCTTCTCTGAGGTGAAGGACTCTTCATCTGTTGAACTAGAGTCTTTTAGTTTTCTGATGTAAACTGTTTGTCCTATGCGTAAAATAGCAACTCTCTTACCTACAAGCTTAGCTGCTTTCCTTCTTAGATTCGGTGGTGCTGGTATCCGAATATTCCGCCCTGCACATTTGATCACCAATCCTTCATAGTTTATGTCGTGTAGAACCCCGATGATTTCGCTCAGGCCTCGTAGTGTAAGGTTATTCGCTTCCCCATCTCTGCGCATCTTCGCAGCATCTATACTCTCACTCGTTTTTCAGGGGAACGGAAGTCTTATCGGACACGTGTAATAAGAGTTCAATGAAAGCCCAGAGCGGGGATTTTTAACCTATAACACGATTTCAGAATCATAAAATTTTCATACTGTTATATAGGGTATATACTATGTAATGTCCATCGAGAAGCTAGACAGTACAAAATACTATTGCTTAGCTTACTTACTAAAACTGGCCAATATAGATTTTGGAAGATTAAGAAAAAGCTACAGACAAATTAAGAGATACACTATATCTCCTTATGAGAGAAAACTGCCCATAAAGGAAAAAGAAGTCAATATACTTGAGATTCTTCTTCTTAGCAAAACACCTCTATATAAGATGGAATTAAAGAGGAGACTAAAAATGTATTATACACAGGTCCACAGAGCAGTCGAAAAGCTTGAAAAGCTGGGTTTTGTCAAGAATTATGTTGGTAGTAAGCCTCATGCGAGGGCCAGCCGGAGATTTCCATCTATAAAACCTTATGTTATAACCGATGAAGGAGCCCTAGTGGTCTTTGCCGACAGATATCCTTGGGCGGACAAAAATGAGAAGCTTGTTCTCCTCAAGGGGCTAGAACGATGGAGTATGAGAGCTTATGAGCTGATGATGAACTTCACTGACACGAAAGAAAGATTATTATATCTTTTGTCATTGATTCACGTCATCACGGAGCTGACTCTGCTGAAAACTCCAAGATGGAATTTCGATGAGATGGTGCGACTAACATTATATCGTGTACCTGAAGTTTTTTCTCATCTAGACTGGTGGGGTTTCCTGATCAAAAATAGAACGTTGTATAAGGTTATCATAAATGAACTCGAAGAAACTGAGCGCTTTCTGAAGTACATAATTTATCCACCCCATCTCTTTAGAAAGGTTAAGAGGACCATACGGATATACGAGCGAAATTCAAGAACATATTCCGAAGCTACATCTGACTACGTTAATAGGTGGGTCGAGTATTGTAAAGGGTATTTTCCGTTCGAGGAAGGACTCTGAAGCGTAATCTAAGAAAGTCCGGCCAACACACTTGGATAAGAATTCATTAATCTATCCCTAGCTTTGGTATGCATGCGAGATATGCTTCCCGCAATTCTTCTTCATCTATGTGATCATAGAGGTCTATGGCTTCCTTTCTTCGATCCCCTCTGAGCTCTTTGATGAATTCTCGGGGCATTTTATTTCTTCTGAGCCAGGTCGTGAACCAGTGTCTTAGGTCGTGTGGGCTTATCCTCAACCCTAGCTTAGATGAGTGTTTTACAACTATATTGAAGAGCGTGTTTCTATCTATTCGCCTCTTGCTTGCATAGTTTATGAAGAGGGCCTTTGTCCGCGGCTTCAAACGCTCCCTCACCCTAAGCCATCGTCTAAGGACCAGCGCGGTTTCATCATCGAAGAATACTACTCTGTTGCTCCTTTTTGGAGTCTTCTTCAAGATTATCTTATAGTTCTCCCAATCAATATCATCCACGTCAAGTCTGATTAATTCGTTTCTCCTGATCCCGGTTTTGGCTAGCAGAACGATTATCGCTCTATCTCTCGGGTCGAGGGTCGAGTTCACTATCTTGGCGAGCTCCTCGACACTCAGAAGCCTTCTAACATGTTGCTCTTCTTCAGTCTTGTATCTCCTGAGGTAACGTCTTCTAAACGGTAGCACGTGATTTGCTGGGACTATTTCCTCGTAGGCTAGATAGTCGTAGAACGTTGAGAGGGCCGAGAAGTAGTTTTCGAGCGTCTTTCGGCTTGCCTTCCTTTCAAATTTAAGGTATCTTAGGAATCCGCGTAGAACGTGCTTATCCGCATCTTCAAGGCTCAGCCCCCGCTCCCTGAGAAAATCGATGAATATTCTGATCGCCGAAATATATTTTCTCACGGTCTCCTCGCTCATATTCTTGAGAAGACAGTCTTCCCTGAAGTCCTCGAGAAGCCTCTCAGCCTTGACTCGGCTCAGCTCTCTATGCTCTAGCCCCTCCACCTCCAACCCCTCCCCGTAAACTCGACTAAGCCGTATTCCTCTAAGATTTCCAGCTGCTTTGAGATCGCCTTCACGTATTCTGTCTCAGATGGGTCGACGCCGAGCCTATCGAGAATCTCCTCCTCATTCAGGGTC
>JAHKKZ010000217.1 GCA_029856685.1 Candidatus Njordarchaeota archaeon
CGATGCGGATTGCTCTTAGCGGTATAAGATACGGTCCATCATTCATAGTACGAGGAGCCACAAGCGTCGCTGTAGGGTATACCTTGGAAAGCATTATGAAGCCCTTCACAGGTATTAGAAAAGATGACTACGTAAAAAAGCTTCTATACTATGTTGCTGATGTGCTTGAATCTGGAGGCAAAATCAGGTTTAGTGATGGGAGTGAATATAGATTTCTTACTAGTGAGAAAATAAGTATCTCAGCAAAAATTAAGAAGGATCAAATAGATCTGAGGGTTGCATCATTCGGAGTAATTAGGCACCCAATGATCGCAAAGATTGTTGGTGCCAAAAAGATACTATGCTCACACTGTAACCAAGAAACAGTAGTTCTCTCCCCAACTTGCCAACATTGTGGAAAACCCATACTGACATTATGTAGAAAATGCAGGAAAATAACTCCAATACAAGAGAGATGTGTTCATTGCGGAGCAAAACTATGATATTTTACCTTTTTCTTTTTTTAGCGATTCATACAACAAAATATTATTATTGAGGAAATAAGGATGCGGGTCTAGAATTCAATATCAAAAATTTCAAAAGCTGTTAGGTTGTTAGGAGACGGATGTTTCTATTATACCCAGTTTTTTAAGTCTATTTAGAAGTCTAATCGCGTTGGGGTCACTGGTAAGTTTCACGTATGTCTCTAATGTTCTTATGGCGTCATTGAATTTGCCTAGGCGAAGTAAGGTTACTCCTAGGTTAAATAGTATTTCCTCCTCTTTATGGCGTTCGTAGAGCTCTCTAAATATTTTTTCGGCATCCTCGAATCTCCCGATGTGGTAGTATGCAATAGCTAGATTGTATTTAGCATCGAAAGTATTAAGTTTAGATAAAACATTTATAGCCTTCTTAATCATCGAGGAATCCTTAGTTCTAATACCCTTCATCAGAAAAGCTGCTGCGGCTGCGTTGAGAGCTGTAGGGTCATCAACACCGCTTTCTATGATGCCCTCAGCGAGCTTAAGAGCTAGGTCTACTCCCGCATCTCCAAGTCTAAGATAGTCCCTTAGTTGCCTCAGAATCAGTGATTGTGAAGGAATAGTTTGTGCTGGGAGAACTTCCCGTTTTTCTGGTGGTTTTTCAATAATATCTTTAGTGAGATTATCTCCGAAATTAAGTCTTATGTTCTCTAAAAATGAGTTTCGTCTCTTAGCATCCTCAGCAAGGCGGAGTACCTCATGCCAAACACGTCTAGCAGCTTCGATGATAAGCTCCCTACGTTTAGATTTTGGGAATAACATATTTACCTTACTTATCTCAGCACTCATAGGCCCAGAGCTTGCTCCACGTAGGACGTCGGCCCAGCTATCATGGGGTAACTTGAAGGATAGAGTTTGCCTATCCCGAGCTAGGTATCTGGAGATTCTATCTAATGTGTCACTATATAGGGCCTCTTCCATGCTGAATTTCTGCTTTCTGATTTTTTCTTTTGCTGTAACAAAAATCGCGTTGTAAAGGTCTTGATTAACAAGATATTTGACAAAATCCGTCATGCATAGTAGTGTTAGGAGAGTCTCATAGCGGTCTTCGCTATTTCCAATAGCGCGCCAAAGGATATTGTCAACATAGTCATACATGCCTCTAGGGATAGTGTTGGCGAAGCTTAATGTTAGAGGTTCACCACGTATACGTAACTCCCTTATGACCTGCCAAATGTATACTGGAAGGCCATTAGCCTTTGAAATAACAACATCAATCGCATTCCTATCGACGATATGTATCCCCTCGGCATCGGCATATCTTAGGAGCATCTCCCTAAGATGCCTAGGAGCCATAGGAGAAATCTCAACGATCTTGAAGTATTCGTAAGGATCAAAGCCGACCCTATCCACAATAAATCTGAGTTCCTCTATCCGCGCAGTAGCAACTATATTCCTCACATTATTCCTGAAGATCGAGGAGAGAGCTGAAGTATTCATAAGAGGCAGATCGTCGTAGAACAGAATAATGCCGAGTTCCTCATGTTCTCTAGAAATTGATGAGGCACCCTCTAAAATATATGCTACCTGATATCCAGAGCTTATAATGCGTCTAAGAAGAATGGCCATGAACGCAGTTTTACCCGTACCTGGATGCCCAACAATAAGCACATTTTCACCACTAATCACGTAGCGGAAAGCCCTCTCCAAGGCCTCACGGCGGGCATCATCCATTATATAGTTATCAAATATGTATGAAGGAAGACGGAGAATACCCTCCTCACCAAGTAGAACATTCAAATCCCGGATGACAACATAATATGTCATTCGAACCACCCTAAAATCTGACACTACTAGGAGCAAACTCCTCTAACAAGTCGATGAGTTGCTTATAAACATCACTCCTAGCATATACACCACCAGCAAGCTCAGCAAAATTAAACACATTTTCTAACAAGTAAGCCACAACATCTCTACTGAAACCAAAGATTTTTTCAGCATCGGCTAGTAATATATAGGTACGCTCAGAGAGCCGCCCAAATTTCTCCTTGACATATTCTATGAAGGATGGAGATAGCAAGTATTTTCCGACTTTGACGAAATTCTTGGTAGCGTTTTTAACTATACTTGTAGGTACCCTTAGATTCTTTGTGAGTTCATCCAAAGTTGTTGGACACTCCCTAGTAATCTCGGAAATCTTATTATTTAGGGCTCTCCAGGAATATACAAGTTGCCCATCTGTGGAGAGTATCGGAGCTAATCGCCGAATAAGGTATCTAGGAGCTTTAACACGTCTAGA
>JAHKKZ010000218.1 GCA_029856685.1 Candidatus Njordarchaeota archaeon
CAAGTAGTATATTTTTGAGTTTGTTGGTGATTTTTCGGCTATGTCCTCTAGTAGTCGGTCCACGTCTTCTTCTAGGATTCCCATCGCTATTATTTCTTCTTTTGTTAGCCATGGTTTTTGTTGGAGTTGTCGCCATATTATGTTTAGTGTTTGTTTAAGGTAGTTGATGTTGTAGTAATGGTCTTTTTTTAGAGATCTGTATGCTATTTTCTCTAGGATTTCTCTGATTGTTTCTAGTTTTGCGTGGATTTTTTGCTGTATTATTTGTGTGGTTATTATTTTATGTTGTTGGAGGATTTCTACTATTTTTTGCAGGTTCCATGCTGTATTTTTTGTGGTGAGGTATCCTCTCCTTTTTAGTTCGTTTGTTAAGTCTTCTGGAAATATTTTGAGGGACTTTGCTGTTTCTTCAATTCTTATCCATCCTCTTGTCTTTAGTTGATTTGTTGCTGTTTGTATTGCTTTGTTGTAGTAGTCTTTGTGGTATATGAATCCTTTTCTCTTCGATTCTATTACGAAGTCTGCTATGTCTATTAGGCTTTCCAACTCAGCTTCGCTAATCCCTAATCCCTTAGCTATAATCTTCTTTGGTGCCACTCCAACGTCTGCTAGTTGTTGCTTTAGCCCTTTTAGGGGATCTGTTAGTCCCGTTATTGAGGTTATCGCTTCAAGTTTTGTTGGTATTGGAGCCGTGGGAAGGGTTTCTGGTGTTGTTCTTTTTTGTATGTCGTTCCATGCTTCTTTTCCTAGGTTTAGTACTATGTTGTTTTTGAACGCATCTTTGCGGAATATGTCTTCCGCTTCCTCTAGTGTTTCGCTCCATGCCCTTCTCGCCGCCTCCAGCACTATGCTTATTCTTTTTCTCTTTGGGAAGACCATGTTTATCTTTGAGATTTCTGAGGCCATCGGCCCCCTGCTTTTTCCACGTAGTACGTCTGCCCATGAGTCGTGTGGTAGGCGGAAGCTATATGTCGCTGATTCTCTCGCCAGATATCTCGATATTGCTTCTAGGGTTTCGTCCAGCATTATTTCGTCCAGCGTTACCCTTCTTTTTGTTCTCAGCTCCTTTGCTCTGAGGTATATGTAGTTGTATAGGTCTTGATGCACCGCATACTTTATGAAGTCCGTCATGCATAGCAGTGTTATCAGTGCTTCGTATCTTTCTGGTTGTCCGCCAAGGGTTCTCCACAGTATGTCGTCTATGTAGTCCAGCATTCCCTGCGGTATTGTTTTTGCGAATCCTAGTGTTAGTGGCTCCTTTCTTATTCTCAGTTCTCTTATCACTTGCCATATGTATACTGGTAGTCCCCCAGCCTTCTCTATGACCTCATCCACTGCTTCTTTATCCGCTATTCTTATCGCTTCCTCCGCCACATATCTTAGAAGCATCTCTCTCAGTTTTTCTTTACTCATTGGTGGTACTTCTATTGCTCCGAACTCCTTTAGCAGATCTATCCCCGTCACTCTTTTCAGAAATTCTAGTTCCTCTTTTCTTGCCGTCGCCAAGATCATTCTTACCCTGTTCTTCATTATGCTTCTCAGAGCATCTCTATTCATCCTGGGGATGTCGTCGTAGAAGAGGACTATTCCCTCCTCCTCATGTTTTTTCCCTATGCTCGTTGCACCCTCCAATATATACGCTATTTTCATCGATTTCTTCAGCTCAGCAAGTATGATAAACATCAACGCTGTCTTACCAGTTCCAGGCTCCCCTATAAGAAGGACGTTTTGTCCAGAATCTAAGTATTTCTTTGCCACATCTATGGCGCTTCTCCTTGCATCATCCATAACGAATACTTTGGGTAGGTATGGGGGGAGGCGGAGAATTCCCTCGTAGCCCAAAAGTTCGTCCAAAGAGGTAACAACATCATAATACATTATAAGCACCAGATAATTTAAGTATATAGCAAAAATTAAATATAAAGGGCCAAGGAAAAATCACCGGTATAGAGACCCTTTCCAATTAACGATTCTAATATTCCCTCGCTTTTTAGAAGATGTTACCTTAACAGTATTGATGATGAGGATCTAGGGTAAGCTTTGAGTTTTCATGTTTGGGAAAAACATTATTTCCTATGACGCTTATTATTAACAAAGAAGCATTGCTCATGTTAGATAAGACTAGTGTCGAAATCGACAATTTTGGTATCCCGATTAATATATGCATATTTTAATTGGTGTTTGCTAGGACTCAAGAAAAATCTGATTCAAAGATGACATTTTTCTTTGTATTATGACAAGATTGCGAGATATATGAGATTTTCTGCCTCCTAGGGACAAAAAGGTAGCATATCACCATATCTATATGACCTAAGCTTGGGAGTCTTTAAGTTCAGATAAGAATGTTGATGAGCTCATTGTAGATGCTCTTTGCTTGGCTGCGAGATTTCATTGCATGTATGCGGTTGAACAGTGTTTCTCGGTGGTCGGCTCTTTTTCTTTTCTCGTAAAGACTGCTGATGATATGCGCTAAATGCTTTTTGTCTGGGTGTTCTGTATATAACAATCTGTGTATGAGTGATATCAATTTGTTTGGTCTTTCCGGCATTGGTTTCCTCTTTTTCAGTACTATCGCTCTTAGGAGAGATTCAACAGCGAACCATGAGGCCGAAACTGCCTTGTTGTAGCAGCCAATGTTAAGATCTTCTTCAGCTTCCTTAAGCATTATTTTGGCTTTTCTTAGATAATCGCTGTACCGCATAGGTCTCAAGCCTTGACGATTTCTGGGACGATGTTTCCTATTTCTC
>JAHKKZ010000219.1 GCA_029856685.1 Candidatus Njordarchaeota archaeon
GCCACAAGAATGATCAGCCTTTTTGTTGTCTCTATAACCCTCCTTCTGAAGCTTCTGGATCTGATAAGCCTCATATCTACATACCTTCGAAGATTACGAGTCATAAGATAATATGCCATGGGGAGGCATATAATGTAGGATGGAATGAAGGAGCTGACATATAAGAGTGATATGTAAATTATTGACAATGATGCTTCTGTTGGCCCAATAAGAATGTTCCATAGTGAGACTCCAAGCAGGATGGCGGAAAGTATAAAGATCGAGACCCTATATAGAACGCTAAGCCTTCTCCTAAATACTTCAGCCCGCATGTACTTTCTCTCTAGAGCCTCTACATCCATAGAGGATAAAACTTGCTCAAAGATACCGTGGATTTCGTGATACAAGCTCGTGTCTACATGTCTCATCTTTTCTATGCACTCTAATATCATTCTCCTTCTTGACACATCGGACAAAATTTTAATCGTGGTGTCTGGGGTTATTGATAGATTATCCAATGATTTCAAGAGTAAAGTTATCTCTGCACACATAATATTCTCCAAAATAATAGCACTTTCATCATAGATCATTCTTATAATCTCTTCCTCGGTGCGGGAGGAGCGTTTTAGGAGTAATAAGAGTCCTCCTGGAATGAAGATTGCTAAAAAGAGGAGCAATCCTAGGAATCCTGCAAGAGAGAATAGTGCTAGACCAAGTAATGGAGCGATTATTATTAGTTTTTCGGCAGACTCGATAAATATGTCTAAGGCTCCATAAATGAATATCCTCCTATAGCTCTCGGGATCACAACATATAATTTCCTTTTCAAGATTAGGTTTCATGACATCACCACGAATCCTGCAAGATGTCACTACTAAGGAATATGTGCGAGGAGTACATTATGACTTCTTTGAGATAAAACATCGAATTCCATGTTTGGATTTTAAAGTCGCAACAGTAATGTATTATGACTTGTTTGGGTATTGATGTTGATATGGATCTATGTTGCACATAGGTTCGTCTTTTATCACATTTGATAAATTGCGTAAACATAACACCTACCATCTTATGTTTGTTAACACTTTGCGATGATGCCGAAGATCGTTCTGGTGCTACGGATATCGCCTCGTTGTCGACCCAATCGCACGCCCACACAACAATATGTAAATTAGTGTTTTCGCCAATTCCATCCACACGTATTTTACCTGACATCGTTATTGTTACTGTCTCGCCAGTTCTGGATATAGTAGCTGTAAGCTTCTCTGTTTCGGTAGCCCTGTATGTTAGTTGTACGGTGCTATCACCTTCTAAAGTCGTAGTATTATTAACCAAAGTGATTACGAGTGTGCCATCGGTGCATCTTTCAATCTCAATAAGGTGCACTAGAAACTCCAAAGACTCTGCCGTGACTCTAGATTTAATGCCCTTTTCATAAAGTTTAGAATGGGTAGGATTATATCCTCCACCATCTGTGGCTAGATCTACAGTAATAAAATGTAGTTGCTTATTATCAGTAAGTGTAATGCTTGAAGACACACTCACAATATTATTATCTTCGATATTCAACTGAGTGCTCTGTATAGAAATGCTTGGCAGTCCTAGATCGGCGATCGCATTCCAAGCGTACACAAAGTTTGCATCGAATGAAACAAGAAAAACCCCGAGAGACACCAGTATAAATGTTCTGAAAGCTTTTTGTCTTGGGCCCCACCACACAAACCTTTTTAATTTTCTGAAATATTTAACTATGATTTTTCCAATCCAAACAGCGACTAAATACATTTCTATTTCACGAGTTAAGATGCTAATAATAGTACCCGCTATATCAATATTCAACCACTTAGCAACAAAGTCTACTATCATCGCAACCATGAAGGCAATTATGTCGCGCCTAACCTCCTTTTTCTTCACGACATCCGGATTCCTAAAGTATATTAGTATAAAAATGAACTTAAGCATAGCCCAGAAAAACACAATTGCCTTAACTAATGACGCTATCATGTTTATAGCAGATGGAGACGCTCGAATAAATTCATCATTACATACCCCCCTCAGGGGATACGAAGGAAAGAGTATACCAAATAACAGCCAATGTAGCAATAAAGATAGACAATCCCAGAGGTGGGTTAGGACCTCCAGGGAACTTCGTCCGTCCAGCAACAAGGTTTGCTGCTATTACAGAAGCAATAATAATTCCTAAAGACCCATAAGTTACCGTCGATGATATTAAAGGATCTCTAAATACTTCAAGGATCATGCTAACTAGTAGGTATTGTCTAATCCTATTAAGATGCGAATATACTCCCTGCGATCTTGTGGAGGCTCCCGCGGCCCTATATACATCCGAAACATAAAATGTAACTTCCGTAAGGAAATCAAATGGAATGAATGGTTCAAGCTCATAAACTACGAATCTATAAGTCTCCGAGAAAAACATCAGAGTAAAATTAACAATAACACCAAGACACGCTATGGGAAAACCATAATAATCAATGCTAGAGATCCACACACCAATCTCAGCAACAATACCATCCAACGAAAACTCTATAGAAAAACCAGACGCCAAAGTCTCCACAGAAATACCAAGCATATCAAACAATAAACCAACTCCCAATATTATTAGAGCACAAAATGCAGCCTCAACCCAACTCCACAGCGAGAGTGCTAGGGCGAAAAGATACTTCGCAATGCCGAGGATCTCCAGTAGGGGCCCGAGGAGCTTTAGTCCCCAGTCCACAATCCTCTCCAGGAGCTCCC
>JAHKKZ010000022.1 GCA_029856685.1 Candidatus Njordarchaeota archaeon
GGCTCTGGAGTCACTCTATTTTGGTATGTCCCCCACCAAACATTTTTCACCATGAACTCTACCGAGACCTGCCCGATCGCATTGATATTTCCAATAGCTATGGAGATGGCAAGGATTAGAAATACTACTATACTAACCAGCTTTTTTCTCATCTCGCCCACCTATAATTTCCTCCTCAACAATCACACCATCTCTTATATGAAGGATCCGATCGGCCATCTCAGCGACCGATCGGTCATGAGTAACTAAAATAATTGTAACACCTAACTTCTTATTCAACTTTCTTAAATATCCCATAACTTCCGCCCCAGTTTTTGAGTCGAGATTCCCAGTGGGCTCATCAGCAAGGATTATTGTGGGGTTATTCATTAATGCTCTTGCTATTGCCACTCTCTGTTGCTGACCACCACTTAGATGTATGGGGCGCCTCTTGAGCGCGGTTTCATCTAGCCCCATTATTCTTAGAAGTTGCTTCGCTTTCTCAGCTCTCTTCTTCCTAGACATTCCAGCTACTATGGCGGGCATCTCTATGTTTCGCAAAACTGTTGTCCGATTTATGAGGTTATATGATTGAAAGACAAAGCCTATCTTTCTGTTTCTCAGCTCCGCAAGCTCGTCGGAATCCAATTTGGATATGTCAACACCATCAATGTACACTTTGCCACTTGTCGGTCTGTCTAGAGCACCTATTATGTTCAGTAATGTTGATTTTCCAGAACCTGATGGGCCCATTATAGCGACGAATTCGCCCTTTCTGACTTTCAGCGAGATTCCTCGTAGCGCATGAACTGTCACTGTCCCTACATAGTAGTATTTATGAACGTTCTCAACAACAACTGCATACTCAGAATCCGTCACTCGTAATGGGTCGCCCTTAGCCGCTTCTTCTCCAAGCTCTAGGGTAAGCATGTAACCAGATAAGCCCAGTAGAAGTGCTGTTATGCCGCTGAGTAAAATCACTAATTTTTGGTTAGCAAGAATAAACAATGCTACTTGGAGAGCACCAGTCAGTGCCTCTAGGATAGATGCAAACATAAAAGAGCTTATCATAAGTCTCTTCCATGAACGCAGAAAGAGCATTGTGAGAGCTAGGAGCAACACTACACCAATACTGCCCCATAGCATAAGCCCACTGGGTAGGAACGGTAATATTAGCGCTCTCTCAATGAGAATTACTCCGAAAACAATGGACGCCAGTAAGCTCATTTTAAGGTTCATTGCTGGTACCCCTATGATCCCACCCCCCAAACGATATTATTATTCGGAAATCTCGAATTTTATTATTGTTATTATTACTGATTTACAATATTGATTTACACTAATGAAATAACAAAAAATACCTTAATAATTGTTAAATTCGAGGAAATATCAAAGTACTAAGTTCCAACTTCAAGCTCCTCATCTAGCTTTTGCAACGTCTTTATAAGGGAGAGAGCTGCTATATAGCTTGTCCTTGGGTTCTCTGGATGGTGCATATTTTCCATCTTAAGGGAGATTCTTGTTGCGGGGGAGTCTATTATTATTTGATGTACTGTCTTCTCTATTGTTGGATCCGCATATATCTCCACATCAATATCATGTTTTAGAGCTATGCTTAGCGTCGCTGCAACATTTATCATTGTTGGGAAAAATTTTATCGCATCGCTAGCCTTGCCAGAGAACACTAATGTCTTCATCTTAATATCTTCTCTTCGCAGATCTAATTTTTCTAGATCACCATCTCTGAACGCTGAGGCCTTTTTCACTGTTATCAGCTTCACCCTTACTTCTCCACCAACGTTTGATAAGGCTTTCGCCACATCGATACAGCCTATAGCTCCACTTGGAACTATTATTTTCGTTCTTTTCTTTTTGGCTATTTCTCTTAGCCTCGCAAGAAATTGTGCGTCCAGAAGCCCACCAGAGCTCATAACTATTAGTGTTGCTCCTGCCTCTAGAATCCTATCTGCATATTCCCTTACTGCTTGTGGAGACGCTACTTCCACAACAATATCTGGTCTCCTGTTTAGTAGTTCTTCTATGGTTTCTACTGATAACTCCTTATTTCCTAGAATCTCCGCTAGAGATCTTGATCTTTTCTTATTCTTATCTAGCAGAGCTACAACTTTATAGTTTCTAAGTTTTCCTGTTACTATCGATTTCACTATTTCTGTTGCTAAAGCTCCACATCCTATTATTGCTAATCTTCGCACTTCTTTACCACCTCCAAACTGATATCACATGATGGAGCTGAGTGGGTAAGCATACCTAACGATATTATATCTACACCCGTGGCAGCATATTCCTCGATGTTCTCTAGGTTTATTCCTCCAGAAGCTTCTACGATCACTCTACGTCTAAGCCCTCTTCTCTCCAACTCCCTTATGACTGACTCTATTTCTCGTGGAGACATATTGTCTAGCATTATTATGTCTGCACCAAGCTCTGCTGCTCTTATAGCATCTTCGATAGATGTCACTTCTATCTCAATTTTGTGAGAAAAGCTTTTAATCTTCTTCGCCTTTTTAAGCGCATTCTCAACCCCACCCAAGACCCTCAAATGATTATCCTTTATCAAGACCATATCACTAAGACCAAATCGATGGGTGTCGCCACCCCCTACCTCAACAGCATATTTTTCTAGGAGCCTTATCCCAGGTGTTGTTTTTCTTGTCGCAGCAATTCTTATTCTTGGGTTTACTGTTCTAGCTTTTCTAACGGCAACTCTTGTCAGTCTAGCGATCCCACAGAGTCTACTCAGTATATTTAGAAGTGTTCGCTCGAGCATCAAAAGTTTTCTTACATTTCCTCTGATCTTAGCTAATATCGTTCCCTTAGAGAATTCCTCGCCATCTCTCAAGAATTGTTTTACCTCAAACCCAAATCTTTCTAATACTTTCACCAATATGTTTAGCCCAGCTACCACACCGTCGCTTTTCGCTAAGAGGATAGCTTCGTAGCATTCATCGTCCAATAGCCTTGTGGTTACATCGACATATGGAATGTCTTCCTCGATCCACTCGAGGAATTTCTTGAGAAATAACTCTACCAACAAGTTAGACACCTAAAAGTTTGAAGGTTCTTTCGAGAGCCTCACGAACCCGCTTAGCATATTCTTCCCTCACGGAAACTTCATAAACCATATTTTTGAGGCTTAAATATATTGACTCCAATGTTATCTTCTTCATACCGATACAATCAGCCTTGGAGACTATAGGATAGAACTCTTTATCTGGAAAATCTCTTCTGAGCCTATTCAGCATGCCTGTCTCAGTACCAACAAGAAAAACTTTCGCATCCGTCTTCGCAACAAATCTCACCATCCCGGATGTACCACCTACGTAATCAGCAAGTTTCTGTGATTCTGAAGGGACCTCTGGATGGACAATCACAACTCCATTAGGATACTTCTTCTTTGCCTCTAATATGTCATATGGAGTTATCAGAAGATGCACATAGCAGTGTCCCGTTGGGGGGATAGGTACTATTTTCTTCTTTGTGACTTCGGCCACATAATGCGCTAGATTTGCATCGGGAGCGAATAATATTGTGTCAGAATCCAGCTTTGATATCACACTCACAGCACTAGCTGATGTAACTATGTAATCCGCGGAGGCCTTTACCTCTATGGGAGAATTTACATATACGACAAGGGGAGCATCAGGATACCGCCTCCTATACTCTTCGAGCATCTTGACCGTTACCATATTTGCCAATGAGCATACGGCACTTGGAGTAGGTATAAGAACTTTTTTATTGGGATTAAGAACCTTCGCTTGTTCAGCCATAAACTTCACACCAGCAAACACTATTATTTCAGCATCCGTCTTCCTAGACTCTAATGAGAGTTCCAAGGAGTCCCCTACAAAGTCAGCTATGCTTTGTACTTCGTATGACTGGTAATTATGGGCAAGGATAACAGCATTAAGCTTCTTCTTTAAACTCTGAATCTCCTTCCTTATATCCACTTTTCCCACCAATCCTAATTAGATAATTCAATAACAGACTATAACTCCATATCATTACCCAAACATGTTCACAAGGATTAATTCCAAGAATCATACATAGTCGCTTAATTCTAGAACCTCACAATTTTGTCGACTCCCCAGATTTTTCTACGCTGAATCCTTGTCTGAGTCATGATAGATAGACATAGTGATCTAGCTGGATGTTTTCTATGCTTGGCCCATATATTTCTCTGCCTCCTCTAGTTCATCTCTTTTTAGTGCCTCTAAATTCTCCTTCACATTATCCGATTTAGCCATATAAACATCGATGCTGTAGGCTTCAAGCAGAGTACATGTTATATCACTAATCTCATTTGTAATTACACAATCAACATCATTCTGCATTAGAAACCTCCAGATGGCTACTGCTCTTTTTCTTATATTTTTGTGTCTAGGAGCCTTAGCTATTCTTCTTAATTTTATCTGCCCCGTCCGAAGATTTACTTCAAAAATCGCTATTTCCTTTGCATCCTCAAACATTCTCGGTAGTTTAGCATCCAATCCACTACCACTAGCTATTGGGATCGCACACACAACAACATCCTCCTCAAGAGGCTCAACCTCAAATACCACATCCTCAACGGCATCTATCTCCTTCTTTATCTTTGTCTCTATATCCTCAAGAATATCATCAATAGCCTCCAGACGGAGCTCCTCTGGGGCGAGGAGCCTGATGTTACAGAAGATTAAATTTCCAGCTCTCCTAAATCTTACTTGTCTGACTCTTAGCAACTTTGATTCATTCAAAACTATATTGATTATCTTTTTCTCCAAAGCCTCATCATACCACGCATCGAGGAGGTTTAGTACTGATATGCGTCCTCCTAATATCGCCATAACTATTACTACTGCCCCAACAAAAATAGATACTATTCCTTCGAGAGGAATCCCCAATATAGCATCGAGAATTATTGATATTCCAACGACCATGGACACGTATGAGTCAACCTCAAGGTCTTTAGCGCCAAGCATAAGCATGCTTGTTTCGAGGTCTTCGGATATCCTCTTAAGTTTTTGAGCAAAAATCAGGGAGATAAAGGATGATGAGAACGCAATTAACGATGTTAATATGAAGTTTTTGTTTGGTGTGTATCCCTTAACTATAGCCAATACACTCGGCCATATAATGAATACTGTTGATATACCAAATAGGAGGGCCGCTAAACTCAGTGTTAATAAATCTTCCAGTTTGTATAAGCCATAGGGAGTAGTTTTACTTGGTTTGAACCTAAACATTACATATATTGATACAAAAGCAGTCACAGCCATAACTGAGTCCGAAAGCGTGCTTATGGCGTCTGCTCTAAGTGCAATACTAGAAAATATTATTCCGAGAAGCCACTTAAAGATTGCTAGTGCAAGAATATAGGCTATTAGGATTACGAGAGTCCTTCTGCTACGGATAAAATATTCCTGTCTCAGCGCCACTGGCGAACAACCCTAAACTAATAATATGGAAATTAACCTTAAATACTATCTAGGAATACTAACAATTGTTGGAATGAGATATTTCATCCTCCAGTTTTGGAAGCAACATTGGGTTATGGAGACATAAACCTACTTACTGACTGATTAGCTATGCACACTATGAATCTTCCGTGCTAGTTCAACAAGTCTTCTAACACGATTTTCATCGATAGGGTTATAAATTCTTCCTTCTTTCTTAAAAAATGTGCCAATTATGGCACCGTCGGCATATCTAAGCAAGTCTATATTTTCTGTGCTGAGCCCACTTCCTATGAAAACATGTGTTCCTGTACTCTTCGCCTCTTTCAGAGCTTTAGGATTTGGAGGAGCACCCGTTCTTTTCCCAGTAATTATTATAGCTGATGCCAGTCCTCTCTCTACCGCATCTCTTACAGTATCAGCTATGTTCCTAATACCAATAACTTTTCCATGTTTGACATAGATATCCGCTAAGATACATAGTCTTATTCCATATGCTCTAAGAAACCTTATTAATCTAGGTGCCGCCGGTCTTATTATCCCGGAATCCGTCGCCACCGTCTCAACATATGCGTTTACTCTTATGAATTTTGCTCCAGAGATGTACGCGATTGATGCAGCTTCCACCGCACTATTCCTTAGAAAATTTATGCCGATAGGTATTGAGACCTCCCTAGCAACTTCTCTGGCGATCACCGAAAATGCTGATATTGTGAGGGGGTTTCTTACCACAGCTCTGAACGGAATATCACCGAAATTCTCGAGTATTATCCCGTCCACACCTCCTCTCTCCAGCGTTTTTGCTTCTCTTATCGCTATATCCAAAACCCTATCGAACTCCCCTCTAAAAAGGGGTGCACCAGGTAGTGGTGGAAGATGGACCACTCCAATAATTATTTTTCTTGAGACATCAAATACTTCGTCTATCCCTAGAGACACTATTATAGACACCTACTTGATAGGTTTCTTCTATGAGAATTTACTTTTCCCCAAGTTCTTTTAGTCCTTTTCTTCGTGTATATTCGACCAGAAGTCTTGCCAAAGCCTCAAACGATTCTTCGACATTTATCCCATTAATCGCCGATGTCTCGGCATAGTAAACGGGGACTCCTAGTTCCGTAGCGAGAGCCTCAGCATATTTCTCTCCAGCCTCACTAGGTATGCACGGAGTTTTATCTCTTAGATCTATCTTGTTCCCTATTATTATCATAGGTTTTGGCTCTCCCACATGACCTATGAAGCCATCAATCCAGAGAGCAAGATTATGAAACGTTTCCTTCCGAGAAACATCATACACTAATATTGCCGCTTTAGCACCTTTGTAATAAAGAGGATGGATTATTCTAAACATGTGTTGTCCCGCCAAATCGAAGATTACCCATTTAAACAATATTCTTCCGAGGGGCTCTATGTGGTACTCAGACTTCTTTATACTTATATCAGCACCTATCGTGCTACGTAGGGATACATCGAGTTTATCGCCACCACTAAGAAAGCTCTTCGCCAATGTTGTCTTTCCAACGCCGCTATCCCCTAGGAGAACTACTTTTACCTTGATCTCAAACACTCCCTATACCTCTTCCAATACAAATAGAATACTGTTATCCGCATAATAAATGGAGAGACCCAACTATTTGGGTGAAATTTAAATTAATAGATCTGGGGATTGCAATGGTATATATTGGTGTGGATATCGGAGCGACTTGGGTGAGATGCGCGGTAGCGGATACCAATGGGAAAATCATCGCTAAGAAAAAGATTAGAACGCTTCCAGACTATGGAGATAAGAATGTTATGCTACTAAGGCTGAAATCCACTATAAGATCCCTTCTCAAGAATCTTGATGCCAAGAGCGTCGAGGCTATCGGAGTTGGATCTATAGGACCTCTAGATATGAGAAGAG
The DNA here is from genome assembly GCA_029856685.1 of Candidatus Njordarchaeota archaeon. Lineage (GTDB taxonomy): Archaea > Asgardarchaeota > Njordarchaeia > Njordarchaeales > Panguiarchaeaceae > Panguiarchaeum. Next base: position 7,336 of record JAHKKZ010000022.1, read on the forward strand.
GTATTATCCTTCGCACCCCTAATTTACCAATAGAAAATATACCTGTGGGTGAGTACCTTAAGAAAGAATTTAATGTTCCAGTATACATCGTCAATGATTGTACCGCGGCGGTCATAGGAGAAAGATTTTTTGGAGCAGGAAAAAACACGGAAAATATAGTTTATATAACGCTCAGCAGCGGGATTGGAGGTGGTGCCATTGTTGATGGGAATGTTCTTTTTGGGAAAGATGGAAATGCTGTCGAAATAGGACACATTGTCGTCGATTATGATAGGAAATTACGATGTGGCTGTGGTGGTTATGGCCATTGGGAGGCTTATACATCAGGCAAAAACATCGGAATATTCACAAGATTTCTTGTTGAGAATGTATATGGGAGGGACAAATATGATGTGAGTATTCTAAGCAGATATTCAAAAGACCCAAGCAATATCAAATATCCAGACATTGTGACTGCCGCAAAAGAGAACGACACATTAGCTTTTCAAATAATAGAAGAAATCGCAGAGATAAACGCCGCAGGCTTCGCAACAGTGACAAATGTCTATGACCCCGAAATCATAAGTGTTGGTGGCTCCATAGCTCTTAAGAATCCATCAGAACTAATTTTAAAGCCTATTGGTGATAAAATAGAGGAATTTCTAATCAATCGCAAACCAAAGATACTAATCACACCACTCGGGGAAGATGTCGTCATAATGGGGGCGGTAGCCTTAGCTATGAACCCAGATATAATCCCAAAAAAGTTTAGAGATTAAATCTTATTTTCTCTCTACAGAGAACCTCTGGCATGATGAATAATCCTAGCAGCCCCACACCAAGCACAGCAAACCAATCGCTTAGAGGTATAGGTTCGAGACCAAAGGCATATGACAGTGGCGAGTACACAATAACTATTGTTGCTACAATGCTTAGAATAACCGCTACTAGGAGCCATATATTCCTAGCGATGTTAGTTCTGAAGACGGATTTATGTTCGCTCCTTACATTCCAAATTATTAGAAGCTCAAATAAGGCCATCTGAAGAAATATTATTGTTCTAATCCTACTGATATCGGTTATTCCTAAGACATTGGCATAGTAGAAGTATGTGAAGACACAGCCAATAGTGAGCGCTATTGTTGAGATTATGACAAATAGTAGGGCTCCAGACAGTATACCTTCTCTGGGATCTCTAGGCGGCCTAGACATGACATCTTCGAAGCTTGGATCCCATGCTAAAGCTGTTGCGGGCGGCCCATCAGTCACAAGATTTATCCATAGGATCATTGCGGGTAGCAATAGTAGTTCCCCGAAGAGAATAATTCCAAGCGTTATTATTAGGACCTCAGCTATGTTACAGGACAATAAGAATTTTGTGAATGATTTTATCCTATCATAGACCTCTCTTCCAAGCTCCACTGCGCGTACTATGGTTGCGAAATTATCATCTAGGAGAATCATATCAGCTGCTTCCTTAGCAACTTCTGTTCCTTTAATACCCATAGCGACACCGATGTGCGCTTCTTTCAGTGCTGGAGCGTCATTCACGCCATCCCCTGTCATGGCTACTATATGGTTCTTCTTTTTGAGGGCACGAACTATTCTAAGTTTATGTTCTGGCATCGCTCTAGCTATTATTTTTATCTTATCCACCTTCTCTAAGAGTTCCTCATTTGACATCCTGTCTAGATCCTTACCTAGCAGTACTATGTCCCCGGGTTCATATAATCCTATCTGCTCCGCAATAGATTTTGCTGTTAATGCATGATCACCAGTTATCATCATGACTTTTATTCCCGCTCTCTTAGCTTTCTCTACTGCTTCATATACTTCTGGTCTTGGAGGGTCTATGATCCCAACTATTCCTAGGAAAATTAGCTTGTTTTCTATTTCGTCTTCTGATAACTCCTTTATCTTTTCCTTATGCTCCGACAGACTCCTATAGGCGATGGCAAGGAGTCTATATCCTTTAGAAGCCAAATCCTCGATCACTTGTAGTATCCTCTGTTTTATCTCCTCTGTAAGCTTGATAACACCTTGCTCAGTTTCAACCCCCACACATCTTTCAAGCAGAATCTCTGGTGCACCCTTAGAGAAGGCATATGGGCCTCCATCATACATATGAACTGTCGTCATTCTTTTCCGCTCAGATGAGAACGGTATCTCCCTTATCCGTGGGTACTGGGATTCGAGGCCCGATTTCATATAGCCAGCTTTTGCTCCCGCCACGACGATCGCAAGTTCTGTTGGGTCACCAAAGAACTCCCTTTCATGAGAAACATTGGTACAGAGAACACCAGCCATTAGGAGTTTCGAGAGTATAGGCTCTTTTCTCGGGTTAATCTCTTCTCCCCCAAACAATATTTTTCCACTAAGATCATATCCAGAGCCAGTAACCTCATATATCTTATCGTAGACATATATCTTCTTCACAGTCATATCCCCGGTGGTCATGGTTCCTGTCTTATCGGAACAGATAACCGTAACTGAGCCAAGCGTCTCTGCTGCTAACAAATATTTTACTAAGGCATTGTTCCTCGCAAGTTTATTAGCTGCTATAGCTAGTGTTATCGCTAGTATTGCTGGGAGACCTTCTGGAACAGCAGCAACCGCAAGACTAAGAGCCACCATCACACTCTCAACCAAACTTTCTATTCCTTTCTCAACAACTTGTATTATCGTAAGGATAATAGCTATTGTTACTACAGCTGACGCCATTTTCTTCGCAAAATTGGATAACTTTATTTTTAGTGGTGTTGCTTCCTCTGCGACGGCCTCAACAAGTTTCGCGATCCTACCAAACTCTGTGCTGAGCCCCGTGCCTACAACAATAGCTTTTCCATGTCCTCTAACAATAGTTGTGCCCATATAAACCATGTTTATTCGGTCTGGAACAGAAGTTTCTGGAGGGAGAATATCAGGGATTTTTGTTACTGGGTATGATTCACCTGTTAGTGGAGCCTCATTTACCTTTAATTCCACAGCTTTTATTATCCTAGCATCGGCAGGAACACGATCCCCTTCCTCAAGTAGGATTATATCTCCTGGAACAAGCTCCTTTGCAGGTATCTCGACAATTCTTCCACCTCGCACCACTTTCGCCTTTGGCGCCGCATATTCTCTTAGCTTCTCCAGAATATTCTCGGCCTTATATTCTTGGTAAACGCTAATAATTACATTGAATATTACTATTGCCAAGATTACTACCGAGTCTATAATGGACTTCTCTACGAACAACGCTATTATACATGCCACCATTAGTAGAAGAACAAAAATATCTTTGAATTGTTCAAGGACTATCTGCCATAGGGCTTTTCTCTTCTTGATTGGAAGCTCATTGTATCCGTACCGCTCTAGCCTTCTCTTCGCCTCGTAGTCATCTAAGCCATGTTCTGTATCGACGCCTAGTTCCTTTGCCACCTGCGATATCTCCATGGAATGCCAGTTTTTTTCCATTGGTTATTCACCACATGGATAATTAATGGATGTAAAGTCCCAATATAATAGTATTGTTCGGATAAATGTTTATTTTTCATGTATAAATTATTGTTTCAGCGCCTCCATAAGCTTAGTAGCGGTCGTATATTCCTTGGGTATTCTTGCTCTAATAGTCTTCACAGCATTAACTATTTGGCTTATCTGGATATCAACGGCCATGCTCGCAAACATGTATGCTTCATCCCAGCTCAGAGCTAGGCTATGCGCCAAAACTTTTACTGCTAGGTCTGTTGCCTCATAGAGCGCATCATTTATATTCTCCCTAGATACAACTATGTAGTATGCATCGTCGGTTTCCAGTATTGGCCAAGGTGTAGGATTATCCTCTATTAGATCCACACGAACCAGTACTTCTCCCGAAACCTCACAGCCAGTAACACAAACTTCTCCATCCCCCATAACAGCGTGGAGATCTCCGATAGCAAGTAATCCTCCTCTTTTGAGGACGGGAAGATATACTGTTGTTCCCTTGGTGATAAGTTTTGTATCCATATTGCCCCCATGTCTACCTGGTATAACACATGGTATCTTCTCATCAGATGCTACCCCTATCACCCCTATCATGGGTCTATATGGAAGTTTTATTTCGACAAAATGTGCAAAGCCCTTCCCTGTGAAATAGACATAGTTTTCTCTTATATCACATATCTTTGTCCTTGGCTCCTTTACTTTATCGCCAAGAAAACCAAATCCAGGAGCAATAGCAACAATACCCTTATCCGAAGTCTTAATATCGAGAATCTCCACTTTCAGAACATCACCTCTATCAGCACCTTCTATGAATACTGGTCCTGTCGCAGGATTCGCCTTAGATAAGTCTATCTGCGTGATTAGTTGAGCTTCGGATCTTATCTGATTAGCGAAACAATCCATTGTTTCGAAATGAATTATATCACCAGGCCTAGCCGTAGCTACAGGTTCTATGTCTGGGCCAAAATAGAATATATGCTTATCGGAACCGATAAATATGTAGCCCAGCGACCTCACCCCACTAAACAAAACTCAATAGCAACTGTATCCTACAAAAAACAAAATCGATGAAAAATAAGAGGTATCTATTATAGCCACCAAACTATTCGCTCTTCCTAAGCAACCCAATAAATTCCTTCTAAGCCACAGATAGCTTCGTCGACAAAACCATTACTTCTATCAATTCGATAAACCCTCCGCCCATATCAGAAAACTAAGCTATGAAAGCATCACAGAATTGAAAAATAACCATAACCTTGAGGATTATTTTCTTAAGACATCCAGGATTGTATAGAAGAACATTACATATCCGACAGCAATAATGACCAGAAAGAAAACCATGAGTATTAGCAGGGTTAGCTCAGCGATAAATGAGAACACTACCACCAATATGAGCGTAAGAGCGTAAAATTTTCTCAGATCCCCAAACCCTAGGCAAGATTTCTCCTTCTTTAGTCCTTCTCCCTCGGCTGGTTTATCTAGGTATATGAGTAATGCCACAAAGATATAGAAGAAGACTGTCAGAATCATTGTTTGGATCGAGGGTATCTCTTCGGGTCTTATAGACACAAAGAACAGCCAGTATAATGCTCCTAGGTATAGGATCATCAATATCAGTGCTTTACGACCGACTAAGAGGCTATTCAAACTTAGGAGGGATTTGTCCCTAAGCGTAATAAGCTTATATAACACGAAAATTATCAGTAAGGTTCCTAGGAGGCCCAATAGAGATGTAATTATGTTTCCAGCATTTAGAGCGAGTGCACCAGCAGAGAATATCAGAATTAGATAGTAGAAAAACATGCTCACCTTCCTTTTCTCTAGTAGTTTTTCCGACGGAAATCGAGAGACATCACTGTTTCCTAGGTGAACAGAAAGTATTTCTATGGTTACCAATGGCGCTATAAATGACATTAGGGGATGCCAAAAGAAAGTTATGATTCCCAATTCACCAACAGCGAAACCAAGAATTCTCCCAAACATTGTCCCCTCCGACTCAGGAAAACCAGCCCAGATAACTTTCGTCATCCATGACTCATATAGGCCAAATATGACACCAAATAGATATAGTGATCTCTCTGAAAGCCTACTAGATCTCACGGCTATGTTATACAGAATTAATAGGTGAAACATGTATAAAGGAAGCAGAAATAGGTAGCCGAAAAAATCGAGGAACCATAGCGGCGACGACCCTGACAACACCTCAGCATAGAAGACAGATAGCACACCTGCCAACAACAGAACCAGGATTTTTCCTAGCATAGTTAACACCACATACAATGGAAGTTTATGGTTTGAATACAAAACCATGAGTATAAATCTCCTCATACTATGATGTTTAACTTTTGGCCACCCTAACATGAAGGTGAAGAGACTTGTCATTCAAATTTGAATTAGGAAAAGAAAAAATAAAAGTTGGTGACCTTGAAGTTCCAAAAGAATTCATAGAGACATACAAAAAGATCCTACTTAAAGCCGCAAAGAAGTTCTTTGGCGAACAAATCGAATATAACTCAAATGAGAGAATTGTTGAGAGCATAATCATAGGTGAAATAAGAAATATGGTTATGTACGGTCACGCGTATTGCCCATGCAGAATCCAAAGAATCCGCGAGCATATATGCCCATGCGAACCCGCAAAAGAAGAACTAAAGAGAGATGGTATCTGCACATGCAAACTCTTCATAGATCCTAACATCTACAGGGGCTAACAAAAAACCAAGAGAATTTTCCCTAAATTTTTTGGAGATAGGTGTTATAATTGAGGATCCTTGAGGCTAAGGAACTAAGCGTTGAAACCAACGGCAAACTTGTCGTCAATAAAGTAAGCCTACATGTAGACACCGGAGAGATCATCCTTCTCTTTGGACCCAATGGTAGTGGTAAAACCTCCTTCACAATGGCTCTTCTGGGTCATCCAAATTACAAGATCGTAGGAGGCAAAATATATTTTTATGGAAACGACATAACGGCCTATTCTCTCGAGGAAAGGATAAGTCTAGGGTTAACTGCAGCATTTCAGTTTGCACCAGAGCTAAAGGGGATAAAGTTAGGAGAATTAGCCAGAGAGATAGCGGAGAGACATTGTGTCTCAGAAGATACTTTGAATGAATTAGCAAAAATATTACAGATTGGGTATCTTCTGGATAGATACGTGAATGTTGGGTTCTCTGGCGGCGAAAGGAAAAGAGTCGAAATATTTCTTACAGCACTCCAATCACCAAAATTCGTTGTGTTTGACGAACCAGACTCTGGTGTTGATAGGGACAGTGTTGTTCTCATAAGTAAGGCTATTGAGAAAATGTTTGAGCTAGGCCTTAAGGGTGCTCTAATAATAACCCATACGGGCTTCCTTACAAAATATTTAGAAGCCAGCAGAGCATATGTTATGATAAATAGACGAATTGTGTGTGAAGGGCCTGCTGAGATAATCAAAGACCACATAATTAAGTATGGGTTCAATATGTGTGTTATGAAAAGGTCTAGGTGATCGAGATGAGCTGGCATAATAAGTATCGTGAGCTCGCTAGAAACGCTCTATCAAAAATTCCTGCATATGGAACCGACATAGATCTTTCCCAGTTTGCCCCAAAGGAAACAAAAGGTGACATAGACCTACACTCGATATCAGATATTCTTGAAAGTGTTGGCATAAGTGTGGACTCCCAGAATAGGGCGGGAGAGTACTATCAATTAGAAAGCATTGTTCTAGAGCGACTATCCAAAACACCCGGCCTAGAAATCATGAGTTTGGAGGAAGCATTGGATATCTATGGTAGAGACCTAGAACCATATTTCTGGAAAGCCGTTAAGGTCGACACAGACAAATTCACAGCAATCGCAGAACTGGCAGGCAAAGGCGGATACTTCATCAGAATCAAGAAAGGGCAGAGAATACAGATCCCTGTCCAGACATGTTTACTTATGAGTATGGACCAATCGCTCCAAGCACCACACAACATAGTAATTGCCGAGGAGGGAAGTGAAGTAAGCCTGATAACTGGATGTGCTGCGATGCGGGAAACAGTAGGGCTCCATGTTGGAGTAACCGAGATATATGTTGGGAGAAAGGCTAGGGTTAATTATGTTATGATTCATAGATGGAGCGAAGCTATGCATATAAGACCAAGAATGGGGGTTATTGTTGAGGAAGGCGGAGAATATGTATCACACTACATAGCATTTACAAAGCTTAAAACATTTCAGTCCATGCCGCGAGTAGTTCTTTATGATAATGCACGGGCGTATCTCTCATCCATAATCGCCTTAGAAGGCAACGCAAAAGCCGACAGCGGATACCTAGTAGAGCTTAAGGGCTCTGGTTCATCTAGCGAAATAGCTTCCCGCTCAATAACTAAGGATAGAAGCGAAATCATTGCACGAGCCCATATAGTTGGCTCAGCCCCAGAAGTCCGAGGACATATAGATTGTCAGGGACTCCTACTCTCAGAGAGCTCCAGAATACTAACCATACCTATACTCGATGCTGTGTATGATAATGTTATGCTTACTCATGAGGCTGCCGTGGGAAAACTTTCTGAAGATAAGATAATCTGGCTTATGGCAAGGGGTTTTAGACGAGAGGATGCAGAATCCATCCTTGTGAGGGGGTTCCTCAGAGTAGACCTACCAGATTTACCTCCGGTAGTCATGAGCATGATAGAAAACACATTACGTATAATAGCAAAATCCGTACTATAAAATTTGATGATGATCCTATCATTGGTGATGTTTTTGAGGCTCTTAGTGATGTCCGATATACATGATAGAATCGAAAAAGCGCTTAGAATTCTGAAAAGAGAAGACTTTGACGCTATCATTATATGTGGGGATTTCACCTATTTCCGTCCACTCCCAAAGGTTATTGACTACATAAATTCGATAAGAAATTCTACCTCAGCACCAGCATATTTTGTCCCTGGTAACTGTGATCCAGAAGAACTCCTAGAACTCGGTTTTGAAGATAAGAAGTTCTACAACATTCATAGAAAGGTCATTAAAATTAGAAATATACAAGTCGCGGGTATTGGTGGCGGCGGAATCTCCCCATTCAATACAAACATAGAGTTCAACGAGGACGAGTTCACAGAGATTGTAGACGATATAAAAAGAGAGATTAGAGCGAATCTACCACTAATAGTAGTGACCCATCTTCCACCACATAACACCGTCGATTTCGTATCGCCTGGGAAACCAATAGGTTCGAGGGCAATAAGGATCTTCGCTGAGGAGGCAAAGCCCATGGCGATATTCTCTGGACATGTACATGAGAGCCGTGGTATAACCAGAATAGGAGAAACCATAGTAGCTAATCCAGGACCAGTAATGCGTGGGTACTATGCTGTAGCTAACCTAGAGAATAATAGAATTTCCATCGAATTAAAGGCTTTAGCCTCCAAATAGTATCGCCGGCGATGTTGGCTACAGCCAACAAAAATATCTTTATAGATAGCAATAATAGGTAACAACAAGTTTTATTATAATACCTAATAACTCATAGCAACAATATTTTTACCGAATATTTCTCTAGAACCCAAATATTCCCGTAGGCAACCTATAACAAATAGAAATGGTATCAGGAGATTAGGGAGAACATATTCTTGATAGATTATTTCCATCGATTTCTAGGAACTCATACCCCGTTCATATCTTCTCGATAATAATCTTCGTTGGTTTGCCTATTGGAACTACTAAAATTTCGCCATTCTTGAGAGGAATCCACTCTTCTACTGGGAACCCTTCTTTGAATTTTCTGATGTCCTCGACCCATTTCTCAGACGTTAGAGGTTCTGAACTTATATAGAGGTCTATCTCGCTCAGCTTTTTCCGGAGTATCTTACCTGCTTCGGATGTCCCTCGGCGTATCATATAGTAGAGTGTATATCGGTCTGGTTCGACCTCCTCCTCGTTGTAAAATCTAAAAGCATACAGATATCTGTGGCTACCCATGATGAAGTTTAGGGAGTAAAACTTCTCTATTATCTCCTCGCTAATAGTTTTTCTTAGTGCATCTATGACATTTCTTGGTTCTTCTCCGCCTATCTCATCGACGGTATGAAGTAGTATTCGGAAAAATATCTCGCTATCAACACCATAGCTTATTAGTTTATATATTTTACCTCTGTATTCGAGGATTCTTTCCGAGAATCTTAAATTGAATACATTCTTTTTGAATAGAACTCTGCCATTATGAGCAAACACCCATTTAAGCCCTCTAAGCTCAGCCATAAATGGATGTGAATTCTCGACTTTTGGTCCCTGCGGGGAATATTGAGGGTATGTCGCTTTCCTAGCGTGGATAATCATCGCTTTGCTACGAGTATATGTGATGAAGGATTTTAGATCCTTGGATTCCCAGAGAGGCCCATCATCCCTCTTAACATTCCACCCATTCTGGTACCAGGCGAACCCAGAGCCATGCTTGTGGCATTCCCCTCTTTCTTCACATAGTTTCTTTAGGATCGCAGCTAGTACGTTGTATGAGAAATTGAGATATGTCTCCAGATTGCTGACCATACCTAGCATTCTGCACATTTACTCCTACACCTCTAGGTACTAAGGATAGAATATGTGAATTATATCATATTTATTTGGGAACCAAATAGCTATATCTAGAGCTATGTTGTCCTCAGGGAACACAATAAGACTTTTCTCCAGTAAGAATACATCCATGTAGACTTGTCTTTTATAAAGGAGAAAAATTTTGAGAAAAATTGAATCTTATCTTAACCATCCCATTTTCATGGAGGGAGAGTTCGACAATGATAGGAACTGACACTAGATTGTCTGAAGGGATGAATGATGACCCCCCTCCAACGTTATCTGAGGGAGTACATAAGGAAACAGAGAGACATATTTATTGGGCTCTCCGCGGATTTTGCAGGAATCCTTGCTGGGTTCGCCTCTTCGCTTCTCATACCATATCTCGGGAGAGTTGAATGGATACTATTTGTTATACCGCTCCTTCTCACTGTTAGAGGAGCTGTCAATGGGGCTTTCTCCGGTAGGCTCACCACGGGCCTCAATATAGGCACTATCTATCCTAGGCTTAGGAAGAATACTAATGAATTCACGGTTTTAGTAGCTACGATGCTTCTAGTCGGCGTCCTAAATAGTATTATAGCGACATTTATAATCGGGCTTTACTTGGGGGACATAACCAAATTTTTTGTAGGACTAATAGTTCTTGTCGACTTATTCTTCATAGCTTCCTGCCTCTCGGTACTTCTGACAAGCATAATAGGTTTCCTAGCCTTCCAACATAATGTCGACCCAGACGCCGTTGTTTACCCCATAATGTCGACAATAAATGATATTCTGGGGTCGCTACTATTGCTATTAATGATAGTTCTCCTCGAACCATGGAACCCTATGAATGCTTTTATAAGGGGAACACCACTCCTCATAGCAATAATTTTCGTGCTAGCAACACAACTTAGAAAAGCACATAGAAACCCAACATTTCGAAGAACATTAGCGGAGATATACCCTGCGATAATATTCTCACTTGCACTCTCAAGCATCTCTGGGTATATACTTACCTGGCTAGAAACAAAGATTGTTGCGCATCCAGGCATACTGATAGTGCTGCCAGCGATGATGGATACAATAGGCGACTTAGGAGCGATATTTGCTTCGTTCACAACAACTAA
>JAHKKZ010000220.1 GCA_029856685.1 Candidatus Njordarchaeota archaeon
AGATCAGAACCAGATAAAAGAACGCATGGCCCAAAAACTAGCAAACATGATGCTTAGGGCAATAAAACAAGAACTCTACATTTCAAAAGGAAACGGGAAAACCGTAGCATACGGAAAAATAGTACTGAAGCCAAAACCAGCAAATAAACTCCGTATAAGGGCAGGTAGTAGCGACAAAATATATGTCGGATATGAGGTCGTAACATTAACTAGGACTGTTACAAATCCTGACTCTGGAAAGATCAAGATATACGGTTATGTAGGAACATATGTTGGAGGGTCTTTTAGATATCTTCAAGGAGTAAGAGTTGAAATATGGGAAATAGATGGTGATGGTACGAGAGATAATCTTGGATCAGCGTACACTGATAGTAGTGGATATTTTGAGTGGACAGGCAGTAGCGAGGATGGTTGGGGAGGCTTCTATGGAACCCAAGATATTTGGCTTAAGTTTTTCCTTGATACCTCCTATGCTGTTATTAAGCGTTCTGGATCTACATATTGGGCTGAGATGCCAGACGATAAGGATGAAACAGGTGATGGTAGAGCAGTAAGTATATACCTCGATGATGATAATAATGATGGTTTATATAACGGTGAGGGAGCAGATGGTGACCAAAGTAATTCTGGTGACGAGGACAAATTGGTGACACCTTCAGATGGATATGTTGTTCGCTATGTGCTCGAAGAAAATTTCCATGCAAGAAACATATGGTGGGGCTATACGATATCGAATCCTGATCCAGCAGGAGCAGCAATGATTCTATGGTATATCCAGCAGGCAGTAAAATTTCTCAACTCTAAAGTAGGACTGACACCACCTAAAGTGACAGTAGAATTTAGTGATACAATTTCATCAACATATTATAATGGAGACAAGAATAATCCAGTAATATACGTGTCAGGATATGCATCAAATCAAGATTGGAATGACATGTCCCTAATATTGAAGGAGTACGCTGAATTTCTCGTAGACTATTATGATGATAATATTGATGTCCTTGCAACATCTGGCTTCACATGGGATGGGGCTCTTAGCAACAGTAGAGATGCCTTTGTAGAGGGCTTTGGGGCTTTCTTTGGTTCAGCAGTTAAAGTTTGGAGTGGCTTAAGCAGGAATTACTACGATTATCCGAATTGGAATGAGGATCCAGAGACGCAGTATGATACTGATGGAGTGAAAAGTGACGATAAGATACCTGGTGCCGTGGCAGGTATACTATGGGACTTGTATGACTCGAGCAATGATGACCAAGACAATGATGGTGTAGGCGATAGGTATAGTATATCATTCAGTCAAATATGGAATACTATCCGCTACGATGATCCGATAGATATAGTTGATTTCTACAACAAATTATATACACGATATTCTGTCAATAAAATGTATTGTTGGGAGATCTACTGGGAACATGGTATAAATCTTGATAGTACAGCTCCCTCAGCGCCGAGTATAGTAAGCTATAGTCCTTCGCCCCTAAATACTTGGGCAAAAACCGATACAATAACAATAGATTGGAATCCATCGACTGACGACATGAGTGGTATTGATCACTATGAGGTAGTGCTTTATAAGGATGGTAGTAGCTATGGTACCTACGATACTGGGACAACGACGTACTTCTCCAAGTCTAGTCTTCCTTCTGGTAAATATACTGCATACGTCTATGCTTATGATCGAGCTGAGAATAATGCGTATCGGTCGATAGGAGAGTTCTGGCTTGACACAACGCCTCCAAGCTATTCTGGTGCCTCGCCCACTGGAACGATATACGATAGTAAGTCCGACGATATAGTTTTAACAATTATATGGACAGATGCTCATAGTGGAGTTAAAAATGTTTACTTCACATATAAGTACAGCTCAGAATCCTCATATAGATCGTGGCAGGCGCCGAGTAGCTCATCAGGGAACACATATTACTTCAACATACCAGTATCTGAGTGGAAGCAACATATAGGAGAAACGCTCTACTGGAAAGCATATGCTGTTGATAATGTTGGAAATACTCGGTACTCACCAGAATACTCAATAAATCTCGTAGATGATGATACCACGGGCCCAAGTATAAGTTCAGTAACCACATCTGGAGATATCTACGATAGCGATTCTGCCTACTACATAACGGCAACAATAACGGATCCGTCTGGGATCTCAAGTGTTACTTTCTACTGGAAATTCGAAGGCGGAAGCTGGAACTCACTTGATGGCCAATATATAGGGAGTGACCAATATCAGATACAAATAACGAAGTCCATGTGGGAAACAACAACTCTCTGGCAAGGAAAAACATCATTGGCAATATACTACTACATAGTTGCTGTTGATGATGACAACGATAGAACTGGAGATGCCTCCACTTCATATTATGGATCGTCCTCAGCACCAAAACTCGCAGGACATATAGTAGATGATGATACAAGCTCGCCGTCAGTATCGCCATCCTCATCAACAACTGGAAATATTCTTGATAGCTATAGTGGGGATTATAAAATAGCTGTTACTGTAACGGACGCGAGTGGTGTTGCTGAGGTAAGGATCTACTGGTCTTTTGATAACGCTACCTGGAATGAGGACATCGCAGATAATGTCAACGACGTTTGGTATATCTATATACCCAGAAATACTTGGAGTCAGGCCTCAGAATGGCAGAATAGCGACACTCTCACGATTTACTACTATGTGTGGGCAATAGATAATGATAAGGACAGAGTCTATGATCAGTCCGAAACC
>JAHKKZ010000221.1 GCA_029856685.1 Candidatus Njordarchaeota archaeon
ATCTTCGCTTTACTACTTCTATAACAGGGATCTGCTTGGGGCACTCATAATGATAATAGTTTCTGGGGTTTGCGATATACTTGATGGAGCCATAGCACGAGCGACAAATAAGGCCTCAAGTTTTGGGACTCTCCTAGATAATACGGCTGATAGAATTGTTGAAGGGATTCTGATGATAGGATTTGTGATAGGTGAGTACGTTGAGGATTGGATCGCATTGCTAACATTGCTGGCTATGTTTCTGCCAAGTTATGTTAGGGCACGAGGAGAAGCAGAGTTAGCTGTGAATGCAAGAGGAGTCGGTATCTTTGAGCGTAAGGAAAAATTAGGAACACTATTCGGTGGGATGATTATAGAGTGCTTAAACCCAGGGTATATGATCAAGCTTCAGTACGAGGGTGTATCATTAAGCTTATCAGTGCTCTCTATCGCCTGTATAATTGTGACTATAGGATCCGTAATTTCAATGATCCAGAGAATCCTATTCTTTAAGAGGCATCAAAACTAAAAATAATTGGTATCTTCCTCAGATTGATCCATGTTACCAAGTATGGTTTTCATAAGTTGATGTCTTTGCCTTCAGAACTAATAGATCTAGATGAATTGATACAAAATTTTGAAGAATATATGATGAGAGTTGGTAAACGTAGAGCATGTGAGCGACTTGTAGAGTTGGGAGGGGTTAGCGATATATTTGATACGCGAATAGAAAATGTTTTGGAGCTTATAACGAAGTTCTGTGGAGGGCTGTATGTAGCGAAATTTAAGCAGTCTCTTCGTGCTAGACTACTAGCATTTGGCAGTCCAATAACACCAGATTTTATAAGCACCTTTGGGGTTTTTGTTTCTCAGATAATAAGTAGAGTCCTTGACCCCCATGTTCCACTTCTAACCATTAGACGTGACTTTCAAAAATTGGCAGATCAATATCGAATAAAAGTAAATAAGGAAGATATTGTAAGCCTAAATCATGCACAATTTCATGAGTCCATATACTTGTCAGAGGTATTTTGGTACATCCTAAACAAAATTGGTGTGCTTGATCACCCAGACTTCCCCCGGATGTTTGTAGAATGTCTTAAACGTGTGGGCAATGGACTGTCGGTAGAGAAAACGATAATCGCTACTAGACCACTTTTCTATCTCAAGTTGGCCGATAAGAAAGTATTTGAGGAGGCATGCCGAGGGCTCAGCAATAATTTCGATGGGTTACTAGGTTTTTCCATATCTGCAGCATACTCTATGATTTCCTATATGTTACAAAGAGGTGTGGCTATACCATCAATAAGCGCACTTTTAGCAGCGTTGACCATGGATTCATCCGAAATGTTGCTGCTCTATGAGAAAGCTTGTAATGGAGATGAGTCCCTTATTTATTTGATCCTGAATAAGGTTATAACAGTCTACTATCGCGGCCCCATCTTCAAGATTATCGATGGGATATTAAGTGGAAGAATAAAAGCTAAAAATGCCATTGAACTTTTGCTACATGCACCATATACAACTGCATCGATACAAAATATTAGGCAGACATTTAAATTCATCTTGGAAGTAAGTGAGAAACTTTCTGAGGAAGAAGGATTTGAAAGACAGATTTTTAATTTGCTGACAAAAATGGCTTTCGAGGCTCGTCCAGCAATAATAAGGCGCTTTCTAGAGTTAGATGATAGTCGAAGGCTAATAGCCGAATTGATAATAAAGCTTCCATCAAAGCTGATACTTGTGGCACTAAATAGGCTTATAGCTACGTATGCCCCAACGATAAGGCATATTGGGCATAGTAGTGATGATTTATGTAGCGAACTCAAAAAAACATTAAATGCTGTTCTACCAGATTGGCGAGAAACACTGGATGTGAGAACTATAAAATATTTGGGTTTAAAATAATCTTTACTAGTGTGTAAATCGTTTGTCTCTTAATGTGGTGCTAGGAGATGTGTAGCGAAGATGAGCTGAGGAAAAAGCTGTTCATTGCTCTCGAAGCTTTAGATAAAGAAAAAATTTTCTTGCACACAAAATTTTTGGAGATAGATACGCCAAAGGGAGCATTCAGAATTCCTTTGGTTTCTGGTCTTGTGCTACTTAATGCGCTTGTAGGGAACGGAGCTATGCTCCTATGGGGTGGCTATGGATACGGCAAGACCATGCTAATAAAGTATCTAGGAAGACTCCTAACTGGTATGCCTATAGAAGAGATAGAAGCTAGTATATTGCGAGCTAATCCGCAATTAATAGAGGAAAAAATTGTTGGGCGTCTACATCTGGGCAAGCTCATCAAGGAGGGCGAAGAAGATGTTGTCTGGAGGCGTTTCGTCAAGTCTTTCTGGAAGATAATAGACGAAATAAACAGACTTTCTCCTAGCGCTCAAGATGTTATTCTTAGTCTTTTAGGCGAAGGCATTGTCAAATACTTCGACTCGGTATATGTATCAAGGAGATATGTTCTCTACGCTACACTGAACCCACGGGATGTCGGTACATTCCCTCTAGGCATGCCTTTACTTGATAGATTCGGGATAGCCGTTGTTATCAAATCTCCTTTACTTGACGATATGAATGAGATTGTTCTCCTTCCAGACGATAGGATTCTTAGGAAAAATATTCCAGCGATTCTGTCAATTGATGAATTAGTTAATATATGGGCATATGTAGAAGCAATGCCTATAGAGCCCACAGCCCAAATGTTTATAAGCGTCCTAGCCAAGGAGCTATCCCTCTGTGACCG
>JAHKKZ010000222.1 GCA_029856685.1 Candidatus Njordarchaeota archaeon
ATCTTCTTTGGCGATAACCCTTATGGGTGGAGGATCCCAATAGTTGCCCTGTCGGCACTCACAATCCCATGCATTTACTATATAACTAGAGAATTATCTGGAAGCAGAAAAACTGGGCTGATTGCGGCTTGTCTGATTATCGTAGACCCCCTCTTCTATGAGGTTTCGAGACTGGCACTACTTGATGGCCCCTCCGCGGCACTTTCCACGTTATCTGTAGCCCTCCTAGTAAAATATGCATCAACCGATAGGAGTAGGGTGAGATGGCTCTACGCTACTGGTGTAGTCATGGGTCTTGCAATATCATGCAAGATGCCCGCTCTCGTAGTCATTGTAGTGGCCCTATTTTTAGCTCCGTTCCCAAGGGTAAAGCATAGAATATTGCATTCCTTTATAGCCCTAGTGTTAGTCCCATCGGCTGTATTCACATTAACGTATATACCACTATATGTGATGGCTACATGGTCGATCTACGGAGAGGGTCTTGGAGCTATCGTGATTATACAGATGTTGTTTAGGATGATTTTCGTACTATGGTTACTATATATTGTAGGCGTCATGTTTACGGTGTACTCTAGGATAAAGGCCACGCAACCATCGATAGAATCACATCCATGGGAGTGGCCACTAGGGTGGAAACCGATAAAGACGATTACATTATATGAGTATACCGGTGTTTGGCTCCTACTCACGGTAATACTACTAGCAAATCCAGTAACATGGCTTTGGGGTATAGCCATTTTGTTTATGATCACGGGAGTATACGCGGTCTGTTTACTGTTGTCATATGTAATGAAGATGGAATCTGTAAGGGGCATTAAGGACAAACTGAATGACTATGCAATAATATTCATCTGGGGGACCCTAGCATGGCTCGTGTATGTGCCGTCAGCACTAGCTCACTGGTTTTTCTATTATTATCGGGGGGGTAACATGTTGCTTGACTTTCTAAAACCGATAGTATGGTTTTTCTTCAAGGAGGGTAGGCTCACCTATATATTCTACATGTATCACATACTACCAGCAATGTACATAATACTTGCTGTTTTCCTCTCGTGGGTGGATGAGAAGACGGATGCCCCCTTCAGCATATTCATGCTTGCTTCCTCAATAGCATATTTTATAGCGATATATCCATTCATAACAGGCTCAAACTACATCACATATAGATCCCTCATCGGATAAAGTATGATCCCTTCCGTGAGCTATAGCTAGGGGAGCCGTAGTGGGGAGGGAGCAAAGAATTATCGATTCTGCAACATCACTGTTATTCGGAGGTTATATCTAGGAGTTCATCCACATGGAGGACATTAATTCCAAATACGTCTCTAGCGTTGACATACATTCCAGGATCATCAGTCACCAAAACTAGATTTTCGCTCTCAGCAATGCAGATGTATGATATATCATAGACATTCACATAATGCTTTAGCGACTTCTCCATTCTGGCTTCGAGATCCGTCCACTGGCTGATGACCCTAATTTTGTTCCCAGATACTATTTTCTCAAGAAGTTTTGCTCCAATGATCGCCGTTTCGTCGCTTATTTGTTTTCTTATCTTTGCAAGTTTCCATAGTGCATTACAGAACTCGTAGATTGTTAGATCCAGAATGCAACATTCGCGAAGTATGTTAATAAGGTCTTCTGCCTCCAGTCTTATAAAAAGATTCGCTCTTATAACTTTCTTGGTTGATAGCCGAAAAGTATGAATTCGATGCTTTCCAGTGCCTCGCAAGGCTCTAGAACATAGAGGCTGACCCAGACAGTAGCAGACGCAGCATAGAGATCAAGATGATCCTTAGCAACACCACGCCTAGGAAGCATGAAAATATCGAAGCAAAGATTACGGCTCTCACAGCCATTGATGTGGGCATCACCACAAGCATAGACACCCTCAGAATGAGCCACACTCCGATGGCCATAACCGTATAGGCCACGATAGCTACGATAATCATCAGTATAGATCGTATTCCCCTTGGCGACATGGGATCTGATGACACGCCTCACAGACCTAGCATCGGCACGTTTCTCCATGCGATATATAGTCGTTCGGGTTTTCCGACCAACAACCGTGAAGATAGGTGGTCGGTCCGTCCTGTATGTTCCTCTACCACGTCGGCGTGTGCCTCCTCGCTTTCGCCCCTTGCCGTTCCTCCTGTTCCTTCCTTTCAATCCAGCGTTAACATAGGTCTCATCGACCTCGCAGTCTTCATCAAGCCTTAGCATGTCTCTGAAAAAACTTGGCCGCCTTCTGGATCTTCTTGATGGCTCCCCAAACAGTCTTGTATGGCATTCTCAGTTCTCTTGCTATCGCGCTGGTGGTGAGTCCCAGTTTTAGGTGTAGGTATGCGATGAGGAGCCATGTGCTTGGCTTTATCTTGCTGTTCTCGAATATCGTGTTGGTTGTGTCCGTGAATGTCTTTCCGCAGTCTTTGCATTTGTAGCGTCTCGCCGGTCCTCTCCAGCCGTACTTTATCACGTTTTTTGATCTGCAGTATATGCAGTGGAGTTTTTCTAGGTTTTTGCCGAATCTGTACTCTCTGAGGTGTTGTATGACTTCGCTGTCTGTGGTGTTTATGCTGAGGACGATCTGTCTTCTCGGCATTTCTGCCCCGTAATACGTAATACAGAAATTTTGCATATATTTTGTGTTTTTTGCTGTCTGTATTGGCTAAGAGATCACCAACCAAGAAAGTTATAAGAGCG
>JAHKKZ010000223.1 GCA_029856685.1 Candidatus Njordarchaeota archaeon
AGAGGAAGACTTGGTATCTGCCGACCTAACACTTGTACCAGCGATGAAGCCTAGAGATGTGGGCTTAGATGGTTCAATGATAATGGCATATGGTCAGGACGATAGGGCATGTGTGTATACCTCATTTAGAGCGCTCATAGAACTGAAAAAACCAAAATCAACAGCGATCGGTATGTTTGTAGATAAGGAGGAAGTAGGAAGTGCAGGAGACACAAGCATAAACTCGAGGTTCTTCGAGTATTTCATAGCGGAACTCATTAAAAAGACTGGTATGGAGGCCGATACAAGCAGTCTTGTTAGGACATTTATAAATTCTAAGGCTATTTCAGCGGACGTAAACGTTGTTATGAATCCTCTTCATAAGGATCTTTTTGACGCACCAAATACAGGATTACTAGGACGGGGGGTCATTCTCACAAAGTATACTGGTAGAGGAGGGAAATTCATGACCAGTGAAGCACACGCAGAATATGTTGCATGGATAAGAGGTGTTCTCGATAGGAGAAATATCCCATGGCAACCAGGACTTCTAGGAAAAGTTGATGTTGGTGGCGGAGGAACAATAGCTATGTTTATAGCTGAGAGAGGAATATTGACTGTGGATCTCGGGCCAGGTGTCCTAGCTTTGCATGCACCATGCGAAATAACAAGCAAAGCTGATATATACTCGACATATCTCGCATATAAAGCATTCTATGAAGAAGAATGAACATCTTTTCTCTAATTATCGGAATATGTGTGATATTCTATTGCTACATAACCTTATTTTCTTTGCCCATATAGATTCGCTGGCCAGACACACCAACACTAATCCCATAAAAACTACATCTTCCTCTACGCCTCATAGCCAGCCCTAACAAGAACAGCTATAGCCTCATAGACGAAAATCCTAATCTTCCTCTCACATGGAAGACAACGAGGACACTTAAAGTAGCCATCCCCACACTAAGATTCCCCACGGCGAAGAAGGCACCAAATAACACATAGAAGCTTTCTAGTCACAGCAATAACAGCAACCTTATGGTGCTTACCACGGCCAAGCAAACGCTGGAAAAACTCACGGATAACAACACTATTACTCCCAACCGTAGCCATACTAGCCGGAAACATGTAGTGCCTAAGATACTTATTCGACTTCTTCGATGACCTATCAACATGCCTTTTTACCATCAGAATTCCTAGCCATGGAAACAAGACCAGCATAAGAAGCCAGATGAGTCAGTGAAGGAAAAGCGGTTGATATAACTATTCTCCACTAAGATACCAACCGCCAGAACAAAACTGATGCTCAGAATAGATATTAGAAACCGAATAGCCCCCCAATCCTAGTCAAAGCAGTTATTTTCCTGCAGATTCAAAATGAGCGAGATCCGTCAAGATTGCCCCTAAGAACAAAGACATAGGCCCCAAACTCGGGGCTGGAGAGGATATCGTATTGATGTTTCACATCGCTGTTACTGATACTGTCAGGCCTTAGCTGGCCTTCAAGTAGAGCTAGTAGTAGCATTCGCCTCTTCTACTCCGCAGCTTCTTCGCATAGTGAGCTGCTTGAAGCCTAAGCCTCCAAAGAATATTGTTAATCTCCCACCTGATATCGCTGATTCTGTCAACAGCCTCATTTGCTTTCTGATTAGAAAGCGCAGTGCCTGGATGTCATCGTCAGGCATATAGGAATCTGAGAATAGCTCTGATTCGCTGACTTCCAGAAGCCATATGGCGTCTTTTTTGTCAGTTTTGTTAGGCTCAAGCCTGCGAATCTTATATGCATTCATAACGTGTGGTCTGATGCCAGCTTCCTTTAGGGCATAGTAGAGTGGTGGGTAATAATCACCAGTAGACCCCATGTAGATATCAGTTATAATGTGTCTGCGTAGTAGCCTTGTTAGTCTACTGATGCCTTCTGGTGCGCATTTGACTTGCTTCGTCTATACTCTTCTCGAAGGAAGCATATAAGCGGCTTTTAAGAATTCTTTGTGGACGTCGATTCCCCACGACTTTTCTCATTTATATACGCTCTTTTCTAGCTGTCTATCTGAAGGAGTAGCTATCTGCGATCTTGTGCCGCCCATTGGCCCACATTTTGCTATTTGAGCTTTGATGCTCAGATGTGTCTTTTGCTTTAGGTGGCTGGGCTAGCTTTTTATCGGGATTTTCAGCCCCAGAATAGAATCGGCCTCTGAGGCGCCAGATGGCTACTCCCTCCGGATGGATGGCTAGAAATAGATAAAAAAAGGTAAGCAGTGGGTGTATGGTCGCGAAGTGATACTAAGGCTTTTTATGATGATAGCGGAGCGGACTAGGCATAATGATGATCCTAGCCCTATGCTGATAGGTTATCCTGATATGGAAAAGGAATAGTTTCCGATAGGAAGCTTTTTTTCTGGGTTTATACTTATAAATCGAATAACATTACTAATAGTTGTATTTGCTTTTTTCTGGTTTTACTGTAGGGACTTAAAAATGTTTGTAGAGAAATGGGGTTCTGAGAACAAAATCTTTGCTACTTCGGGGATCCTAGGACTTATCATGGTTATATATATGGTCATAGTAGGGGAGATTGGTGCTGAGGCCATTCCTTTTATTTTGATGATAATGGTAGCAGGAGTTCTAATGCTTTTTGGGTCAGCGATCCTGATAAGTAAACGCTCTGAGTATCCTGGGAGACCCGTCTTAGTCGGCGTAATATCTATTTTCTATGGGCTAT
>JAHKKZ010000224.1 GCA_029856685.1 Candidatus Njordarchaeota archaeon
AATTAATTGATATTCATACAGAGCTTAGAACAATCAAAGAATAAGCTGATAAACGAATGCTCTTGCTATTGGTTAGAAGCATGGTGAAGGGAGGCACCGAGGATGCATGGACGGTAGCTATACTTTGGAGTAGATACTAAATAACCCCATGTGTGATCATGGGTATTTATGTAGTCTATGCAAGAAACAGAGAAGAAAGCATATTAGGTCATCCTGAAGGAGACCAATTAAGCATCTATAGGTTCGATAGAGCAGTTTTATGGCTGTGGCATTGAGCTACTTTGAGGATATCATTGCCGCTATTTTCTCGTTTAGCTTATTGCTTAGGGCTATATATTCACTCGATTTTCTGAGGATCTCGGCCTTAATCCTATTCATTTTTCTTATGATCTCAGCCACATGGGATAAATCCACATGCACCAGCGATCCTATGATTTTCGTCATCTCCTCAATCCATGCGGGTACCTCATCCCTGATGATTTCCTCCAACTCGTCGTCCGGTGTTATCATCTCACAGAAACCAAGTGAATGGAGCCTACTCTCGAAGTAGAAATACATTCGGAGCAGGTTCCTCCTTCCCAGCGCCTTAAGAATCTTGCTGAAGAGAGGGACACCACTACCAACAGTTTTCGCTATGTCATATGGTATCTTAACAGCTACCAGAAGTGCTTTACGAATGTTCTCTATCGACCTCCAAGCTTTCTCAGCAGCATCCCGGATATCCCCCTTTTCCAGCATATCTAAGGCCAACCTCAAATCGTCTCGCGCCTTATCAATAAGCTCAGCTCCGCCCAAAACCAGAACACCACTAGGACATACTATTATGATAAAGAATTGAGCTTAAACAGTTATAAGATGAAAAATAATTATAATTAAAGTAGCGTGTATAGGAAGGTAGCTATGTCTAGTAGAGTGCGGGACTGAAGAATGTGTGGGATTCAAGTGAGAAAGCCCAGCATTAAGGAGATTGTAGATCATCTAATCAATATATTGATGGACTTCGACAATGTTGTCTTTGCATATCTTTATGGCTCCTTTGCGAGGGGAGAATACCATAAGTTCAGTGACATCGATGTTGCAATCTATCAAAAAAAGCATGATACTGAAGAATATCTCGGAATCTTAGCATCTATAAACATTGAGGGAAGAGAGGTAGATCTGCGAATCCTCAACAATGCACCTCCATTCTTTAGATACAAAGTCATAAAGGAGGGAATCCTACTATTCTGCAAAGACAAAAAGCTTCATGAGGACTTTGTCTTTCGGACTCTCGTTGAGGCTCTAGAGCTAATTGGTGCTCTCAGAGAAATCCTACGGTTAAAGGTGCAGAGGTATGATCTATGAAAAAATACTCGATGCACTAGAGTTCCTCAAGAGACATAGGAATACAACACCTGAGGCCTTAAGTGGCGATAGAAAGCTCCTAGGCAGTATTCTCTGGTATCTATACACTACAATTCAGGGCTCAATAGACCTTGGACTCAAAGTCATATTGAAACTAAAACTCAGAATTCCCGAAAGCTATGCTGATGTGTTCCTAGTACTAAGAGATGAGGGAATAATCCCAGAAGACCTTGCAAGAGAACTCGTAAAAATGGCAAAGTTTGGACATATCCTAGCCCATATATACTTTAAACTAGACCTTGAGATTATCTGTGAGATTATAAGGGAAAAACTTGGTGAAATAGAAAAGTATCTGAGGATCCTAGCAGATACCCTAAAACAAAGAAATATAAAAATCGAGGAATTATAACACAGACAACAATTTGGCTCATCAACAGCCATACAGAAAACCTGGATATTCCTCAAATGAGATAATCATCGATAGGCGCATAAGAAAGGCTCTTGATAGAAGACAATTAGGGGAAATTCCAGAAGAAGATAGACTTATCAAGGAAATAGGTGTATATCCTAGCTTCTCTAGATATAATAATTTTAGATTAGTATCCATTGCTTTTGTTAGAGTAGGAATATGCATCAAATTTGGGGTTATAGATTAGATATAGAGACTTCGCCGAAGCTCTCAGTTTCGACTTTCAGATGATTGATGTTAGTCTGGTTCTTAGTGATGTTCACTTGGTGCTATTTTGGTGTTTCCTTCCTAGATCAAGGATATATTTTGGATTTTTGGGTAATATGAGAATCATCTTTGGGTGTTGTTGATGCCGAAGTTTAATTTTGGTTCTCCTAGTTCTGGAAGGAGCCATGTTTGGATATACTTGGGTTTTAGGGATCTCTTCTACCCTATGATTGTTAATGTTGACCATTTGGAGGAATATGCCATGGATCGGAGAAAGATTAAGATGCTTGTGATAGGGATTCTAAACATATTCTTAGATACCGAATTCGTAGTTAAGTAGATCGCTCTGCGTATCCCACCTAAGAAAAGTTACCCTAAGCTTATCTTCGGCCGTTTTGAGACTCTAGGAGGACCAATATTTGGGGAGTGTGACCTCGCTTTTAATAATTTTGGAGAAGGAGATTGTACTTCCTGCCCAGATCGACATTCTCATAAGATTTATTACCTTCGCTAGAAGCATCAATGTTTTGTGTTGCTAGTTTTTTAGCTTTATAACAAACCGTTCCATTTTTTGCAAGCATTTATGTAACCTTGGTACCATTCGTTGACATATCGCACCAATTCCCATTGCCCTATAGTCCTCCCAGTAGTCATCGGG
>JAHKKZ010000225.1 GCA_029856685.1 Candidatus Njordarchaeota archaeon
TCCCTGGACGTATACATTGAGGCTTGTCTGGTAGGCGTGAGGATTCAAATGGGAAAAGACTTATTCTAGCGATGATTCTGCTTATGTTTTCCTTAGTGCTTCTCGCTATGCCCAAAATGACACTACATAGGAGAGCTAGATGCTGTGGAACACCAAATGATTAGTCCGACGATTCGCTAATTGCGATGAAATTTTAGGCCATGTATTTTTGACTATTTTCAATTTGGTACATCTAAATAACTTAGCTATAGTGATAAGTTTATGTCTAATATATCAAAAAAGTGGTTGATATGTGGTGACAATTCGATCCGATATTTACAGGATTCTTAGGACCCACGGTATTTGATTCTGTCTAATGCTTTTTAAAGCGGAAATTCTTATAATGAGTGGTGATAGCCATATGGAAGGAACCTTAGAAGAGACCAAACTAAAAAGAGCATTAGGCTTAGGATACACAACACTATTCGGTGTTGGCTTAATTCTAGGAGCAGGAATCTATGTTCTGATAGGAAGAGCAGCCGACTTCGCTGGAGATGCTGTTTGGTTATCAGTACTATTCGCAACATTCATAGCTGTCCTAACGGGACTTTCATACGCCGAATTCTCATCTCTCTTTCCAACAGCCGCTAGCACACATACATATATTCAGGAAACATATCCCTCTCTTAGGTGGTTAGCATTCATAAGTGGATGGCTGATAGCATTCGAGGGAATAGCTGGGGCAGTAACAGCAGCCGTTGGATTCGGAAGATATTTTGTAGAGATTGTCGGATGGCCACTTTTTTGGGCTCCGACAGTAGCCCTAATATTGATACTCATACTCACGATCATAAACTATTGGGGAATCGAAGAATCAGCAAAATTAATTGTTATATTCACGGCAATAGAGGCATTCGGACTACTACTGGTAAGCTTTCTGGGATTCTTCTTCACACAACGAACACCTGAATACCTATCAATTCCCAGTAGTAGCGTAAGTCCAATTCTACTGATGCTTCAGGGAGCCGCTGTGTTCTATTTTGCATTCACAGGCTTCGAACTACAACCAACCTTGGCAGAAGAGGCCAAGGAGCCAAGACGGACAATCCCTCGCGCAATAATCTTGGCACTGTTGGTATGCTCATTCCTATATCTCTTAGTAGCATTATCCGTTGTTAGGCTACTTCCTCCAGAGGCTCTCGCCGCAAGCGGAGCGCCTCTTGCTGATGCTGCTGGAACCGTGTGGGGAGGAGCATACATGTTGCTTGCTGTGATAGCCTTATTCTCAACATCAAACACCGTTCTTGGATTCTTAGTTTCTGGCTCTCGTCTAATTTATGGTTTAGCTGAGGAAGGATTCCTCCCTAAGAAAGTCGAGGCTGTTGATGAGAGGCGTAAAACACCACATGTAGCGATAATAATCGCTACTGCGATTGCGATTCTGCTATTAGCTATAACAAAATACGTACCAGAGCTCACGGGATGGGAGGTAATCGCTATTGCTGGTAAGGAATACAAATTGATAGATCTACTATCCAAAACCGCGAGTCTCGCATGTCTTCTAGTTTTCGTCCTAATAAATATATCGGTAATATGGTTCAGATACAGGAAACCCGAACTAGAGAGACCTTTCAAGATCCCCTCCCTCATATTGCCTCTAATCGGGGCTATTCTAACAACAATATTCATTATTACTAGCTTCCTAGATTGGATTGTATGGTTAAACACATTAGTCGTCGTGGGTATCGGTTTTGCTCTCTATTACTATGGCGCTAAGTCTTCCTAATTTTTCCTTGTCTAAGTATAAATTTGATTCCCCCATTTTTTGTTGAGAGGCTTTTTTGTATTACGAGGTCTTACGAATCGACTGTATGCAAATAACCCTGTTAGATGCCTAAAAATATATGTTCTATGGACCTCGGAAATCAACATCATAAATTTCAAATGCGAAAAATTTGTACTATAAGTAGTACAATTTGATGACGATAATGTACTATGAGCAGTACAATTATTAACATTGATGGAGTGCTTAAGAGAGTTTTAATTGAATCTCAAGACCTACTAGCTAGTACTATGATATTGACTAGGTAGGTAGTATGAAGTCTTGGGCAAGGAGGGTTTGGGAGATACTTAGGAGGAACATAGACGTGCCTAAAGGACATTTTGTAGTAGACTTCACAGACAACCCTTTCGGTCTGCTTGTGGCGATAATTCTGAGTCAGAATACATCTGATAGAAACTCCATAAAAGCTTTGCTTAATCTCAAGGAGAAGATCGGTTTGGATCCCATCAAAATATGTGGGGCTAGAATCGAGGATATTGAGCAAGCTATCTATTCTGCAGGGTTGTACAGGCAAAAAGCGAGAGCAATCAAAAACCTAGCAAGAAAAGTTGTGGAGGGGCTGGATCTTAAAAATATTCTCAAACTTGAAACAATGAAAGCAAGAAAGATACTATTAAGCTTAGAAGGTGTTGGAAAGAAAACAGTGGATGTATTCCTAGCACTCCACGGAAAAAGGATAATGGGTGTGGATGTTCATGCGAGGAGAATAGCGCTGAGATGGGGGATCGCGAAAAAGGATTCCTACGATGATATCCAAAAGGCTTACGTAGAGCTCTTTGACTTCGTAGAAAACTATGATTACCTACATAGACTCCTAATAATGTTGGGAAGAAAATATTGTCGAGCAAAAAA
>JAHKKZ010000226.1 GCA_029856685.1 Candidatus Njordarchaeota archaeon
CTTTTATAATTCCACTAGTATCCCAAATTTCTAATCTGAATGAATATGTTGCGTTCGACGATATTGTTATGCTTATGTTTTGGGCATCAGATGGTGTTGCTCCGCTCACTGTGAATGGTGCTGTTTCGCCGACGAGGGATTCGGATGTTCCATTATGACCATATATTTTGATATAAACATCTTGGGTGGTGGAGGAGTCAAGATCGACTTCTATCTTGAGGCTGGAACCATATGCACCGTTTCCATCAAAATCGTAGCCATAGAACTTAATATCATAGAACCACAACCCAG
Organism: Candidatus Njordarchaeota archaeon; assembly: GCA_029856685.1. Taxonomy (GTDB): domain Archaea; phylum Asgardarchaeota; class Njordarchaeia; order Njordarchaeales; family Panguiarchaeaceae; genus Panguiarchaeum. Next base: position 292 of record JAHKKZ010000226.1, read on the forward strand.
GAGATTCCCCAAGAAGCTTCTTGAGAAATTCATCCCATTGATGATGTAATGAGCTATCAAAGTTGAAATAGCTATCTATGCGGTACGTGTTATTTATATATGCAGAAAGACCATAAGCATTTGGATGACCTGAAAGATGACCATATGCCATCACGGAGTTCCCAATTTCCCTTATAGCGTCATCTAGTAGACTAATAAGAGTTGTGTCTGAGACCCTATCTCTTAGGAGGATGAAGAAGTGCTTAAGATCCTTTTGGAATTCATAGTAGAAGGTCTCCGCGTTGCTGAGAGCATATTCCACATCTGAACTGAAGCTACTATAATATCTTAATAAGTATCCTGCGACTCTGTTTATCGCTGCAAATGTATGCTTTACAAGATACGTAATATTTATCGCTGAGAGAGTAGCATATGGATCACCGTAGTAGGGATCACTATAGAAACTTATATACTCATTAACTATCGTTGTCGCGAGAGACTCCACCGATGCTGTTGGGTTCGAAGTCAGAAAGCTTAAAATGCTGTCGTATGGCCAGCCATCGCCAGGTTCATATTCTTGGGAGAAAACAACAACATCTACATAGTCCCGAAACGCGTATGCAACTTCGAGATTTCCCATAAGACAGGCATCAAAACCTAACAAGTTTATTTTTACTCCTAATTGACTGTATGCTTCTGCCAACGCTTCTTTTATCTCACTAAGATTTAGATTATCATCTCCATTGTCCTCATCCCAACAAGCACCGAAATATCCGCCTCCGTGATCCCATAGAATTAGAGCGTATTTCTCAGCTGGGTAGTTAGTCACAGTATAATTGATGAACCTAAGTAAGGTCTGGGGATCACCCATATTCACCTCCCCCCATACCTCATCGGCTTTATAATCCCAAGGTTCCTCATCTTCGTCGATTTGGAAGATCCTCGCGTCAGCCCAATTATTGTACTCTATGCTGTATCCCTGGTCAGGATCCGATCCTGCACATCTGTCAAATAGCACTACGACAACGACATTGCTCGTTGAGCCAACACTGGACATCTCTAAGAAATCATCGATCGCTACGCTTTCCAGATTATTATCGCCGTCAAGATATACTGCGAATACCCAGTCATATAGTGCTTGTTTTTGCCGCGTATCGGCGAGTTCGTATGTGTTTTTATGCATCTCCACTTCTAAGATTTTATATTCTGATTCATGTTCTGGCTGAGGCCTTATCTGAAGTCCATACTGTATAGACATAAAAATCAGTAGGATAAACAGAATCGTACCTAGGAGCGATCTCGTCATACAAATTCACCAAATAGACATAAATTTATGTGATTTTTTCTAAATAAAAGATGAAGCAGAAAGCTTTGATAGGCATTCCCCACTAGACAAAGATCATTATATGCATATCTCATACCTATGAACCTCATATATCCCTCGCCGTAACTTTTTGCCCCCCTTCTAAGGAATACTCTGTCTCTATGTGTCTAGAAGCTTCTCCCTATATTATCATTGTAATCCTTTTAGTGCTTGGTAATAAAGAGGCATTAGTATTAGGAATAGTATTGCTTGTGCTAGGAAGGGTGTTAATGGGTTTATTGATGTTAATAATGCGGCCAGTATTGGTAAGGGGATAACCAGTATGGTTTTTGTTGCTGATAATGCCCCAAAGATCGTTCCTCTCAGGTTGCTTGGTACACTTCGCATTATTATGACCTCGTGTATTATCCACCATATTGGCCAGAAGAAATATGTTATTAGCATCGCTAGCAATACTATAAGAAAGGAGTACTCCGAGTATTGAGAGCAGTATATGATTAATGGGAATATTCCTAAGGCAAGTATCGATATGTATATCATATTATACCCAGATATCCTCCTAGCCTTATCATACATCATTGCGCTTAGAGCACCCATAAGTCCCCCAAGACTATAAATTAGGGATATTCTAAAGATATCTACCTTCATTATGTTGAAGAGGTAATTTGCCAGTATAAAGGTTGGTGCTATGTCGAATGCAACTACCATCAATATCTCTGCGGACATTATCCATAGCAAACTTCTAGGAAGAGATTGTTTTCCCATAGCTTGTTCTTCATTCTTCCTAATTATTGGTTTTGTCTTTGGTATGTAAAGCATTATATAGAGAGCTCTTAGGACGCACATAGCAGCCGCAAATACCATTAAAGCTTTAAAAACTCCTAGAAAGTCATACTGAAGAATATATCCATATATCAGAACTAGCACAAATTGAGTGAAATATGGCCAGAACATATGATGTTTATATGCCACATCTAATCTGTCCTGCGGATACAAATCCCTCTCAATGGGCCTATAAGCCACCATAAAGATTCCGATAATAGCACCAAAGCTATACAAAATAACAAAATCCAAAAG
>JAHKKZ010000227.1 GCA_029856685.1 Candidatus Njordarchaeota archaeon
AAAGGAACGTATTGATGAGTTCGAACGTATCCTAAGAGAACTCAGCGCTAACATCATGGTGATAAAGGAGAGACCTTCTAAAACAGATAAGCCTCCCTCCCATACGAAGAGACCTAAAATTCTGTATCCGCTAACATCGATATTAAGGCAGATGGGATATCCTGGAAAAGAGGATATCTTTCCATGGCTTCTAGCGGGGGTACTATGGGCAATAATGTTTGGTTTCATGTTTCCCGATTTTGGTCAAGGATTAGCACTAATAGCTATGGGGATATCATTTGCTTTTGTTGAGAAGATTAGGAGAGGAATAGAAAGACTACTAGGCTTTTCTGGAAAGAAAGTAGGGGGCTTGTTAATCCTAGCAGGATCCTTCGCGACGATATTTGGCATATTCTTCGGCGAGTTCTTTCTCACTGAGCTTTATCCGCCTCTAATACCAGAACTCCACGAACATTGGATAAAACATATGTCCAGCATAAAATGGGTAATCAAGATGGCTCTGTTGATAGGCATCATAGAAATGTTCCTAGCAATGCTACTATTTATCTATAGAAACATTAAATATAAGCATTTTCTAGAAGCAATCTTGGGCGAATGGGCATTGCCAGGGATTTTGATGTACATTGGTTTGCTTTCTCTCGGTTTCCACTTTATAGGTATAACTCTGCTAAGACCTATACGTATCCCCCTGCTAAATGTCGAGATAAGTCTAATATTCGAAGAGTACGGCATAGCCGTGTTAGACCTAGGAAATCCGACCAAAAGCTGGCCTCTGTACACATTCATAGGGGGAGTAGCGCTTCTCCTCCTAGGCGGACTTATTGAAGGAAATGTTGGAGAAAAATTTGCAGCACTTATTGAGATGCCCATCTCAATGTTATCGAATACTCTCTCATTCTCGCGATTAGCTGGATTTCTAATAGGCCACGCAGCATTTACACTTGTTTTAGAAAAATTTGCTATCATGGGATCTATAGCGTTTGGACTAGGTCTGATACTATTAAATGTGCTGGTTATAATCCTCGAAGGTCTTGTCGTAAGCCTACAATCTCTTAGGCTTCTATTGTACGAGTTTTCCACCAAGTGGTACCTAGGCGAAGGAAGGGCTTTTAGCCCCTTCAGGCTATAGCGTCAGTGTGTAGAATGGTGAGTCAAGGGAACATTCAGCGGAGATATAGAAGGGTAAATATTAGAAAAATAATAATATATTTTCTTTCGTTAATATCAATACAAGTGCTTGCAATAGCATCGATAGTTCTGTTTAACATAAAAGAAAACATATTTCTTCTTTTCATCTTAGGCATTTTTATCGCTACAATCCTACCAATACTTCTGGCATTTATAATTTTTAGATGGAGACCAGGGAGTTAATTTGGGCTCGGAGTATGTGCTTCCAACGAAGATTAATCTTATTGAATTGAAGAATAAGTATAAGCTGATACGATTTGCCAAGCGGATATTGGAGCGTAAAAGAGATTTCCTGCGTGAAGCTGTTAAAAGCGCTATTCTTTCTCTTATAGACGTTATTCTCTTTCTAAGGGAGGAGCTTCTGGAGTTCTTAGAGTTTTCATATGCAACATACATAAAGTATAAGGATGTTATGGATGCATACGCACTGTTGTCAGCAGAAAAAATCAAAGTATTAATAAAACCTATAGCAAAGGGCGGTGTTTCGGTGCCAGAATTTGAAATAGTTGAGGGAAGAGCGGATAAAAAGGCTTACCCAGAAGGGGTAAGAGCCATAATAGAGAAATTTAGAGAATCTCTGCCAGATATGCTTAAGCTTGTTGAGATCTTAGTGGAGCTAGATATTTTACTCAGAGAAATTGAGGTTACGAACAGGATAGTTAACACGCTTGAGAAAGTTGTGATTCCAACGCTAGAAGAGAAGATAAACTACATAAATGTCATGTTATCTGAGATGATGATTTCCGAGTTGTCGTCTCTGCGAGTTGTTATATCACAAGTAGAGGGCGAGAAAGAATGACTGTAAAAGATTTAAGCTATATAGTCGTAAGAATGCATGCCCTTAAAACGTACTTAATAGATCCTGCCTACCTGAAAAATTATATTGCTAATGCTACTTCACTAGAAGAATTAGCTAGCTATTTATATGGTACGTATTATCGTGAGAAATTAGCTAGACTTGAAAAAAAAGTTACGAAAAACACCATAATGGATGTTATCCGTAGTGTCTTTGAGGAGAGATGTGGAATGCTTATATCCTCTTTGCCGTACCCATATAGTGAATTTGTTCAGAATTATGTCCTTAGGTTTGACATAAAAAGCTTGGTTAGGATTTTAGCGGAGAAGTATAAGGAAATACCCCACGAACCAATAGAAAGCTATAGATATGAATTCTCAGTGCTAGACTATGCATCTCTACTGAAAGCAAGAAGTATCAAGGAACTCTTGAAGATTTTGCCTTCCTCGTTTTTTGGTGATGCATCGAAACTAGCATTGGAGCTTTGGGAAAGATATAAAAGCCTTTATGCTGTGGAACTAGTTTTGTGGAGTACCTACTATAGGAAGCTCATAAGATTCCTTGGAGAGTTACCGAGTGAAGAAGCAGAGTTTGTGTGGAGATGTCTTGGGGTTGAGGTAGACCTAATGAACATCTCTATAGTTCTTGGGCCTATGAAATATGGGTTCTCAGTTGATTACCTAGATC
>JAHKKZ010000228.1 GCA_029856685.1 Candidatus Njordarchaeota archaeon
TGATATTTCGTCCATATATATTGCTAGTGCGAGAGGAATGTCTAAATTAGTTGTCCCGAAATATTTTATCAGTTTGGTAATCTTAGAATAATCAACGTTCCTTCCGAGGATAACATCTATAAAATGCTTAGACTTAATAAGATCCAGCCTATTTATCCTCCTTATTAAAGCCCCCCACTTCCGTCTATTCCTAACGATCTCATCTAAATCATATGTATCAATCCAAGCTATGAAGTTGGCTAACCCTGTCAGTGAGAGCTTATCTTCCCTCATAGCATGTAAAACATAATTAAAGATAATGTTTTTCATACTATCAACAGCAAATCCATGAGCTCGTGCAATCTCAGTGAGTTTCTTGGCGAAGACCTCATGGGCTATCTCATAACAATCACCATTAATCCGATAGACTAGTCCTAATCTCTCATCTATTGTGTCCAGGAACTTTTTGACGGTCCTATTGATAATATCCTTATAAAGTATGCAGATTTTATTCCCTAAGCATGTAAAAATCACACAAACTTTAATCAAAGCTTCTAGAAGACTATCAATATATTCCCTCCGGCGAGGATCGACTCTGATGCGTTTCTCAATAAAGCATCTTAGACTATCCAGTTTCCACTCATATATATCAATAAAACTACTTATCTTATCTAAAGATGACTCTTCTATAGAAACTCCTAATACTTCTTGCAACATCTTATCAGAGTATAGTCTCCTCTTAGCTATCTCAAAGAAGCTATCAGATATATCGACAACGTCTAGCGGGGGTATAGCTAGCTCGGGGATTATTGTCTTAAATATCCCATATTGTGTCCCAGAGCCCACAAAGAGGATATTAGGACCTAAAATGCTTATAAGTCTACTCAGCGTATTCTCAAAACGCTCCTTATTGATAATACTGTCTATGGTAGGTGCTTTTACATCATCTATTATTAAAAGATAGTTTTTCTTTTTCAAAAGCAACCTTAGCTTCTGAAGATCATTTCTTCTTTCCATAATATTATTTAACACTACTGAGTAACTAGCATAGAAAACTTCGGTTTTTTCACGCATAAATTTTTTATAGCCATAGTACAAAGCAAACCATGTCTTTCCAGTACCAGGAGGCGAGATAATAAAAGGTATCTGATTATGCCTAATAATATCATCAATTTTCTTCAACATGTTTTCATCAGGTGGGATGAAATAGCCTTTCTTAAAGTTTGCTGCGCGGGGCATTGAGAACCAGACATAACCATTATCAGCATCCACATCAATCTTTAAAAGCCTTCTAATATGGATAAAGCCAAGATCTTCGATAGATAGGGGAATCTCTCTTTTAACGAAAAGAGTAGTTAATAGTAAGGCTACAGAGATAATTATCAAGTTTAGTTCCTTGTTTATTATCGCAAAAACTAGTGCTACAAACGAGACCATAACCGTAAATGTCTCAATGAACTTTAAGATATCTTCCCTTCTAATATCATTAAGAGGCATAGAGATATCACCAAAGAGCCCATACTAGGGATATTGATTTTCTTAGTAGCACATTTCGGGCGGAAATCCTTTTAGAGCACTTCCGCGGAGAATATTGAGTAATATTCTATTTAAAAAAGCTTTTTAAGTCACTTAGCTTAAAGAGGCTTTAGTATTGTGGATAATCCTAGTTGGTGGGTTAGCTTGTTTAAGGGTTAATTTTTATTTCTTGATTAGCTTTTGTTGTTCTTACTATTAACCACTTATTCAGATAATGGAATTTGGATTGCTCGTCATTTATTATGATTTCTTTAGGTTTTTTCTCCATGAATATTCTTAACTTAAGTTTGTCCACGCCTTGATAACTCCTGTTAAGTACTTCTATTCCTATTTTTGTGGGGTTGGTAACAATTTTTGTCTCCGCATAGATTCCTTTCTCAAAGTCGTAGCTTATCCCATCATCCTCATACAGTATGAATTCTCCTTTTCTTTCCTTCGAGAATATCATGACTTCGTATTCTTCGATCCTTTTCTCCCCAACATATCTCTGTGGCTCTTGGAGAACTACTATTCCTCCATCCCTTATGAATATGGGTATTGTTTCTATGTCAGCCTTATAGTCTATTGTTACGGGGCCAAAATATATTTTTCCACACCAATAATCAAGCCAATATCCCTCTGGCAGATATATTTTTCTTTGATCTTTCCTATGGAGAATCGGCGCTACCATTATTGATGGACCAAACATGAACTGGTCTTCAACATCATATGCCTTATCATCATCTGGAAAATCGTAGAATAGTGGTCTAAATATGGGTTCACCATGGATATGCGCCCTCCAAAACAAGGAGTAGATGTATGGTAGAAGACGGTATCTGAGTCGGATATATTTCCTAACGATTCTTAATACTTCTTTCCCAAAACACCATGGTTCCTGAGGTGGTCTTTTCTTCGCATAGTGCGCCCTCATAAAGGGATAGAATACTCCAAGCTGGATCCATCGTAGATACAATTTACGTCGTGTTTTTCGGAATGGAGGAAAGAAGCCTCCAATATCAGCACCAACAAAGAATAGGCCTGACATAGACATGTTTAGTATCATAGATACAGACGCTCTGAGATGCTTCCATGAGCTCCAAATATCTCCTGTCCAATTCGCAGAATATCTTTGAATCCCAGCAAAGCCGCTTCTGGACAATATGAAAAA
>JAHKKZ010000229.1 GCA_029856685.1 Candidatus Njordarchaeota archaeon
AACCAGCACAATCACCGTAACTCTTGCTGGATAGGCTCCCAACCCACTTGTGCCCATAAGCCAGCTGGAGATAGTCGCTGTAGGAGTATCCCACCCACATCTTAGCCTTCCAGACATCACCACTAATAAAGTGAGTGAAGACAGACGCCATCGTATGCTCGCTGTTCTTGAACTTGACTATTGGGAATCTTCCCGTCCTACTATACGACTTCACGAGGGTCATCTCATGGTGCCATCGGTATCCGAAATCCTTCGTCTCCACCCCGCTATTGAGGGCCTTGACAGATGCCGGGCTATGCGGAATTGGGGTTCCGTTTATTGCGAGGCTGTACTCGATTGCTATTGGCATGGCTTTGATGGGTATGTCGATTATTCCCGTCCATGCTCTCATCTCCTCGAAGTCTACTACGGTGACTACTAGGCCTATCGCTACGATTTCGCATCTCGTCTTCTTTGCTAGTTCTTCGTTATATGCTAGCCATGGCTCTGTTATGGCTCTTCTGTTTATTCTGAAGGTGAATTTTCCCTTCTCGTCTGTGTGGCCTGCTGCTATTATGGCTGATTCTTGGTCTGGTTGGTTGTATGTTATGACTATGTGGGCGTTTTTTATTGGGTTTCCTTTCTCGTCTGTGATTTTTAGTCTTATTTCTGGCATGGTTAGGCTGTAGGCGTAGTATCCGGCTGTGGAGGTTATTATTATTGTGAGGATGAGGATTGTGATGGCTTTTCTGTGTCTGTGCAATCCGTGGGGGAGCCTCCTGATTTTCATGCGGGGTCTCCCCCACGTCAATATCGCAATGTAGATATATTGTAGGAATGTTACATATGTTATATATTTAACCAATAAAAACTAATCTACATGGGTGTATTATTAGTGGCTTTAGAAGCAGCTTATGAAGTAGGCTCAATGATTTCAGAAGGAGATTATGTTTTGAGTTCTAATGAAGAAATCTATGTAAGATGGCATTATCCCACAAGTTCTAATTCGTATGCATCTACACCACCTTCCCAGAATTTTGCGCATTGGGTAATCAATGGATACTTGTTTATATGAAGTCCTCATGGAACGACGGGTTCTATAGTAGTGTCAGGAAAAATCACATGGGGTAAATTAGGAAGCGTGTATATCGGTGGACCGTACCTAGGTAGATATTATTTCTATTTCCAAGACACAGTTACTGAAAATATAAGTCTAGAAATCTCAGTATAATTGAGGTGATATCTTTGTCCGAATTGAGAAGAAAAATTATTCCAGCAGTCATCGTTATACTTCTTCTATCTGCTTCCTATATATCTATCTTATTTTTTTCCTCTAGAAAACAACATTTCATTATTAAATGGCACTACAAGTCTGACTATTCTGATTGGTTTTCTTGGGAGACTCTCAGCATTTGGCCTGCCATTGGGGACATTAATGGAGATAGTATTAATGACGTAGTTGCTGTAACTGATTTCACAAGCAACAAGGTGGTGATTAAAGGTTTTAATGGTGCTACTGGGAAAATTCTCTGGACGTATAACGCATCAACGGTATATTTGATCAGAACCCGTCCAGGGAATGGTGGAGTAGGTTACTTGGGATATATGTACATTTATGATCTAGACTCAGATAATAGGGGCGAATGTATTGTCTTGTTGCGCGGCCACTTCTTAATAATTATTGATGATGATGGGTCGCTGCTGTTTAGAAAGAATTTACCAGAGAGCCAAGAGTCAGCTTTCTTCACAATAATTGATGCAAATGAGGATGATTTGGAGGATATTGTTCTCTACTACCAAGGAACCTTCTTGGTGTATAATTCTTCCAATCTAGCTCTTATCAGGAATATATCTGTAGAAAAATGGAGTTGTTCGAACTGTTTCCTTGGATGGTGCGCATATTATGTGGATAAGAAGCCTTTCATATTCTTCCTGGGGAATAATGGGCACTCGTTTATTGCTATTGACTTACTGAATGTAACTAATAGTTGGTACTATTATAATTCATCCTTATTATTTGACTATGTCTTAGGCGCAACTAGTGTTAGTGATGACGTCTACGTTTTCGTCAGAGCGATTAGTAAAAAGGAACAAGAAGAATGGTTACTATCAGCAATAAGTGTAAAGCAACGTAAGATTGCTTGGTGGGTCAAGAATAGACATTTCTTTGGACCAGCTGTCATCATGGATATTAACAATGACGGTACGCGCGAAATAGTCTTTATTGAATTTGATAAGAGGCAAACATTTTTTGGTGCTAAGGACTATACCTGGATTAAAGCAGTATCAGTCTTAAATGGAAGCACCGTTTTCCAGGAGCCTTTTAATAAAGGATTATGGGCCTTCTTAACCCCCTTAAACACCTTAGATGAGGAATATCCCGAAGTAATTCTTGTTAAAACGACCACGGGATTATGGGATTATGAAGCTAAATTCGCTGTTTACTCATTTAAGGAGAGAAGAATCCTCTATATTGAAGATCTCTCAAACATTTTCAGTAAGGGTTTACATGAGCCTGGATTCATGATTAATATAGCCGATATTGATGGAGATGATAAAAACGAGCTAGTAATATGGGATAACCATGGAGATGTATTCGTATTCGAATACGAAGATGCCAGGAGAGGTTTCTCATGGCCCTACATGTGGCATGATTCCAAGAGGACATCACAA
>JAHKKZ010000023.1 GCA_029856685.1 Candidatus Njordarchaeota archaeon
TATAGAGTTTTGATGGTGGAGTTATCGGTGCGTTTTTCTCTGAACAAGAAGACGGTTGGAAGGGAGATCTTCTATATAAGGGAGGAGAGCAGTATTCCGCTTGTAGGCTGTATAGCTTTTGGTCTTATTGATCGTGGAACGAATACAATTCAGGTTCGTCCAACATCGATATGCCCTCTTAGCTGTATTTTCTGTTCTACGGATGCTGGACCTAGGTCGAGGAGAAGGCAGACAGAATATATTGTTGAGCTTGAATACCTTGTGGATGAGTTTAGAAGGATTGTTAGGTATAAGGGAGAATACGGTATTGAGGCACATATAGATACTGTTGGGGACCCACTGACATATCCACGAATAGTTGATCTTGTACAGGAATTGAAATCTACGAAGGGTGTTGAGGTTGTCTCTATGCAGACACATGGATACCTGCTCAACGAACACCTAATAGAGGAGTTAGAAGCTGCGGGTCTTGACCGCATAAATCTCTCGATAGATGCGATGGATCCCGAGCTGGCTAAGTTTCTATCTGGTACTCCTAGTTATGATATTGAGAGAGTCAAGGCGATGGCCGAATACATAACCAATAATACGAGAATAGATCTTCTGATAGCCCCCGTATGGGTACCAACCATAAATGATGAGGAGATACCGAAGATCATAGAGTTCGCTCTGAGAATAGGAGCAGGTAGGCGTTGGCCAGCCTTAGGAATACAAAAATACATACCGCACAAGAAGGGGAGAAAGCCTAGAGGTGTGAGAGCTATGACTTGGGAGGAATTTTATCAAAGACTCGCAGAGTGGGAAAAAGAATATAATACAACACTCATACTCTCATTAGAAAAAGACTTTGGATTGCATAAGAGAAAGATGCTCCCAATAAAATTTAGGAAGGGAGAAAATGCTGAGCTGGAGGTCGTGGGTCCCGGATGGTTAAAGGGCGAAATACTAGCGCGGGGAAGGAATAGAAGCGTGACAATAGTGGGCATACCAAGGCCTCTGGCTCCTGGCACAAGGATTTTTGCTAGGATTATTAGGAATAAACATAATATTTATGTAGCCCGTTTGTCGATTTAATCTAGATTAGATATATGGCCAAACATATTTGTTATTTCAATGACTTATTCGGTGATGTTGATGCGGGCAAGTAGGATCCGTCTTGTTGGGATACTTTGTATCCTTATCCCGATTTTGACTCTGACCTTTATATCAGCCTCAATATATGTTGCTAGGAACTGGTTTATTTTGACGAGGCATGCCCTAAGCAACCTTGGTGCTACTGAGGTGGAATCATATATAATATTCAATTCAGGCTTAATAATAATAGGAGTGCTCTCTATGGCAGCATCAGTGCTAATAATATTAGAATCATGGAGCACAAACAGACTAAGGATAATCCCCACAGCGCTGCTACTTATAACCAGCATTTTCCTCATAGGAATAGGCTTGTTTCCCATGGATGCTGCGCCTGAAGCACACTGGACTTCCGCTGTGCTCTTCTTTGTCCTTATTGGCTTCACAATGCTAGGATTTGGTTTATATTACCTCTATTATAGGGAGGTTCTACTAGGGATCCTTGGTATCCTAGGCCTAGTCATCGATTTTGTTGTTTGGGGTATAGCCCCCTGGGAAAGCTTTGGAATAACTGGTGTTGCTATCCCAGAGATACTATCTGTGCTTGTTCCCATGATATGGCTCATTATTTTTGCTTTGAAGATTCTGAGGACTGGGAGGATACCCTAAACATTAACTATTTCTATGCAGGTGCTTCTTAGTAATGGACTCAAAAATTCTTTTTATGGCCACTGTTGAGAGAGGGCTCGAAGATTTCTGCATGGATGACTTAGCAAGAAACTTTGGTGTGATTCCTGAGCATATAAGGAGGCCGGGCAAAATATTTTTCTGGGGCGCGGAGGAAACCATATATCTGATAAACTTTTTGGCTAGGAGTATAAATAGGCTCTACATAGTCTTAGAACAAACAACATTTGAGACACTAAGAGATATAGTAAGAACTGTTAGAGAAATTGAGTGGGATAGATATATAGGGCAAGGTCAGACCTTCGCTGTTAGAGCTAACAGAATAGGAAAGCATAATTTTACTTCGATTGATATGGCTAGAGAGACAGGATCAGCAATTATAGAGGCCGTAGCGAGTGGGAGCAGCAAGAGACCCAAAGTGAATCTGAATAACCCAGATGTAAGGATTCTCATTGAGGCATCACATAATAACCTGCTTATAGGTATAGATACTACTGGAAGAAGTCTTCACATGAGGGGATACAGAGTATTCTCGCATCCCTATGCACTTAAAACAACAATAGCATATTCGATGGTAATTATGTCGAATTGGGACAAAGATTTTTCATTGCTCGATCCTACCTGTGGAGGAGCAACAATACCTATCGAGGCGGCGCTCTATGCTAAGAGAACCCCTCACTTCATCTTCAGAGATGACTTCGCATTTAGAAAACTTCGATTCCTCGACAAAAATGTCGAGAGGGATATACATGAGGAGATATTGGGCAATATTCAGAGGGAGATGAGACTAAGAATATTCGCAATCGATAAGAACAGAAGTTTCCTCGAGGGCGCGAGGAGAAATCTTAAGAAATCGAACACAGCTGGGGACATAAAGCTTATTCACGGCGATGCGACAAGACTCCACAAGATATTTGAACCCGAGAGCATAGATGCTATTGTACATAACCCACCCTACCATGGTACTGGTCTAAAAGAGCTATACAGAAAAATTTTGGAATCTGAACTAAGAGTTATAAGGAGAGGAGGAAGAATAGTGATTATTACGCCAAAAAGATGGTTCTGGAAAATTCTAGATGACTATGGTTTGGGGTACAGACGCATCCCCATCATTCGTGAACGAAACTATCTAACATATATAAATATAATTCAGCTTTAGATCGCTAGCAATATGACCAAAATCTGACTATACCAGGTGTTTGCATTAGAATAAGTCGAACAGAAGTCATAGAAGAAGATTCTTAACATCGCATTTCCAGTCCTCCCAGAACTATTAAAATATATTTTAACTATTTGACTAATTATATATTATTGCTATGTATCTTGTAGGTGTATGCGGAGTGATACTTGGATATATGCTCTTAGATGAGGGCGGAACTCCGCTGATAGTTAGTGAATCTATCGAGGTTCTAGGTGAGAAAGAAACTCTGTTTGCAGGCGCTATGACGGCAATAACCCAAATGCTCCAAGAGGCTCTCAAAGAGAGAATAAAATACTTTGTGGCGGAGAAATACCATATCTATTTTGGGTATTCGCGGGGCATAGTACTCATGATAATCTCTGATGAAAAGGATGATAGGATTGTAGGGCTTGTTGAACGGATTCTCAGTCATATAGAAGAGAAGAATATTTCTGTTGAACAACTAACATTTGATGTCGAAGCAAAAAACATGTTAGTATCGGAGATAGATGAGATTATTAAAACACACCCGCCCTCAATCTCATTGATAAGAACAATTGCTAATAAGATAATAGCGTTCCTCGACTCAATTAAAGGAGGAGAGGAACTTAAGCTTCGGTTTGAGCCTCCCCAAAGATTTAAGATAAAGGAGGAGACCCCCATAGTTAGTGGCGAAGCCCAGATGGAGAATCTCATCCAGAGATTTCTTGAGGGAGATCTAGACTATATTATTGCTGAGGCACCCAAACTTTTCATCACAAGCGAATTCGCGAAGGTTCTATATGTTAAGGCAATAACATTCGCAAACTCATTCGGCACGAAGATCGACTCGGAGACTATGAACAATGCATATACCGTAGCGTCTAAGATTGCGGATGATACAGTCAGAAAAATTCTAACTGCTGAGCTAGAGTGTTTCATAGATATTAGGGGTTGTGTGGAGCGGTTTAGAACAATAGAGGAATCATTCAGCGACATTAAGAATAAGCTTTTGTCCTCGAGCAGAATAGAGAGTATAGTATATCTAATATTGATAATGCCTCCCCCAAGAGTGTTAGCCGATAGGATCAAAAACTTTATTGATAGGCAAAACAAGTTTCTTTATGCTTACGTAGATATGATAAGCATACTTGAGGATGCCTTGAGGAGGGTCGCACCGGATCTGAGTAGTTGGAGCGAACTGATGGGTAGGGCAAAATATGAGTTTGAAAGCATGCCGGAGAGATTTCTGGATTCCAAATACCTATACTTCTTTCTGATATCCTTCCTCGCTCTGTGGGGGGTTCTTAGCAAAGAAATGTCATTTGACGAGGCCACCGATCTGCTAAGACAATCTATAGACTCCTACGATAAGCAACAAAAAATCATAGAAAAAGCTATGGACAAGATATCCTCGAATACCATAGCGCTTATACATAGTGTGTGTCTTGGGATATTACTTAGCTTTCTCCTTGATGTTGCCTCCACAAAGGAAGCAAAAAACATCAGCTCCAAATATAAAAAGCGAGTAGTGTCAATCCTTAAATGGTTAGGAGACATCAGGAAGAGAGGTAAAATCCATTCATACATATATTACTTCTTGGCATCTAGTCTCCTAGAAATATTGTCTAGGATAGCCCACGAGCTCAACTCATTTTACAGGGACATACCATACTATGCCAAGGAGCTCGCGGTAGAAGAACTTGAGGAGCTCTGGAAGATAGACCCTACCATATATATTTTGATATGTATGAATCTGCTGGAGGCTCTCGGCTACATAGCTATGAGAATTCCCATGGAGATGGCGAGGCGTAGGATACTTATTGAAATAGCTCTCGCATTAGAGAGAATATACGAGACTTTTCTAGATGCTCCCACAATAGCGATGTTGGCTGGAGTCAAAGCAATGAGATTTTACTTAGCAACAGGAACGGATAAGGGTAGAGAAAAAGCAGAAATTGTGGGAGATAGACTGGCAAGTCACAATGACTTTTTGAGAAATCTAGTTCAGCAGCGCCTTACAGCTAAAAAAGAAGAAGAAAAAGCACCGCCCTTTGAATCCCTCTTTTAGTTCTTCACTTCTCTCAGTCTGATAGATAGTTATAATAGTATCTCCTATAAAGCTCGGAGCCTTCCAGCCTCTTCGTGTCTCTAACATATTTTATCTTACTCCCGATCTTATCGTACCCATGAATCTTCGCCCACTCTTCCACGGGAACTCCGTATTCTGCTTGTATTCTATCTCTGTATATATCTGGGAGAACGTTGAAGGCACAGAAAGGTATTACTCTACCATCTGGCGTTAGATAGTGGATACAGCACCTCATAACTCTACTAATATCATAGTTGTATAGATCCATAAAGTGCATCATGCCCAAAAACAGCATTTTGTAGTGAAAGTCGCCAAGTGCAGAATAACTCCTACGGAAAATTATTCTTCTAAGAATCTTTCTCAGTTCCAAATCTGGAGGCGCACGCGAATAGTCAATGAATTTACCTATGCTGAGAAGAATAGATATTGCCACTCTTATTTTCCTAAGTTTCCTACGCAGACCACCTGCTTCAGCTAGATAGCGTGCTTTCGACTTAAAGTAGTCATAGGCTGCCTCAACATCCACGAATTCGGTTATTGGTGTGAATCCAATGACCACCTTATGGCCATTCTTTTTCCTTATGTGGGGATATACATATGTAGCGGCGCCACATACAAAATGTGTTACCATCGATATCTGAGGCTTTCCTGTAAAAGCCTCTATGAAGCTTGATAAAGCATAGGTCCAGGGAACTGGGTACCAAGCATCTTTCCCAATTTGCCCATCTGTCTGTTTCTCGATAAGCTTTATAACATCCGGAATTGTTATTCTTAATTTTTCCCTCTGATCTCTAGGAACACTCCCTGTTAGTGATATTGGTTGGAAGTTCACACCCCTAACAACTTCCACGTTCTCAGCGGCAAAACGTATTATTTCTCCGAGCTCATCTGTATTCTGCCCTCTTATGACCGTTGGAACAAAAACAACACTCGTCATTCCCGCCTCACGAAAAGCCTCAAGAATAAAGGGGATTTCCCAGTGGTTTTTGGGGTTCGCTCTGGGAGAAACACCATCAAAACTTAGATATATTGTGTTTGTCCCAGCATTCCGGATCCTCCGAACATACTCAACAGCAGCTTCTTTTCCCTTCTCAAGCCAAATTCTCACAATATTAATACCATTTGTATTCAGCTGTATATGTACTAGGCCTTCTCTCCTCAAAGCCCTTATGAGATCCACAAGATCGTCCCTAAGCAAAGGTTCTCCTCCCGTAAGTTGTACAGCATTCGGAGTCCATGGGCCCTGACGCCTTAGTATTCTAACCATCTTTACAATTGTCTCTATCGATGGTTCATAGACGAAGCCAGCTTTTTCAGCATAGAAAAAGCAATACCAGCACTGTAAATCGCATCTATTCGTAACGACAATATTCGCTAATGCGGTCTGATTCATATGGATCTGACATAGACCACAGCTGAAGGGACAGGGATTTCGATACTCCACGTTGGTGCCAGAGATTCTTCTTGGGGGAGCCGAAAATTTCTCAAACTTATAGTACATCTCCGAATCTCCGAAATAGATATCCACAAACTCGCCATGCTCTGGGCATCTCTTCTTTATGTAGATCTTCCCATTATCCTCATATATGATAGCATCTAGAATTCTATAGCATTCTGGGCAAAGAGATTTTGTAGTTCTAATAACACTCTCTTTCCTAAGCCCAATACCCTCCAGATCGCTACCACTCAAATTCGAAAACCGCTTTAGAACACATTTTTCAATGATACTAAAAAGCTTCAAAAATCGTTGATACTAAAATTAATTTGTAATTGCACCTTATAAACCTGATGATACTATATTAATGGTCAGCTAAAATCCGTTGAACCTTTGGTTTTCTAGAAAGGGGATTCACCAATCAGTATGGTTGTCAGAAATAACAAAAATTTGTTTGATTATTGGGAAAAACATTGCAAATATAACATGTAAGACATAATATATCTATAACAAAGATAATTATTTTCATAGATTCTTCTGAGGTGCCATTCTTGGCGCTAAAACCAAGATGCTACTTTATGCTTTCAATACTTATGCTTCTGACGCTGAGTATCCTGGGAAGGTACCATATCAATGTGACTCATCATAAAGAATCATTAGTAAATAGAGATCTAAGTACAACCTATGTGTCTACTACTGCTGAAAATTCTTTGTTGCCTATCAACTCATCACAAAAGAATTTTAGAGCACTTCAAAGTGAGGCTTATCAACCAATAATTAACTTGACAACAAATGGATGGATATTTAAAAAATCCATCCTTATGAATAATACAGCTAATGTATCCGTTCAGATAGAGGTTTCAAGAAGCCCAGTTGGCAAGGAAGAGTATGTTGTTGGGGTTTTAAGCAGATGGAGTGTTGGGGAGGATCTGTACAGCGAGGTAGCAATATACATTGTGAATTTTACGGAGAGAAGTGAAGTATATATTAATTCCACACAATTTAATGTGTCTACAAAATATATAAGTAGCTTCATGATTCAGGGTACAACTAACGACTATATGAGAATAACAGTTTTTGATGTCGTATGGATAAATTCTACAACGGTAACAGTTGCATATATTAAGCAGTACGTAGCATTTCTGTCTGGACAATACATCGATACATATGATGTATGTACAAGAAGCCTAAACATAGTAACTGGGACATGGAGCACAGAGAATCTGATTGCAACAGACACAATAGGTGTTGGTTTTGATGTACGCATCTCACTGTGGAGCGATACAGAGGAAACTATTTTGGCATGGATCGGTTCTAATGTAGTTAGATATACTGGGATATCAGTGATGAGATTTGTGGCACAATTGGTTAGAGAGTCTGGAGTTGTGGCTAATGTCTCTTTCAGTTCTGCTAGTATTTATCGAGCCACACCAGAGGCCGCATATGTAAGTAATATTGTTTGGAACAACGTAGGTGGAAATGTATGTGTCGTTCTTGCACTTGTTTCTTCGATTGGAAGTGAGCTTGTCTCAGTAGTTTGGGATGGTACATCAACATCTGTGTCAGCACATACTATAATCGCCACATCAGGACTAGAAGACTACGGTCTTCCTCTATTAGACTTCAAGGACCCATCAATAACACCAATAAATAACTTCTCTGATTTTATCATCAGTTTTGTCGGATACTCAGACTATGATAACTACCTTATGTATCTTAAAGGCCGATTTCTAGGGGATAAGATTGGGGGACCAGCAAGCAATAGCGAGATTATTCTAGAAAACCAGTTTAGATCATCATCAAAACCCTTGCTTATTGATTATAACTATTTAGATAACGAATCCGTCTTAGCATGGATAGATAGTATTAGTGGCTCAGTCATTAAGGCTATGGTATTAACCTTCAATTTTTCGGCTGGGACATTCAACAAAAGCGAAATTTCAACATATGTTAATATCAGCGATGTTACGGATTTCGATGCGATACTAAGTAAGTCCTCATTCAATATTAGAGTCTTCCTGAATTCCACATATTCTGAGTACGCACAAAGCAATAATAGCATCGTTATAGTTCATATCTCCAATGTTAATGGAGAACGAATGCCTTATGTCGCATTAGGACTTGTAGATACTGATAAGGACTATATAAGCGACTGCGAGGAGAAATACTACCAAAGTAGCCCGACGAGTAGCGATACTGACAACGACTGGATATATGATGGTAGCGAAGTATTTATCTACCACACAGATCCCAGCGAAAATGACACAGACAACGACTCCCTAAGTGATGGTTCGGAGGTGAGAGGTGTTTATATTTCCACGGTTGGTATACGCCAAACAGACCCGTTAGACTCCGACACCGATGATGACCAGATGCTTGATGGTGATGAGGTACTGGGTGTATCAATATACATATTAGAGGATAACCTAAGCGCGGTTCTATATGCTGACCCAACTAAGATCGATACTGATGGCGACGGGCTAGATGACTACCTGGAGATTATGAATGGATGGTATGTGTCTGTAGTCTATGCCGATGGTTCATCTGAATACTATGTTGTGCTCTCAAACGCAACGGATTCGGATTCAGACGATGATTTCTTCGGAGACTACTATGAGTGGCTACAAGGTTCTGATCCTTGGCGCTCTGATACGGATAGAGACATTCTTTGGGATATAGAGGAGTACTATTGGGGAACTGCTATCTCCGATGCTGATCCTGATGATGACTATTTAACCGATTACAATGAAACCATGGGTGTCATCATAACTAATCCCCTAACTAATAGAACATATGAGGTGTATCCAGACCCATGGGATGGCGACACAGATGATGATGGACTATTAGATGGTAATGAGACAGGGGGATTCGATATTCCGAATATTGGTGTTATGCAGACAGATCCAACTGACTGGGACTGCGATGACGATGGTCTCTCCGATTATAATGAGACACAAGGAATATACATCGGGGGTGAAAAATATTACACGAACCCCTGGGACCCGGATACGGACAATGATTTCTTAGATGATGGCGATGAATATTATTGGGAGACAGATCCGACAAATCCTGACACTGATAATGATAGACTGTTGGATGGTAACGAAACACAAGGCATATACATACCTAGAATTGGTACTAGACAAACAGATCCTCTGAACAATGATACAGATAATGACACGCTCAATGATTACCAAGAGTATATATTCCACGTAGATCCAACAGAGCCAGATTCGGACTTTGATGGTTTGAATGATAGTTTCGAACTGACAGGTTGGAATGTATCTGTTATCTATCCTAATGGTAGCAGAAAGAATTATCATGTTATCCCAGACCCCCTAGATGCTGATGAGGACGAAGATAAGCTCAATGATTTCTGGGAGTGGTACTATGGTTCCGATCCGTGGAGCAAGGACACAGATCAAGATGGATTATTAGATTACGAGGAGGACTATCTTGGAACTAAGCTGTATGATGCTGATACCGACAAAGATCGTCTAACCGATTACCAAGAAGTTAAGGGCTTTAACATATCAGGGATAGGCTTAGTATGTCCCGACCCATTGGAATACGACACTGATCAGGACGGATTAGATGATTATAATGAATGCTTAGTCTATGAAACAAATCCAGAGGAATGGGATACTGACAACGATGGATTAAGCGATTATGAAGAGGTTTATGGTAGTGTTGCTGGATACAAAACAGATCCAAAGAGTCCCGATACTGATCTAGATAATGTTACTGATTGGGATGAGATATATGTTTATGGGACAAACGCAACGCTTATTGACACGGATGGAGATGGATTGTCAGATGGCTTGGAGGTTTATGGTATCAACATAACGGGAATAGGAATAAGATACACGAACCCACTAAGCTTAGATACTGATGATGATGGGCTAAATGATAGCTATGAGGTCTCAATATGCACCGACCCCACATGGTACGATACTGACAGGGATGCTCTTGAGGATAGTTATGAGTTGGAGCTTGGTACGGATCCGAAGAGGGAGGATACTGATAGTGACGGACTAAGTGATGGCGAGGAGGTATCGGTGTATCATACGAACCCCCTGGACTCAGATACCGATGATGATGGACTAAGCGATTTTGAGGAGATCGGAATCTCTGATCCAACACTATTTGATACTGATGGTGACGGACTAAGTGATTTCGACGAGCTAATAGTATATTCAACGGATCCCCGAAAAGCTGATACGGATAGGGATGGTTTGTGGGACTCTGCTGAGATAGTTGGGTGGAATATAACTGTTGTTTATTCGGACAGAGACATGTTCTCTTACCATGTTGATTCTAGTCCGCTTACTGGGGATAGTGACCAAGATGGTTTGTCGGATTACTTTGAGTATGCATGCAGATCGGATCCAAGAAAGAATGATACAGATATGGATGGATTAGGCGACTGGACAGAGTATGTCATCGGAACATATATATGTGATTCAGACTCAGATGATGATGGGCTCTTAGACTCCGAGGAAGTAAATGGAGTATATGTAGATGATGAGATCGGCAGGGTAAAGACAAATCCTTTAAGTAATGACACTGACTACGATGAGATACCTGATTATGACGAGGTTAATGGTGTTGTTATACCAAATCTAGGTATTCGAAAAACTAATCCAGCTAACGAGGATACCGATGGCGATGGAATACACGATGGTGAGGAGGTATATCTACGTGGTACTGATCCTAGGGCACGAGATACCGATGGTGATGGGCTCTCAGACTATAGAGAGATATATGAGATTGGTACGGACCCAAAATCCCGAGATACCGATAAGGATTTCATGCCTGATAATGTTGATTTTCTTTTACCTCACTTCAACGACCTAATAATAGTAGCATTTATAGGAATTATTTTAGGCCTATTTGAGGCACGTGCATATGGTTTGTTTAGAAACTGGAGAGAAGATATAATAGCTTTTGGTCTATCCGACCTTGGTGGAACACCAATGTTTGTATTACCAGAGAATTTTAAGATGGGATATGACCCATCTTTGATAAGTTCTGGGCTCCTAGGAATATTCACGATGACTAGTGAGATTTCTGGAGAGGAACTTAAACAGCTGGTGCTTTCTGGAGCCATTCCGATACTTATAGAGAAGGGAGATAATACTATTATGTGGGTCTTCGTGAAGAAGGCATATCCAAGGATAATTAAGCAGCTGAGTAAGCTTCATAGAGAGCTTGAGAAGGTGTATGGTCCTTTGCTATCAGGGTGGAGCGGTGTTGGGGAGGATGTTGAAGATGTAAAGCTTTGGGTTCAATCTAGACTTGGAATAGGAGCATTCAGAAGAGAGCAGGAAAAAGTAGAAGTGAAAGTTGAGGAGGAATTCGAGGAGCTATTTGGTGAGGGAAAATCATAGCTTTTTCACCGACTCAGAGCTTAGCTAACAGGCTCTAGATTCCACTTTTTTCTAAACTCATTAACTAAACGTATTGCTTCTGCTTTCTCAGAATCGGACATACTGCTGTCCTTTATTGCTTGTATGAGTATTTTGCTTCTTCTATCAGCAATGTCTTCCCGAAAACCACCTACCTCCATATCCTCCTCGAATTCCTCGATGAGGGCTCTAACCTCGTCGAGGTGGGTAAGTCCCGGCCCACCAATATCCCTCACGTTTCGGCCTAGGTATAATGCTCCTGATCGAACAACTAGAAACTTCCCAGCCTCGAATGTTATTCTTCCCTTCATAAGCCTATCGTAGAAGAGCATTGAGTCCTTGACATCTGGGTCTCTTTTTTCGAGTTCTCTGAGTATGACCCTTCTGATTTCAGTCGTGTTTACCTCTTCCCTATCAGCGAATTCCTCTTCAACTATTCTCGCTATTTCTCTTGCTAGACTCTCAGAGCCTCCAGCTTTGAGTATAGAATTTATAATTTTGTTAGCGTCGAAGGGCTCCACTGAGCCATCAGTTTTTCTCACAAATTTGACCAACTAAACACACCTCCTACAAAAATAATTGTTTTTCCAACTATTTTATTTTTCCTTATTTCCAGATAATATATCTATGTGTCAGACATGGTAGGCCAAAGAATATCGATTTTTCTCAAATCTTTCTCAGTAGAATTGCTCTCAGAAATAAAATAGTTTCTATCAAAAATGGAGGATATGGATATAGTCTGTAGAACACCTAAGGGATCATCTAACAGCTGAGGACAAAGCTAAGGACAAATCGATAACCAGACATAATAAGGAAGTTAAGAAGAATAATAGAAACCTAAAAAGAGAATATAGATACCGAAGGAACTCTTATACTGATAGACTATAGCGAGATACTAATAATGACAAGGTGTAAGGAACAACATTGCAATCATAATAGAAGGAGGATACAGCTCACAGCCAAAAAGTCTGACTTCCCAATGATATGGGTATTCTAGGCATATTTTTAGAATCTTCTTAAGTTATTCTTTTTCCATTTTTCATTTTGGAAGATTTTGGTGTTTTTTATGGGGGATAGTTTTATACATGTGGCTGCCGAAAACATCGACGAGAGCACCATCGAGGATATTCTGCGTGAGTGTGGGCTTTTTGAATATCAAGCGATGATTCTAGGTAGGATTAAAGAATTCCTTAGATACGCTATAGAAAGCGGTGCGAGGGGGATAAGTGAGTTTGCCTTTATTGTTGGTTCCTGGGGCCAAACAAAATCTTTTGTTGGGAGAGCTGTAGAGAAGGCTATTCTTCAGGAGGGGGAATTTTCTGGTGTCAATTATACCATAATACATACAAAGAACATGCTTTTCGAGGTAAGCAAAAAATTTAAGGATACAGGAAACATAGTATTGGCGTTCACCGAGTATTTTAGGGAGCTAATAGATCGCAATGGGGAGCCTCTAATTGTTTTTATTGACGATCTTGAAAGCTTGTTATCGTATAGAAGGCTGATTATAGATATGAACGTTGACTTCGCTGTTGGCTTCGCAGAATTTCTAAGGTGTATGATTAATAGAACAGAGAAAATATGCGTGGATATTCGAGGAAAAGTACACTTCCTATTAGCAACGACACCACCAATCTATCAGAGATTTCATGATATTCTGCAGGAATACCTTTTTTCTGGATGGTTGGAGAGAAGAGAAGTTCTCTCCTTTAGACTTAGACCTATCCTACGCATAGAGTTCTTTGAGCGTATAGAGTGGCTGTCTAAGAGGATCCTAAAAAAGAATCCAGACGCTATTTTTGGCGATAGGAGATTATTGGAGCATATATATACTCTGACTATGGGGAATCCTGGAGCTATCATGCAACAATTCATACGTTATTCTAGGGACACAAAGAACCGCTCGGTCAAGGAAATATGGGCAAAACTCAGAGCTGAAACGATATTATCACCTGAACAGAAGGCAGTCCCTCTTTTCTCAGATATCGCCTTACCAGTTGAGGATTCACTACTATTTCTGATAATATCAACATCAGCTATCTATGAGGATGAACCCCAGTTCGATTATATATTGTCTCTGATGGATAAGTTGGAGAGAGAGTACTCAATAAGATTAGCGAGGGGCGAAGCATTCATATTTACAAGTCTGAAAGAGCTCAATGCGGCGATAAATGAGTTGATAAGCTACATTGCCCCAACGGATGATCCCGACACCACATATAGCTTTAGGATTGCTCTTTGTTTCCTAACTCACTGGCATCCTGATGGATATGCATTTGTGCTTCCCGAGAGAATCGACGATCTATTATTTTTCCTTCAGCAACTAAACTTAGAAAGATTTAGAGACAAGTTCGTAGAAGGCTTCCTGAGATATGCCAGAGGAATCCTAAAGAAAAAGTCAAGAAGGGTTATACGCGCTGTCTATATAAGCCCATCATCCTACCCGATGCTATACCCAGCTTTCCGTGTCGCAGTAATACCTTTCGTCATAAGTGAGGACTCCTCAGATGTTTTCAACAATGTTATGGAGATATCCACGCGCGATCCTGCTCGCTTCTCGGAGCTCATAGGCAAGGCTTTTGTGGATGTTATTCGTAGCTGCTTCGGTGTTGAGGTTAAGGCGCATGAGCTTTACATATTTGTTCCTAGGGAGAGGACGGGTATACGTGTTGGTTATAGGATACCCACTGAGGTCCATGTTGTGGTTGGGGATCCGAAAATTGTTGTGAGTAATATCAACAAGAACTATAGTGAACTTAAGATGTATGTGATCTTGGCACCAGATAATGTTACGGTTCCAAGGAGAAAGTGGAACTTTCTTGTGTTAGAGCTCACACTAAGAGACCTTGTCTTCCTTGCTGCAAAAAGCTACATTGAGAATAATCCTAGGTATAAGGACTCCTTAATAGCGGAGAAGTGGGAGGAATTTGTGACATCTCTTATCAATCGCTACCATATTAAAGAGAGGATAGAGAATTGGATAGAGAGAGGAATTGAAGCGGGGGTAATACTACCTCCGGAACCTAAGCATTCCCATATGTTGGAGACAAGAAAGACGAAGGGGGATGTGATATTCTTCAGCCGATACAAACTGCTTCTAACAGGCGGGAACAATTTTACTCTTGAGCAGCTATTGGATTTGTTGTTTAAGATATATAGCTCCAGACCTTTTGGGAGGGATACTTGGTGCGATGCTAAGATACCTACAGTCTTGCCGGAGGACATAGAACCCACCTCGTTGCAGGGACGTATTAATAGAGAGAAATTCTTTGAGGAGGCAAAATCAACAATAATGCCAGCACTAAACATAGCTGTTGCGAACCGAATGGCCACAATTAGTGGTGATGGTAAAATATCGCTTGAGCTCCATCCGGCTGAAAAGAGGATATTGAGAATTCTCAGAGATTACTCAGGGAGAATAAGTAGGGATAATCTAAGGAATCTCTTTATATTCCTGATGCGTGGAAATAGAAGCGAAACAAGGCTTCTTGACAATCTAATAGACATACTATCCTATAGGGGGCTCATTAGGATGAGTCAAAGGAAAGTAATAACTCTTATAAAGGATCCTCTTAGCAGAGAGCTTGAGATGGAGGAAATGTACAATAGGTTTAGGGAAGCTGTTAGGAACCTGACCGAAATGCTGGATAAGTTGGGGATACCTCCAGAACTTAGAAGCATAGAGAATGGACTACTACACGTCCTTGTCGCTAAAAAGAAGGGTTGGAAATTGATATTACTCAGACAAATAGTTGATGCTGTTGAGGCTCTTAGAGCACGATATATGGACTGTCGGGCCCCCTCCGTTCTCGTCATTCTCAAGGATTTCTTCGACTTAGCATTCAAAATGCTTAGCTTCATAAGAGGAGCCCTAGAAACAATAATGGGGATCGTTAGAAACACGGATACGACCCTTAGAGAGTTAAACAATATTAGGGGCAAGATAAGGGAGGAACTAAGAAACACACTTAACTGTGAAGTAGACATACCTGGTAGTATCGTTGAAACTTTGGAGGACGAGATACGAAGGCTCTCTCTTAGGATACATGAATATCCTAGAGTTGTTACGGTAAGGAGATTAATAAGTGAAGCCCGCTCAACAATTGGCCAGAAATATTCGGAGACATCTGAGGTCTGGAACATATTTATGTTCAATAAGGGTTGCGGGAGCTTCGCAAAATTCAATATGGCTCTATATCTGGTCAATAGAGAGTACGAGGAATTCAGAAGAAGATCTGGGGAGTATCTAAGGAATCTGCAACAAATACTTAGTTTGCTAGAAGATATCAAGTTAAGGCTAAGACGGGTCCCAGATGAGAACACAATTTTAGATTACAAGAAACGCATTAGGAATATATTCACAGACGCTTCCTCTCTGAGCGGAATATTAGATGGGCTTAAATCAGTGCTTAGAGGACTCGATAATGAATTGAGAAGAGTCGCAGAAATTTCGGAACTCCGAAGAGAGAAAGTGCATATCGAAAAAACTCTGAGAGAGATCTTCGACACAGCGAATAGCATTGAGAGAACCCTAGAAAAATATCGTGAGGTGCTGAGCGGCGTTAGTAATCTACTGAGTATAGATATGAGCTATCTGGTTAGGATTGAATCGGATCTGAGGGTTATTAAGGAGGGTTTAGGAAGAGTCTCTGAGAGGCTCACGTCGGCCCCTTTGTCGAGAAATCTGATTGAGGATGTGAAGGAAGAAATAATAGAAGCCATGGATAAGATAAATTCTCTGAAGACAAAACTTCTCTACTTCCGCCGATCTATTGGTGAGATAATAAAAAATGGATACATAGATCCTTTAAATAGACAAATAGAAATTTTCCGCGGACAGATAGGGGATATAGAAATCCTAAACGATATAGCAATACTATTAACGGACATGAAGCGCATAGACGAAAAAATTGAAGACATCAAAATCGACGAAATACCAGATATCATTAGGAAGCTCAAAGATCTTAGGATGCGTTGGCAAGGTATAAAGCGTAGATGCATGGAATATCTCTCTAGGATGAGACAGATCTCACAGACACATATATCGACACTAGAACTTTTGCTGAGCGAGTTCGCAGATCGGGAGCTTCAACTAGGAGATTTAATAGAAGAACTCATAAACAGATTAAGAATCAGCCAAGAGGATGCATTAAAGATAATATTCGACCTCGAGAGAAAAGGTTTTATCCGAATAACACTCCGAGTGAGAAAATATCCCTAGTAATCCTTGGAGAATAAGAAAGTGAATGCTATTCACGACGATAAGACAGTTTAGGCCTCAATGATTTTTGTTGCAGCTTTTCTGAGCCTATTCATGATCGCATATCCCAAGCCTCTCTCCTCCAAACCCTCGAATATTATTGAGGTGTATCCTCTGCTGTCTAGACTTCTTAGCATATCGAAGAGATTCCTTGCTATTTCCGACAGATTTCTTCTAGACCCAATAATATATGTGTCTACCTCATAATTATTTTTATTCTCCTCAGTTACTACGACGGCGACTCTTTCTCCTTTGAGTTCTTCCACAAGTTCCTTTACCTTTGTCCGGATATCTGTGGGGCTTCCAACCACCAAATATAGCTTTGCCTTAGGGGCATAGTGTCTGTACTTTATTCCAGGAGACTTGGGTCTCTCAGAGTAGCCCATGTATTCCACTTCCCTACCAAGAACATCCTCTATCATCTCCTTGGTAATGTATCCAGGACGCAATATCGTAGGTCTATCCCCAGTTAGGTCAAGAACCGTGGATTCCAAACCAATAAACGTCTCACCAGAATCAATTATACAATCAACCTCACCATCCAGATCCTCAATTACATGCTCAACCTTCGTCGGGCTAGGCCTACCAAACCTATTAGCACTCGGAGCAGCCACAGGAACGTTAGCCTCTGAGATCAATGCCAGAGCAACATTGTGTGAAGGCATCCTGATACCAACAGTATTAAGACCTGCAGTTACTATATCTGGAATCACATCTTTCTTTCTTAGAACGAGAGTCAGTGGACCAGGCCAAAATTTCTCAATGAGTTTCTTTGCTTCTTCAGATACATACTCCGCATATCTATACACCCAACTTTTGTCTGCCACATGGACGATAAGAGGATTATCTAAGGGTCTACCCTTAACAATAAATATCTTCCTGACAGCTTCAGGGCTTAGTGCGTTAGCCCCTAGACCATAGACAGTCTCTGTGGGGAAGACAACAAGACCCCCTTCCCTAATTATCCTAGCGGCAACA
>JAHKKZ010000230.1 GCA_029856685.1 Candidatus Njordarchaeota archaeon
CCGTTATGTTCTCTAGGTAGGGCTCATAAACCGTTATGTTCACAGTAATATTTGGTTGTGCCCTACGGCTTATCCCGCTCACCATCAGCCTTGGTGGTGTTTTGTCAATAACAATATAGTAAACCCAAGACGCGTGGTTCCCATAGGGATCCGCGACCTCCACAACCACCTCGTGCTCCCCCTCACCAAGGGAAACATTAGCGAGCACCATATTTATCGTGATGTTCCTCGGCTCAGTAACATTCTCCTCATACACCAAGCACCCATCAACATACACTCTAAGGTAGCACGTCTCGTTCACCGAGATCGTTATGTTTTCAGGCTCCCAACCGAGAATCACATCATTAGTCACATTGTCCAGGAACAGTATTGGTTCTGGTGGGTCAGCATCAACAAAGAAACTGATGGTCCTCTCAGCGATATTACCGCTCTTATCCACAGCATAGACATAGACAGTATGGTACCCAGTACTAAGAGTCACATTCATCGTCGTATTTTCCAGTTCCTCGCCGTCAAGGAAGACCCAGCACTCCTCGAGCCAATCATCCACCACACTGATATTTATTGTCACGTTGGGTCCATAGGTAGCATTGTTCGTTGGCGAGTAAATGATTATCTGAGGTGCAATGCTGTCAACATAAACAATATAAGTAACCTCTGCGATATTACCAGCGATATCCTCCGCTCTGAGGACGAGAATGTAGATCCCATCCGACCTGAAGTCCCTCATCTCGCTGTAGCGCAGGGAGATATTGTAGCCCTCATAATGATAAATCTCAGAACCATTAACCAAGAGAACAACACTATGAAGGTTTTTATCGTATACGTAGAAGCTAATATTGATGTATTTGTTCGCCATAGTCCAAGTCTCGTTATCTGGAGGCTCCAGAAACATAAGTATCGGTGGTGTGGTGTCAACTTCGAACACTATTCTGATCTCCCGCACGTTGCCGACGATGTCGGTGGCGATCACGATCACAATATATATTCCATCCTCCAAGTCCTTCAGCTGTATTGTTCCACTCATATTCGTTGTTGTTATGCTTATCGCGGCGCCCTCGACAATTACTGTTACGTTTGCTGGGAAATCGTCATCTACGCTCCAGCTTATGTTTATGTTCCTCGAGTTAGTCACGGTGCTGTTTTCTATATCGGCGATAAGTATTGTTGGGGCTTTGGCGTCGACAAATATTGTTTCTTCCGTAGCGTAGGTGTTCCCGCACGGATCAACAACTAGGATGTGGAGGGATACGTTTCTATTCCACAAATCGGAGTATTCGGAGAAGTTGAGGAGAATCGATGCGTTGATATCCACAACAAGACCATTAAAAAATGTGTACTCCGCGGCTCCCCAAGAAGCATACACTCCAAGCAGGTACTGGTCATGAGGAATATTGTCGGAGCCCCACAAATCGAGATATGCACTGTCCACGGAGATAACAATAAGAGAACCGTCGGAGAAGAATAATCCCCCGAAACTATAGTCCATATCTGGGGGCGAAGAATCGTAGACGAGCCAAACGGATTGGGACACGGCATAGCTACTGGCCGCATAGCATATATGTACGTACAGCAAGTACCTCCCAGCCGATGTAATGCTCAGCGAGGATAGGTTGTATGTCCGCGATAGTGTGTCTATAGACCTATAATATACGTACCAGTCCCCCTCTAGTATCACTGTGCTGTTCCCAGTACCGACAACCCCGTTGCTCATCGCTCCAAAGTTTGTGGTTTTTGTGTTGTTCACATATACGCCTACTCCCCATAGTGGGTAGAAGCCTTCGTCGCTCCAGGAAATGGCTATGCTTAATTCCTGGGACGTGGAGTTGTAGTACCCGGTTTCGTTGTCTACCCCTTGTCCCCACTCCCCCCTCAGCGAGAACCTCACCGCGTATTCTGGTTCGAAGACCCAAGACACGAAGTTTAGCTCCCTATCCAGGGAATTCCCAACAGTATCCACGAGGTGGATGCTTATCGATGCGCATCCCACGGACGAGGCCCTCAAAAGAAAAACTGTCCTATCCGCAGAGAAAACAAGGGAGCTTAGGTTCACAAGCACCGAGGAGTTAAGCAAAACATACGACATATTAGGGGCGAAGTGCGGATCCGAAACCCACAGCTCCAGAGCGAAAACAAATCCTAGAGGGACCACAGCATAGTATGTTTCCCCGTCCCACAGGTACCCCGTGGCGTCGAAGCCATCGACCAGAAACCCCAATACGGAGGGAGCAGTATTATCCACGGCGACCCAAACAGTAACACTCCTACTATTCCCAGCAAGATCCAGCGCAAAAGCCGTGATGTTGTATAGCCCATCACCCCACCCCGTGGTATCCCAAACATAGGTTAGATCCGCATCGGAGCTATTCACCGGCGTACCATTGATATACAGGCGGCAAACATATGGGTTGACATCAGACCAATAAACATAGATCCTCCTCACACCGCCCAGAACCTCACCATCCACAACACCACCAACCGAGACCACAGGCTTAGTATTATCAACAACAACCAAAACAGTAGAAGCATTCCTGTTCCCGGCGAGATCATAAGCAACAAGAGTAACATTGTAGATACCGTCACCCCAGCCCAGCGTGTCCCATGGAAAAACAAAGCTACCAGTAGTGTTCCAGGTGCGGACGGGAGTACCA
>JAHKKZ010000231.1 GCA_029856685.1 Candidatus Njordarchaeota archaeon
AGCTTCCCAAGATCGCCCGTTATTAGTTGGTCGGTTTTTCCAGATACACGATCCTCCCATTAGCATGGTTGTCAACAATAGTGTTATTCCATGAATTAAATACCGCTAAACTAACTATGTGGAAACTATTGTTATAAACTAAGATTCTGGATGAATTATAAAGCATAACCATACATGGATAGCCCCGTACATCCTCTTGGGATATGTTGTTTCCTATGAGTTTTACATTTAGAACATTGGTAAACGTAGAAAATTCGTTATAGGTATAGTTATTCTTCAAATTGGCCTCCTCCCCACACTTTAGTGCTGAAAGGATTCAAAATCTAGAGTGATGTCAGCGTCAATATAGTAGTATCCGGGCTTATCGATGATCATGAACCACGTAGAGTTTATGGGCTGAATACGCTTAAAGTCGAGGCGTTTATATGAATAAAAAACATCTAGATCGCTGATACATGGGCTATAACGAATCCCCCCTAATATGCTCTGATGCCGAAATTATGACGGCTCAATTGTATTCGAATAGCTAGGATGAGCCCAACACCCAACAGTATAAGAAAAATAAAAAGAGCAGGAAGCCTATTCATTTTCAATCCTACTTTTTTTCATTATGATCTTTTATGGGCCACCGACAATACATATATGACACTTTTAGATAGGAAAACCTATCTGCAGAGATATATCAGCCTCTATGAATAATAAGGAAATAAACTGGTCGCTTTATAGATTCTGTTATGCTTAATATTGGTGATTCTGCTTCGGTGGCTTTGCATACAATAGACAATCAAAGTTTGGCTACAAATGTTAGGTCGTGTATAACAACCTAAAAATTTTTGTGGATGGGCTCTTCATTGCCTTGCCCTCATTTTTATTGGTTCGAAGTTAGAATATTGTAGGAAAATGTTGTCTATCATATCCCTATGTATCACTTATTCTTTCTAGTAGCCATTTGGGGATTTTCGTTGCTTTTTCTCCCATTCTTCTTTCGATCTCTTGTATACTTAGTTCCGCTATTTCCAATGCGGAGCGATCTATTTTTCTTCCCAGATAATACTTCCTATACATGAGACTCCCCAAGTGTATAAGTGTGGATACTCCTAATCCATACTCAGGTCTATTCATTAGGAGCTTCTCTAGGCCATCTCGAGATATTATTGGATGCGAGAAAAATAGTATGGATACTAACTCATCATCTCCCAGCAATGGAGCGAGAGGCGTTAGCAATATTAGGTGGCCTAGAGTTAGGATATTTATTGTTTTTCGAAGCATTGTGTAGGTTATTGTTCTTAGCATTATTTTTCTGATTCTGCTTAATGAGTTCATTATCATATTCTTTATGGTGTCGTTCTCGGATAGGATTGTGAGCTCAAATATTGATGTAAGTAGTTTTATTATTGAGTAGATACTTATCTTTTTCCAAGCATTGTGCTTGATGCTTCTCACGATGTCATCAATGAACGGAGCTACCTTCTCTAAGAATTCTCTTGCTATTACCTGTGGATTCTCACTTATCTCCGCCATTGCTGATACGCTCTCAAAGGTATTTGATATTAATAGCAAGTATGTTGGGGACTTAGGCGGTATATTCCTTGTGAGATCCATGTAGAGCTCATTGCACAGCTCAGCAAATTTCCTCCAAACCTCATAGTTTTCTTTTAATGTTTCCGCTTCACGTTTAAGCTTAACAAAGCGCATGTAGAAATCCTGAAGCAATTTTTCTTCCAGCGGGATCATTTCTTCTAATCTTTTAGGTCGAGCTGTTGTTAGTGGTAGATATAAGACTAGACATTCATCATCCGTCTCGGCACGCTCTAGCAGTTTTTTCCCTATGTCTGCAGCTTCACGAAATGTTTTGTCATATTGAAAGTCAAGATCTATTAGTGATTTATGGCGAAGCTCAATATATCTTCTTATGATAGGGTCTTCGATACGATTGAAGTATTTCCTTAAAAACATACCATCGACCCTTGGATCCACACGGGCTAATGATATGGAGGTATGCAAGATAGCAACCTTGCTTCCAGATTTTAATGCGGCCTTCCAAGCACCAACAATGTCCCTAATAAGAAGCTTATCTATTGTCTTTCTGAGGTATCGCTTATTAATATTTTTTCTCTCTAGGGCCCTTCTAATTTTTTCTTCAAAAACAGTTGTTTTTCTTCTAATTACATTTCTACAGCGATTAATCCAGCTGGGCGGCGCTTTCCTGGGGGTTTCCAGTGCGTAGTTGATTACCCTAGTAGCTATGTCTATTGGTGGTATCTCCTCAAAAGCTCTTTTAAGGGATTCGGTAGCAATTCTTATAATATCATCTGTAATAAGCCCAGGCACTATCTCGATGTTCTTAAATGCGGCATCGAGTTCATTTATTGCTTTTTCTAATAATCGTTTCTCTCGGACAAGCGATATTACAGCTACTCTTAAGTTCTGTTTTGTCTTACCCAATAACATGTAGTAGTGTCCCATTCTAACCTCAGAGATCTCCATGCTCAAAACTTCCTTAGAAAAAAGCGATAAAGCATGAACCAACCCACCGACAAGCTCAGCTCTTTTCTCTGGAGGATAGCAGCTGATAACGGTACCAGAAGGGTCTATTACATATATCCTTCTCATGCAAATGACACCTATTAGACATAATTATTAAGTCAAAA
>JAHKKZ010000232.1 GCA_029856685.1 Candidatus Njordarchaeota archaeon
GGAGCGGAAGAGGTCCAGTAGTAGTCGGATTAGGCGGCCCCGATGTAGCTGCGATAGGCGCTTATGCATTCGAGACCGTACCCTTATCCTACACGGGCATCGGTTGCACAGCATGGAGTCTATTCGGAGGAACTAGCCAAGCAACACCTATGACAGCGGGAGCTGCCGCTATAATTGTACAGGCAATGCTTCAGAATTATGGTGGTTTCACACCAGCTTTAGTTAAGAGTGTACTCATTCTAACTGCTAAAGATCTCGGATATGATGTGTTTGCTCAAGGTGGTGGAAGAATTGACGTTTATAAAGCTCTCCAGTATGCCTTAAATACAACTACTGGCGATATTGGATACTTCTCAGATACCATCTTCGAAATAGCTGCTAAGACTATTTACTACTCTGGAACATATGACTTAATGGATGTTGGTATTGCATACCTATTCGGTGGATATAGACTCCCAGGAGACGTTATTAACTTCACACTATACGCAATTCCAGAATTTGGAGACAATGATACTATTCAGTCCGTAGAGGCCAAGACATTAGCCTTGACTGGTATTGATGTGATTACAATAACACTTGATCCAGCTAAGGCTAACTACTCTATCGCTAGCGGATATTACTTCTGGTTTGATGCAACTAAGCTTGGTCTAGATCTGTCTCATGATTATATTAGAATAATCTATAATACTTCTGATTGGGAGACTACAGAATTAGTCTACTTGGCAGCATGGGTATATGAGGATATAAATGGAGATGGCAACATTACCAGAGACGAGGTAGGATTGATCAATAGATTTACTGGCATAGGACCATTCTTCTCCGTGGAAATTGGATATCCATCGCAATTTACAAAACCAGTGGCTATTGGCGCATATGGCCCATTCTCAAGCGTAACCGAACTCAAGTTAACTGTACTCTATTATGACTATGTTACAATGGATAATGTTAAGTTCTATAATGTTAAGGGTGATAAGGATAACATCACTGTTGAATTAACAGTACCAGCAGACGCATTACCTGGCACATACTGGGGTTACATTTTCATAACTACTAGTGAAGGTACAATCAGAATTCCGTTCTTATACCATGTAATTGTGAGTCTTGAGACAGACGGTGTACCAGTTACCTATGGAGTTACTGATTGGTCGGAGGATAATTCTACATATCCGAACTATCACTGGATACTCGGCTATGATATCGAGTGGAGAGCAGAAGTTGGTGAGTGGAGAGCATTCTACATAAGGGTTAACGAATCTGCTATGGTTACTGTTACTGTAGAGTGGAGCGATCCTGGAACTGATGCTTACATTCATGTAATGGATGCTGAGTACGGATACGTGATTTACGAGGAAATGCCTAATTATCTCGGTGCAGGTCAATATTCTGATCGTGATCCATTTGGTAATACTACAACTGCTACATTCCCAGTAGCTGGTAATAGATTATATGTCGTAGTCATTAGAGCTCCAGTATTCGATGGTTCTGTATACCCAGTATCATTTAGCGTAACATTCACAGCTGAAAAGAGAATTGGTCCAGTAATAGAAACATTATCATTATCTACAATGGGATCTGCTTACACACCTATAATCTGGGAGGGTTCCGTATTCGCACCAGAAGGAATAGAGAACGTAACAATACTATTCGATAATGGTATCGAAATAGTTCCTAGCTCAGTCTCAGTCATAAGCCCATTGAACTGGATTGTCTCCCTAATGTTCTATCCCGACTCATTACCAGAAGGCTTTAGCAACATGACTATTGTAGCTTATGATAGCCTTGGCGTTTCATCAAATGTTACTTATGAAATCTTTGTAGATAGAACATCACCGAGTATTCCAACTGTATTAGTTAATGAAGAATCAGTTTTACCAGTCTCATACGGCGAGGCTACAGAGCTTAACATTACTGTGAAAGTAACTGACTTATCACCATCTAGTGGGACTTTCATCGTTTATGATGATAGGGGTCTAGTTTACAAAGAGTTCTCATGGATGTTTGACTTCTACACAGGAATATTCCTATCCCTAAGTACCGGCCTCACTGGGGTTGCTACATTTAACGCAAGTACAGGATTCTGGTTATTAGAATTTAACATGACAGTAAATGCTTCCGAAATTATTGAGGGTTACTACTTCCTCGATATAATAGTGGATGATATAGTATACAATGAAGTCTATGTCACTTATCTAATTGCAGTAGAGGATATTGCAGCACCAGAAGTGTTAGGTTATACACTATATGATCAAACATACACTGAGATTTCGTATGTTGGCGACTTTGTAACCACATTAATTGTTGACATTGAAGTATATGATGTTAACTTGACCGACGCTAGTTTCTACATAAATGATCAAGCATGCACTAACGTCACATTAGTTTTCAGCATATACGGCTTATATGAGTACGAAGTTTACATTAATACTACTTACCTATTAGAAGGCAATAATGTTTTCAAGGTTGTTCTAGTAGATGGTTACAATAGAACAACAACTTACACGATATCAATCACTAAGAGCACAGTCCCAACAGTTGAGATTATAGAGCCTACTGAAGGAGCATTGCTAAATACCTCCTCAGTAACTGTTGTATGGTCTGGTTCCGATGCCGAGTCAGGAATTGATCACTATGAGGTAAGACTAGAC
>JAHKKZ010000233.1 GCA_029856685.1 Candidatus Njordarchaeota archaeon
AGCTATATTCCACCTCCAATTTATGACTATCGATCGGGCTGGATCTCCATTCCAAGTGAGCCATATGGCCTCCCAGTCCGGGCTAAGTGTATAGTACATATACGCTGAGAATAAACTTTGCGTTATGGGAACAAAGAGGAGAAGTAAGGTTACTGTTTTTATGAGAAAGACCTTCGCCTTAGATCTCCTCATTCCTCACACCAGAATACCATAGACGAGAATTATCATAAATATTATGTTGGTAGCGCATAGTAGAAAAACGAATCTGAAGTCTATCTGAGGGATCCCTAACTTCGTTTTTCCTCCAGATTGTCTACTTCCTCTAAGTCTTAGATATATTATGAGGACTAATACTCCCACAGAAGCCCCAACAAACAGATTCACAAATGACACCACAAAGGAGAGTATCGAGGCCACCAACAGTGCTTTTCCCTTGGTTTCTTCTATCGAATACGTCACGGCGAGCAACACAATTAGGGAAGAAACTGAGAGAAACACAGCTATTATTGCTAGAATATCAAGAACTTCCATAGCACATTTTAACCCAATCGATATTATTATTGCTGATGCCTTCCTAAATGCGGAGTAGAAGCTATCTGTCTCGTATGAACCTGTAAGCATCTTATTTATGAGGAGCTCCATGGATAGAAATGATGATACGATTACTAGGAACATTGGACTTATCGCAATGTCTATCATTTTACGATCTCGCCTCCCTCAACAATGATCCTACCATTCTTTATTACATACTCTACGAGGTTGCTTCCAAACCTATAGCCGACAAACATGTGATTTGGAATATTCATTATTATTATATCGGCTTTCTTGCCTGGCTCTATACTTCCAATTTCCCTTCCAAGTCCTAGAGCATGAGCAGCATTTATGGTGGCTGCGGATATCGCCTCAGCAGGGGTCATTCTCAGAAAGTATACCGCAAGTGTTATTACGAGCTGCATATTTTCTACCCAACAATTTGGATTCAGATCTGTTGCTAACGCTACCGGGACACCCAAATCTATCATTTTTCTCGCATCAGCAAATTTCATGCTCATCAGAGTCATCGATGTTGCTGGTAGAAGAACACCTACCACACCTCTCTCAGCCATCTTTCTCAATCCCTCATCGGATGAGTTTAGTAGGTGGTCTGCTGATATTGCTCCTACCTCAGCAGCTAACTTTGCACCACCTAGATCCGTGAATTCATCGGCATGGACTTTAGGGATCAAACCATACTTCTTTCCCGCCATAAGTATTCTCCGGCCTTGCTTAGGTGAGAAAACATTTTTTTCTATGAAAACATCATTGAACTCAGCTAGTTTGTCCTTCACTACCCTTGGTATCATCTCTTTGATTATCACATCAACATATTCGTCGGGATTCTCCTTGAACTCTGGCGGTATTGCGTGGGCTCCGAGAAAAGTTGATACCACATCTATCGGGTGCTCCTCATCGAGTTTTCGGTTAACGCGGAGTATTTTCAACTCATTTTTTGTATCCAAGCCGTATCCACTCTTAGCTTCGATTGTTGTTGTCCCATGAATGAGCGCTATGTTCAATCTTTCGAAAGCCTCTTTGAAAAGCTCTGCTTCCGACGCATTTCTTGTGAGCCTCACAGTTTTTAGTATTCCTCCCCCTCTCCTAAGGATCTCTAGATATGGGACACCCTCAAGCTTCAGGGTTAATTCCTCTTCCCTCGAGCCTGCGAAGACTAGATGCGTATGTGGATCTATAAATCCTGGAAGAACAATCTTTCCCGACGCGTCGATCAGTAGGTCCGCATCATATTTTTTTACTAATACATCAGTTTTTCCTACATCGACTATCTTTCCGTTCATCACAGCGACT
The DNA here is from genome assembly GCA_029856685.1 of Candidatus Njordarchaeota archaeon. Taxonomy (GTDB): domain Archaea; phylum Asgardarchaeota; class Njordarchaeia; order Njordarchaeales; family Panguiarchaeaceae; genus Panguiarchaeum. The sequence goes on from JAHKKZ010000233.1 coordinate 1,846, forward strand.
GCGCCACGAGGTATTATGCCTAGATCCCTGAGCTCAGCACCGATCTTAGGCCTCTCGGAATACCCCTTCAGAGTTATCAATTCCTCTGCATCAACGATTAGTATGTCCACATGCATGGTTCCTCTCCTCACAATGTAGGAAAAGCATTGGGTATCCGCTATAATACGCTTTTTCGGTTTATATGTCTGAGAGAGCTAACCTAACTATGAACTCTTTGAGGTCAAGTATTCTTGCTAAGCTCGCAGATTCGTTTGTCCCATGGATCCTCGACTTATTGTCCCATACTCCGAAGGATATTATTGGTATGCCATAATGTCTGAACCAACCACCATCATTTCCACCAAGCATCCCTATTATGGGTAGGTCTTTACCTGTTATTTCTCTTAGGATTTCATGAGCATGTTTCACAAATTTGTGTTCCTCTGATGTCATCCAACCTGGAAATGCTCTGATTATTCTCATGGAGACGTCATGGATCCCCGTCTTATATTTTGTCATTTCAAAGAAGGATTTTAGTTCGGCGAGAGCATCATCAACATCTTCCTCAGGTATGAGACGCATATCAAAGCCGACAATAACCTCTCCAGGAACTATGTTGTATGCTTTGTTCTTAGTATTTATTTTTGTTATGGAGAATCTCCCCCAGAGCCTAGGTATGGGGTACTCTGGCGGGTTTCTTAGCCTACTCAGTTTCTGGCTTCGCACCGTCGTGAAGCCAAGCAGTTCTCGGAGGAAAATTATTGCCCTATGAATAGCGTTTTGAGAACCAAATATATATCCAGCATGTCCCTG
>JAHKKZ010000234.1 GCA_029856685.1 Candidatus Njordarchaeota archaeon
CCACATAAATATGATACTGATGGTGATGGTCTTAGTGATGGGCTAGAAGTACTTAAATATGGAACAAACCCAGCTAGCATAGATACAGACAATGATAACCTGAGCGACTCAGAAGAAATTCTTCTTGGTTTCAATCCTCTAAACAATGACTCTGATATGGACGGTATGCCTGATGGTTGGGAGGCTCAGTATGGCCTAGACCCGACAGATCCCAGCGATGCTGAAAAAGATCTTGATGGCGATGGGATAACGAATATTGAGGAGTATGAAAGAGGAACAGACCCAACGAAAATGAATACTAATTCATCCCAAGTAGACATCAGAGTTGATATGTGTGTGGAGATAATAGGGACTCCCGTGGTGTGGGTAGGTTTAGGGGTCGCCATGTTGATGCTAGCTGTACCTATTTCCATGCAACTAGTGGAGGTTCTAGTAAGGCGGAAAAACCGTAAAAGAAGGAAGACATATAGGCTCTCTAGTGAGCATATCTATAGTTATTTTCGCAGAGATTTCTGATTAGTAGTTGGCAGAATTCTCTTTGTTTTCTTATTTTGATTTCTTTATATTCTCATCGGAGCATAATAAGTACCTCGCTTTTTAAACATGAAATATTCTCTTCAATAGAACTTCAGTTAGTGAGCTCATGCAGTATTGGTGTTGGGTTTGAGGAGAAATGTAATATCTGTTTCTTTGACATCGATGCTTGTTGGTCTTGCTGGTAGTCTATTTGGAACAGTATTTAATCTCTACCTATGGGATCTGAACTTTACTCTTCTAGATATCTCAGTACTCAATGTTATCCCTGCATCGATATCCCTGCTATCTGCGAGATTCTTCGGAAAATGGGCTGATACTTCTGGTAGAAAGAAATTTGTTGTTGTGGGAATGTTATTTGTCACGGCAGCATACACCCTATTTTTCCTTATGATAAGGTCTAACACTGTGAACTATCTATACCTAGTATTTATCTTCCTCATAATGGGATTGGGCGGATCTATAAATTCTGGAGCTCTGCTCGCAGTAGCAACAACAATGGTTGAGAGAAACAAATCTGGTACATCCTTTGGTACGTATCTGAGCGCCAATGCTGTTGGTTGGACACTAGGCAGCTTTCTTTCTGGTATGATTGCTGATAGGTATGGTATGGATCTTCTGTTGCTCTCCACAACATTGATATATGTTATCGGGCTTATAGTTTTTAGCTTAGGATTCGTAGAAGAAAGTGTTCAGAGACGTAGAGTTCCCTTAAAATCGCTACTAAGGAGCTCTTGGAGTCTCAGTATTGAAGGAAACACCGAGGCTCTCGCCCTAATCTACATTATAACCGCAATCTTTGCTTTGGGTTCTTCGATATACCACCTAGCATTCTCAATAAAAATATATATCCTCTTTGGGTCAAAAACTTTATACGGATACATTATGGGAATCGCAGGAATCTCAAATATTGTCTCCCCACACATAGCTGGCCGTATTGCTGATAAAACGTCAAAAGAAAGGCTTCTTCTGGGAGGCATGCTGACTAGAGATATATACATGGCTTATCTCTCGGTAAGCTGGAATAAAGTGGCAACAATAATCTTCATGATCGCTCCCTTTTGGGTGCTTATATATGTGCCTATGGTCGCGATGACAACGGACTATTCCGCTAGGGGTCATGAATCCGAAATCCAGAGTCTCAGAGGAATAATAGCTAATGCTTCCAATGTGTTAGGCTCGCTTCTAGCAGGGATCATCGCAAGAATATATGATGTCAGACATAACATAAGATCGATAGACATAATACTCATGATCGGCACAATAATATACTTCCTAGCGGCAATTCCAGCTCTCAAACTAAATAGAAATTTTGGAAGCATTATGACTATTTCTTCATAAATAAATCACTACACTTCGTAGCCACTCTACTCCTATATCTTTCTTTAAACTCCTCAGCGAATATCTCCATAATTATAACATCCCAGAATCTTCCACCTCTATACTTATGTTTCTTTAGGCGTCCCGATTCGCTGAACCCTACTTTCTTATAGGCCCTTATGGCCCTCTTATTATACTCTAATACGTGGAGAGAGACCTTTAGGAGACCAAGTATGTTAAAAGCGTAGTCAAGAAGCAAAATAATTGCCTCAGAGCCAAGCCCTTTACCCCACAGACTCTTATCACCTATAAACACGCCAAGCATAGCATTCCTATCTCTCCAATCTATCCTATCTAACGAAATTACACCTATCAGCTTATACTCTGGCTTGATAAGAATGGCAAATGTAAGGGTGAGGTCTGTCCCCTCCAACACCTTCTTTAGCCACTTTTCTTCCATAGTCCTAGTGAAGACGTTGAGGAAGAGGTTATCGGAGAGATACTGAGTTACTTCCTTATCATTGACCCAAAACCAGAATTGCTCTAAATCTTCCTCAACAAGAGGCCCTAAAGCTACTTGGTTTCCCTCAATTATTATAGGTCTCCGAGACAATTGATACACCTAAAAGTAATAAGGTAAACCATACTAAAAACTAAGAAAATTAGATTGGATGCTCTATTTAGGATGAGCCAACTTTAGTTATAGTAGTGGTGGGATAATTGTTATTAGTGGCAACAAATCTATGATGCTTATGACAAGATAGCGAAGCA
>JAHKKZ010000235.1 GCA_029856685.1 Candidatus Njordarchaeota archaeon
ATTGTTGATATCATGAAGTAGTTGGGTAGGATAGTTATGATAACTACACAGTCCCCATATTTGCTTGACTATGTTGAGCCGGGAGATGTTATTCTGGTGACGAAGGTTAATGGGGAAACAAAGCTTAGGAGGCTTGTTGATACTGACGAGATTAATGTGGTTAAGAAATATCTGGAGGAAGGAGGGACGCTAGGGGAGGCTTGGTTCTCAGGTCTCATGGGCGAGGTTTAATTGCTGATTATAGCCGTTGAGGGAGAGAGTGATAAGGGAGTTGTTGGGGCACTATTGAATAGGCTAGGAAAGCATGCGGATATACTACTTATGCGAGGGAATAGACCAACAAAAATTGCAAATAAAATAGTAGCAAGGACCATCAAATATGTTGGCAAGGGTATAAGGATAGAAAAGATAATCGTACTGAAGGACCTTCATGAGTATAGAGAGGAGGTAATAAGAAAGCATCTAGAGACGATAAAAAAGAGAGTACAACATTTGGCAAGATATTATGGCATAATCGTCCGATATGCTATAGAGGCTTGGATCTTGGCGGATGTCTCATGTCTTCAAAAGACTTTAGGAATAACCACACGACAAATAGACCCAGAATCCATAGAGAGACCTAATGAGTACCTAGATGCACTGTTCATGAAGAAAAACAAAAGATATGTCAAGAGTAGGACTCTCCTATACGAATTAGCGAAAAACATAGACATAAACACGGCAACTAAAAACTCTAAGAGCTTCCGTGAATTTATTTACGCCCTAAAAGATCCATAATCGAACATGCTTCATTACAACTGACAGTAGTTGCCATATTTTTGGCTTTATATCACTACTCGTGCCAATTAGAAGGTTGCTAGGACGAAGAACATTTCGGATATAGAGTCTTGCTACCTAGAGATGCTTCAGTACATCAAAGGTGAGGACAAGCTTGTTTCTATGCTAAGCAGGGGATTTGCGGTCACGTGAGGATTCCCACTACCTGCTGCTGGCATCTTTACTAAGATGAGTGGCTGTTTTGGAGGGCTCCACTATTTTGTGTTTGTTACGTTTTGATTTTTTTGGTTGCTAAAATATCATTATTGTTATTATGTTAATGAGTAGTTTAGTTCGTGTTGGATTTGGTGCGGGCTGATGGGTTTTAGAGCGGTCACGATTAGGGAATTTAGGGGAATAAGGCGGATGGATGCTCTTAGGTTGCGAAAGTTTAATGTTATCATAGGTCGAAATAATACTGGGAAGACGGCGATATTGGAGACTTTATTTTTGTTTGCGGTGCCATTCAGTTCATACAGGATTCCGTGGTATCCTAAGTCTCGAATAGAGATGATTGCAAACTTTCATTCTGGCGTGGAATCCCTTGTATATGGTTATTCTGGTAGTGCCGAAATTGCCTATGATATAGAAGCAGCGACTCGAACATTAAGCATAACGTTTATCCTAAACACGTATGCTAGTGTTAATGTTCGGGTGAATGGTAAGGAAATGTCCTCTGATGAGTATTTAAGTGAGTTAACTTCGAGCCTAAATCTAAGTAGGGATTCTCTTTTTACGTACTCATTTTACCTTGCACCTCACACGAGCTTCATAAATGAACTTCATGAGTTTTTGTGCAAAGATTATGTGTGGAACGCTATTGTTAGATTGGGTGCGAATACGTGGCTTGTGAGGGGGTTCGTCAACAAAGCTGTGAGGGATAGGTTCACGGAGGTATTGTTGGGTCCAAAGAAGCGCTTAATGCTGAGAAAGGAACTTTCTGATGGTAATGTAATGTATATTAATGTGGCTGATTTGGGCGACGGCATAGAAAGAACATTACTGGTGGCACTGGCGCTGGAGTATCTTTCACCAAAACTTGTGCTTATTGATGATATTGAACAGTCGGCACATCTGGGGCTTCTTAAGGCTTTTATTGAATGGCTCGCCAATAAGGATTGGCAGGTAATACTAACAACACATTCCATTGATGTTCTCTCAGCCTTGGTTGAACTGGATGTTGAGGACTTCCAGCTCATCGCACTAAATAAGAACCCAGATGATGTCGTGACTTTCCGTATATACGGACTAAGTGAGCTAGAAGATGCATTAGCTAGTGGAGTGGATCTAAGAAAAATGCTGGATTTGGTGTAATTGTGGGGCTTGTTGAGGGAGAGATTCCACGCAAAAACATAGTAGCGTTCGCCATATTTGGAAACGGACCATTCGACAAACGTATATTTGAAGCGATTCTCCATAAGTTTAATGGGAAATGTTCTATTCTTATACCTACGCTCGGGTTTATGGTGATTGGTGGCCAGCGAACAATACGGGCAGTAGCTTGGCTCATCGATAACAGGCGGAAATTCTCAATATTTCCCTCCGAAATTTGGATAGTTATCGATAAGGAGCACGAGAAGGAACTCCTAGAAAATCTAAAGATGTATTTCCGATGCAAAGATATTCTGGAGGAAGAAAACATACTGAAAATGTCGATATCCCGTACTGGCGTCTAATACATTGACCTAGTAGTAATCCTCATGGGCAAGGAAAAAAGTATAGAGGAAAACATCGCAATTCTAATCAAAGAGCACATGAAAATAGATGTCAAACCAGACAAGAAAGCAATTGGGAAAATACTAGG
>JAHKKZ010000236.1 GCA_029856685.1 Candidatus Njordarchaeota archaeon
CTCCAAATGCGTATGAGAATGCTGTTAGCATCATAGCAATAAGCCCTAGTAATGTTATCATGCCAACATTTAGCCTTACAACGGAGATTTTAACTAACTGCCCCCCGTAGCTAATGCCTCTCTCAAGGAGACTAAGTGTGTATAGGGGTATCACAATCATAGAGAAAAGCACCCATACTGTCATAACTATGCCTATTAGCCCTCTTTTAGCCATTATGGACCACCTCCGGTCTCAATAGGTTCCTTTATACGGAAACCTATGAACTCATAGCCGAATACCAACTGCACTAAGTAAACATTTAGTTCGCCGCTTCTAACATCTGGGGTTACTCGTAGAGTTATCGTAGATGCCTTTGCATCATCTGGATGCAGAATCATCACAGACCCATTCTTTGAAACTACATTGCCATACTGGTCATATAGTGTGAAGGTTATGTTTATTTTTATGTCGAATAGATATCCTTTATAGGATACTGATACCGTGATAATTACCTTATCGCCACTTGAAGTTGTATCGAAATCTGTCCGTATCGTCGTCATATTGTAGAATACCACTGTGCCTATTACTGTTACAAGAATCCAGATTATGTATGACAATACTTTGAGCGCTCTTATAAGACCCCTCATCTTCATCAACGAAGATATTTATTGCTTTGGTAGAAAATAATGAGTTAAAATCTTTTTTAAATCACTAGAGGATTCTCCGACCAAACTACGCTGATAATATTGATAGCTATCTTTTCAAATGAATCTAGAGCCGTGATCTCAGTTGCAGAAATTAGACATGGCTATATTACTTATTATATTATATATAGTTGTGTACTGACGAAGAATTCCTACTAGCTACACGTTGTTGGGTATGAGCCAGACATATTCTGTATCAACAAAGACACTATTGGACTTAGCAGAGCGTTATAGGAAAAGAGGAGACTTAGAGTCTGCTATCTGTGTATGGAAAAATATATTGTTGTATGATCCTTACAATGTTGATGCTACCGAAAATCTCTACAATACTATGGGCGTACTTTATTTGCTGAGGGGAAAACCACATTGTGAAGCTGTTCTATCAGCTGCTTGGACAAGCGATGGGAGAAATATAGTGGTGGTCGGCTCCGACAATACTCTTTCTATTTGGGGATACCCTTCAGGACATCTAAAGGCTGTATTTGATACTCAAGATAGCATCATAACTAGTTTTGATGTTAATCCTAGAGCACCTCTAATCGCAGTTGGTCTAAGAAATGGTGAGATACTCATATATGATTATCTGGGATATAGAAAAAGAACTCTCCGAGGCCACAATGCTGAAGTTAATGTAGTTGCTTGGGATCTTGGTGGAAGGAGACTAGCAAGTTGCGACTCTGAAGGGAGACTCATAATCTGGACTTCTACGAGAAAAATACAATGTGATATATACAGTTATGGGGATACAATTGTTAAACTAAAATGGAGTAGAAGGGGGAAATATCTCCTAGGATGCACTAAGAGAGGAATAATTAATATTTGGAATCCAAAGACAGGTAGAACACTGTATAGGTTTGATTTAAATGCGGATATATACTCAGTTGATTGGGCACCTCACACAGAACAAATCGTGTTTTCTGATTCTAATTGTGAAGTAGGTATTTTAGACCTAAGACATGTCTCGAAATATATTCTGGGAAGACATATATGCGTTATTCCTTATGTCTTCTGGACTGATAATAATAGAATAATTAGTGTTAGTTGGGACGGCGTGGTAAGGATATGGGATCCTAATTGTAGGAAACCTCTCTACGAAATGCTGATAGATCACGGCCCCATTGTTGGGGCTTCTATGTCTAGAAGTGGGAGATATCTTGCTCTTGCACAGTTGAGTAGCAATGTGATTCTGGTAGACTTTAGAAATAGAAGAGCCTCTCTAATATTCAGATTTGAGGGCGACATTATATGTAATGTCGGTTGGAGCCCAAGATCTGAGAAATTATTGGTGTTATCCCACTATGGGAAATTAGGAATATTAAATATTGCCGAAAATCGTGTTGAGAATATTTTCACCACATGCATTAGCCCTATCACATCGCTAGATTTGGCTCTTGGGGCTGGATGTATTATTTTGGGTTATGCTGATGGTAGAGTAGCACTCTATGACCTTTCAGCAGGTAGTCTTATTAGAGAAGAAAAAATTTTCGAGAATAGCGTATCATCAATATCATTTAATAGACACAAATCAATCTTTGCTGTGAGTTCAGGTCTCGATAAAATATGTTTGGTGGACTTAGCATTAAGAGTTCTTTACTCAAAAACACTCCCAGTAGTGGGAATAAATGTGGTTAGATTCTGTCCGACTGGACGACAAATATTAATAGGAACCTCACAAGGAGATGTCATTATTCTTGATGGTAGCAATCTCTCTATCATAAGTAGGGCTTCAAGTCTGAGGGGCTCAATACTTGATGCTAGCTGGAATAAAGATGGCTCTCGGTTCGTGATAACTACTCGAAGCGGGTATCTTGAGATATGGGACGCAAACAGTGGAAAGCCAAGAAAAACTTATGATATAAGAAAATGCAGAATATCTTGTGTTGATTGGAACAAGAAAATAAACTTCATAGCATTAGGAACATTGGATGGAAGAGTC
>JAHKKZ010000237.1 GCA_029856685.1 Candidatus Njordarchaeota archaeon
ATTGACTTTCCACCAGTAGGTTGTATCTGTTTCGTTAAACTCATCTGCAATCTGACTGTAAGTTCCGTTTGAAGTAATTGAGGTGTTGGTTCCAATCACTTGCCATGACCCGCTTGCATTTGTGTACCACGTAATATTTATTGGAAATTCTGTGCTATTGACTTGGATAGATAGTTTTGGTTTCAATCGAACCCATTTTGCACCATCATAAGGTTGAGGATTCGAGACGTTTGGCCCCGCACTTTCAACAGTACAGTATATGGCAAACTCTCCAGTCATTGAAGAAACTCTTGGATTTGACGGTAAAGGATCAGTAAATCTATGTTCACCATAGCATGAAGACCCTTGAGAATCATCAAAGCTTACTACTATTCCTTTATCGACTATAAAACCAAGCCAGTAGTCAGTATTAGCACTCAATGTTGGATTTGAGGTTAAATCAAGAGTAATCCACTCATTAGTCATCGAGTCGAGTTCATGGGCATCTGTTTCAGCAATCGGGTCTTTGGGTTCTCCTCTATCGTTACAGTCATAGATGTACAGTTTTATCTTTTCTCCACCACCACACTTAACAATATAGATTGACATCGATTTGGCTTTCATATCCGAGTCAAGCATGGTAAATTTAGACATGTATAATGTATCACTTCTTGCTTCATAGTCCTTAGGGCCTGGCTCGGTTCTTCCAAAAGTATCTGCTTTAGCTGTTCTGAAAAAGAAATTATTCTCTGGTATGGAAAGGATTATGAGCAGTATGGCTAGAACGATTGTAATTGCTCTCTTCACAATCGTTTATTGTTTAGAAGATTAATAAATTTTGGCGGAGGAGGGCGATGTCCCGCCAGGAGGGAGAGGAGAGGCGAAGAAAAAGTTAGGGGAAATATTGCCTGATTCGCCTGGCTTCGGGTCGCCCTCCTAGCATATTCTCACCATCGGTTTATGGGTTTTTGAATGTAACGAGTAGGGACATCTCCTTATCCTTCTGATATCAAGAGAGACCGCAAGGTCAACACGGGGCTTTTCAGCAACCTTGCACTTCGTGCTTCCACACTCTGGACACTTATCTGCGATGTAAAGATTTCCGCACCTCTCACAGATTCTGCTCATCGATGTCGGTATTTTTGCTTTGTTGCATATATCTCTGAGCAAGGCGAAGCAGTCCATCGGATCAAATCTGCCAAGTACAATCACATGGAAGCCTCTGCTCGTATCCCATAACTGTGGCTTGAGTTTCAGTTTTCTCAGCTCTTCCCAGAGTTTCAATGCGTACCTCCTTGCGTCATCTCTTTGCTCCATCGCATCTATATCTATATCTGCAAACAAGTCAAAGCCTGTTACGAAATCTGTTTCTTCTTGTTGTAAGTATTTTCTCCATTTCTCATTCACTATTCTTCTCGCCTCTTCCAAGTTTGAAAGACCTGGTGGAAGGGGTGGAAGTTTGACCGATGCATTCGAGATGTATAAATCGAAAAGGCAGTCCTTGAGGGTTCTGTTGAACCAGTATTCAAAGTGTTCTGGCTTGAAGATTTTGAGGGGTCTCAGAGTGACATTTCTATCTTTCAATCTTTTTATGGCTACGACTTCTCTGTATCTGCAAAACTTTGCAATCTTTTCTATGTTTTCTGGATTTGTGTAGTAATCACGCCAGGCGTTCATTCTTCCCACAAGTATATAATCACATAAACTAATAGAACTACAAATAATATCAAAGCAATCACTATAACTAAGAAGGGTATAGACCAATCTGCTAAATGCGATAGAATATCATTAAGGAGCCATATTAGAGGTATCATAAGAATTGCAAATATGCTGAGGGATATTGCTCGGAATATATTTTCTCTCACTGTATATCTCATCTTTCAACCTCCCCAAATTCTGTTACAGGCATATTGCCCAGATATTTGTCGTATAGTTCTTCAAATTCTGGTACTTCTCTGTAGTATTTTATTATATCTGAATAATACATGAGTGTCATAATGGTTTCATTAATTTTTTCTGTAAAGACGGGTATTTCGGAGGTGTTGAAATCCACTTCTAGTCCTAACATAACCCAAAGTATATCATAAAGAAGTTCGTCTTTGCGAGTTTTTTTGATATACTCGCCATCTTTCATGATAATTTTATAATCTTTATCGAGTTCGTAAATTCGATCAGTAAACCAAACTGCATTATCGAGAAACATCCATGCTGTCCGATTATCCCCTTTCATTAGATATGTGTTTGCTCTATCAAGATTGATTACTGCAAATCTTGCCATAACTTCGGATTCTTGTTTGAGTTTAGAAGAATGTTGCATATTCCAGTATGCTGATGCTATGCCCGCTCCAATTATTGCCCCAAGTACAATCAAAACCAATATCATTTTAATTGCAGTTTTAGTTTCCTCTCCCATTTTCTTCAATCCCCCTTACAACCCCAACTTTTTCTCCAATCCAAGACTTTGGAACATAAATTATTGCACCATTTCCGTGAGGTTTTACTTCCCTTATAATCAATTCTTTTCCTCTAACCGTAAAGGTCGGCATGGTATCACCAATGCCAATTCACTATACAGAGAGTGATGAGTATGTCTTTTTCCTTTTCTTTGTAAATTCTAGTCAGGATGTAAGC
>JAHKKZ010000238.1 GCA_029856685.1 Candidatus Njordarchaeota archaeon
CAGGCTATGCTATTTGTATTGTTGTGCGTCCTGTACATTCGAGAAATCGGCATGTATCCTGCGTCGCATTGCGTTCTGCACATTCGAGGCGTTCTCTGTTTTTTGTTTTAGGGTTTAGGCTGGTGGTTCTTCCTCCACGGTTTCTTCTCTTTTTTCCTCTGGCGGCCTCATTATTGCCCCTATTATCCTTTCTACTTCTCCTATGTTCTGAGTAGCTGTTGACGGGTTTCTAGTTTTTTCTCTTTCTCCCCAATGCTGTCTGCCTATCTGGTCTTCCTAGTGCTTATCGTCATATGTTAGAAGCCACCAAAAATGGCTAACGAAACTAGTTTTGCAACTGTTGTTCTTGTTTTCTTTACATTGTTTATAAGTATATTAGGTAACAAACTATTTGAAAATAAGAATTCGAAAACTAAAAGCGGAAAAAAGTTTCTAAAAATGAATTTCATAATAACGATTGATATAATAATCTGATAGGCGACCTAGAATCCGTTTTGGAGCATTGGGAATACGTTGGTAAGAGCAATGACCGAAAAAGAGCATAGCTACCTTCGATTCTCATTAAGATATGGATCGCGATTTTTGTTTTTCCAAATTTTTGTAATATCCTTAGCCGCGATTTCGGGTTTATTGAGATACCCATTTGTCCTTTGCCTCAGAGATGTCATCGATGTCACCCTTAGAAACGCGCCAATCCATGAAATAATAAGACTTTCCATAGCAACACTATTGCTCATTGTCGGGATAATAGTCTCCACAATGCTATATGAGATCTACGGTACGATACTCTATTGGAAGGTAGTGGCTCATATATGGGAAGACCAAATAAACAAAATAATGAGAATACCAGAACACCGAGGCCTATCCCAAGGAGAATACATTGCCCGCCTACAGATGTCTACTAATGTTGCGAACATAGCAACATTGCCAACAAGCTTCGGACTAGCCATAGAGTTCTTCCTAATAGTATACGCTCTCTACACAATAAGTCCGATCCTAACACTATTCCTAGCAATCCTAATACCATTAACAATAACACTGATGTGGTATCTAAGCTATAGAGCATCACTAGAACAACAACAAGCTATAAGACTCTACGAGAACGTAATTAAGAGGTTCAACAATATTATCCAGGGAGCCCCATCCTTCAAGTATCTTGGAAAAACGAAATACTTGATAGGAAGATTCAGGCGAACAACCAAGGAGTACCTATCTGTATATTCTAGAGCAGTAAAGCGATTCATCTTCGCCGACAGAATAGTAACGCTGATATGGCTATTCGCACCGATTCTATTCATCATAATCGGGGCGATATTTGCTTCCCAGGGACTCCTAACAATACCGGATGTTGTGAGCTTCTCCCTCAATGTAGGATCAACATTTTCCGCTTTACAACCTCTTATAAGGTCGATCCGAACAGCCCTAGAGAGCAAGCCAGGAGCCGAGAAAGTCATGGAATTGATGCAGATCCCAGAAGAAAAGAGTGGTGAAATGCCAGCTCCCAAAATAGAGGAGATCGCTTTTGAGTCCATAACATTTAGGTATCCTAACTCTCGAGAATATGTGTTGAGAGACATATCAACAGTAATTCGCCGGGGAGAATGGATAGCTGTTGTTGGAACCACCGGTGTCGGTAAAACTACCTTCGCAAAACTGATTGTTAGGGGAGTAAATCCAGATAAAGGAAGGGTTCTCATCAATAATATTGATGTGAGAGACATCAATATCGAGTCACTAAGAAGTAATATTATCTATATATCGTCCAAGGAATACTTCTTTGAGGGGACTGTAAGAGAGAATCTATGCTTGGATGACGAGATTCCTGATGAAGAAATATGGTCTGCACTTAGATATTGCCAAGTGGACTTCATAGAATCGCTCGATGATAAAATCGGCGAGGGGGGTCTCAATTTTTCAGAAGGGCAAAGACAGAGACTAGCCTTAGCTAGGGCGCTCCTCAGAAAGCCTCAGGTTCTTATACTCGATGAGGCATTATCGGGTGTGGATTCGGAAACAGAGGGAAAAATAATTGATAGTCTTAGGAAATTGGGTGTGACTTTAATAATTGTTAGTCATAGACTTTCAACGATACTATCGGCTGATAGGGTTATTCTCCTTGATAGTGGCAAAATAATGGCTGAGGGTAAGCATGAGGAGCTATTAAGGGGTTGTAGTAGGTATAAGGAACTGATAGAGAGACAATTAATAGGATCAGATAACGTTTGATTTTGTGAGTTGCAGTGTAGCAGAACTAGTTTAGTTACAATTTTGGTGACTTCTAACACACGATGATAAGCACTAGAGAGATCAGATAGGCAGACAGCGTCGAGGAAAAAGAGAAACAGAAACAAAAACAACCAAAAACCTGCCGACCAGTACTCAGAACAAGGGAGAAATAGGAAGAATAATGGATGCAATAATGGGGCTACCAGAGGAAGAAAGAGAAGAAACGCGGAAGAAGAGCCACCAGCCTAACCCGAATACGTCCAAAAAGTCGCAAGGCTGAGAAAGATAGGAGAGATGTGCTGGATTGGACTGGGGATGAGGTCGTAGAATGGACAAAGCCAAAGTGGTATGAGAAGCTCGCAGTATTGCTGATCCTAATC
>JAHKKZ010000239.1 GCA_029856685.1 Candidatus Njordarchaeota archaeon
CGCTTCTATGTCCCTCAGCTCCCTTAACAACTCAGCCTTCCTCTTTCTGAGAAAATCTATAAGAGCAGGTCTAATAAGATCTTTATTCTTCTTTATCACAGCTAGCAATGAGGAAGACAATAGAAAGCACCCCCATTAACCAAAAATAAATAAACAAAATAGAAATATTTCCCATCCATAAATACTTGCCCCAGATATAATATAATTTGTTAAGTTATAACCATATCTCTCCTATTGATGTTCCCGCACAACAACCAATACTACCCATGGAATCCCAGACAAAATCAATGCGACATACACGAGCCAGATTCATAAGAGTCATCATAGAAAAGAGACTCATAGGTGAAAACAAACGAATCTAACTCTAGGATGTTATTTTTTCATAAATTCCTTCCAAGAACCCTCTCGCATGTTCCACGGCACTTTCCGCTTTTGCTTCACGAGGAAATCTCCCTATGATAGCATCAGATGTTTTAATATATGTCGGTATAAAAGATGTTATTTCATTTAGCATCTGCGCATAGGAAATCAACTTATCTATTTTCTTCTGAGTAGAAACACTTGCTTTGATCCTAGTTTCCTTGTTGAGAATATACTTTTGAACAAATAGCTCAGAGAATAAAAATTCTACTTGTCTAGGGTTTGGAGACACCTTATTTAGTACACACAAAATTCGCTCCTTCATAAACGACTCCAAATCCATACTAATTCCCCTAAAACGAAGCGCTATCTTAATGTCCCTTTTGATTCTCCTAAGCATATTTATATTCCGTCTTATATCAACAATATTAGGAGTCACAGGTATCACAAAATAATCCGACAAATAGATACTCAGCGTTGTGTACCGCGGATCAAAAAATGGGGCTGTATCAATAATAATAAAGTGATACCTCTCAAAAGGCACCGTCTGTTCAAGAGTATCCCTAAAAATAGGACCCGCCGACCCACTTTTCCAGTAGCGCTCTATGATATCAATCAGATCATCCCCCGGTATAACAAAATCCACTATGATATCCTGGATCCTAGCCCTCACCTTGTAATCAGAAAAATCTATATTACGACCCCTATCCTTATGATTTATCATCGCCGAGAACGTTCTATTATTAGATATATGAGCCTCCAAAACATCATCATCAAAAACACTGAAAGACGCCCCCGCCGTGGGATCCAAATCAACAAAAAGTACGTTTCTCCCCTTCTGTTTCTTAAGATAGTACGTAAGAAGCAAAGCCAATTTTGTTTTCCCAACACCACCCGACGCCGAAATAAAAGAAATTATACAAGGATACCTATACGACAATAATTTCACCACTCGCAATATCTATTATCGCCCCTCTAATACTCAAATGATTCAGCTCTTTTAAAAGCTCTTTAAAGGAACTAACATAATCATCCGTGCAATAATCTAGAACATGTATAAGCGCCGAATCAAAACCAAGAAAAATACGATAAGCAAGAACCTGATGAACACCCTCATGAGGCAACCTATTAAACTCAACCTCCACCGCCAAATCACCACAAAGAAGATCAACAACAAGATCAAAGAATCTAAGTCTAAACCTAACCTCCATCCCACACCCAACAACACTCGCAAGAGCAACAATAACATCCCTCTCATCCCTAGCATCTCTCAACAATTCAAACAGATCATCCCTACCCTCCAACAACAAATCCACAAAACCCTCAAAATCCATAAACCCCCACCAAACCATCCTCAATCAATATACATTAAGTCCCATTAAAATCACCATGCCGCAAACCAACAAATTCCCAACAGAAACACCCCCAACCTAAACAGCCACATCGCCTAAAAAAACTTCGATAACACACCAAACTAAGAGTCTGTCTATAGTTTTTATTTGTTGGTTCCAGCCCAGAAGACCCACCCCACAAAACTCCGACAAAAACCATGTGCAATCTAACTGCTTGGAAAACTCACTAGGAACTACACGACAGCCAAGACTTCTCTTATGAGGGAGGTAATAACATCCACTTCTAGGGGCTCAAGCTTGGCCTCGTAGCCAACACCCTTACCACCAAGGAACTTTGTTAAAGACAAGCCATAGTATTCGCGGACATAGGCATCAAGAATAGAGCCAATTATAAGCGTATTCCAAATAATGGCCCTAATGAGAATCTCCACAATCATCGTATGGCATAGCTGTGACGCCATGACGTTACTATGTGGCACCAAATATGAGAATATCTTCTCGACAATACCACGGACGCGTCTAAGATTCCTCAGGTGGCGCTCTGTAACCACAGCAATACCATAAGTGTATCATCATCCGACGTATCACCCTTTGGGCTCGCTACTGGTATGATGTGTTGTTCTAGAAGGCCCCCTAGAGAAGGATACGACCCAATATTCTTTGTCGCTGAGAACGAATGTGATGAAGAAGTCATGCCTAAAAGTTGAATTCGATGTCCTCAATGGACCATCTGGAGTCTATGTCTAGGATAACCCTAGTATTGATGTCCACTATTCCATGAAACTTTATACTGGCCCTGTTATGCGGGTAGAACATGCTCTTCGTCGTCGCCGTAGTCGAGTCTATCGCCATTAACAGGACCTTCCTCGTATTCTTCCCATCC
>JAHKKZ010000024.1 GCA_029856685.1 Candidatus Njordarchaeota archaeon
CCCCATATGTTTATCATTGTTGGTATGGGGTGTTTCTTTGCAGCTGCTGCTAAGGTTCCTTTAGCATCGATAATTATGATTGCTGAGATGACTTGGGACTACAATCTCCTTGCCCCTGCATTCTTGGCGTCTGTTGTAGCCTATATGGTTTCTGGGGATATATCCATATATGAAAAACAGCTCAACAAGAAGATACACTCGCCCCTGCATGAGGGGGAGTTCATGTTTGAGTTTCTTTCGCATCTAGAGGTTTCGACGGTGGCTGTTCCGAATATCAGGAAGGTGGATAGTAACATGACCTTAGACAAGTTGAAGGAGGTTTTTAAGGAAACGAAGAGATTAGCATTACCAGTAATTGATGAGGATGGGAGATATGTGGGGATTGTGAGGGTGGAAGATCTGATGGCTGTGAATTCAGATGAGCTCTGCAGAAGAAGAGTTGGGGAGATAACACGATGCATCTTTACTTATGTGTATCCTAGGAATGGCTTGTTAACAGCATTACATAAGATGTCTAGAAACAAACTATTGGAGATCCCAGTGGTGGATGAGAAGAGTGGAATGCCTATAGGGACAGTATCATTTAGGGACATAATGAAGCTGCTTTATTACCGTGCAGAAGAATTCATTAAAGAGACGAATAAGATTAAGAAAGGAACAGAATAAGACTCTGTTTCATAGGGATCGTATCATCTTTTATGTGCATAGAAATAGTTGATTCTACCAATTTTCCTAGATAAATTCTGGTATTTTTATTGGTATTTTTTGTGGATGTATTTGGCTGGATTCAAAGCATGTTTGCTGATGCCTGGGATATTTTGTTTGTGAGGAGTTCGTAGATGTTGGGTGTTCCTGATAGGCTGAGGTGGCTTGGTTTTTCGCAGATAGTTATGTTGTATATCTTGGAGAATATGGCCTCATACCTTCTCATCCCAAACTACAACCTAATAAAGTATGATCTCGGTGTTAGCGATACATACCTAGGTCTTCTTATGGGCGGTTTTCTTCTTATGAACGGTTTTGCTGCTCTCCTCTGGTCATATGCGTCCGATGCTAAGGGTATGAGACGCAAGGCTTTGCTATCAGCGAGCCTCGTCGGTGGGGGCATATTTATTGTCCTCGCATCGGTATCTCCAAACCCAATACTGCTGATTATTTTCTGGGTTTTCTCTGGTGGGGCTCTCGGCGCAATAATTCCTCTTGGTTTCAGCCTAATATCCGATCTCTTTGATAGGCACATAAGAACGAAAGTATTTATGTTGTGGTATATGCTTGGGGGGATAGGTCTGGCTCTTGGGTTTGGTCTCGCTCTCTTCTTAGGAACCTATTATGGTTGGCGTCTTCCACTATATTTTGGTGGCTTAATACTAATATTTTTAGGTGGACCTCTAAGCCTTCTTATCTGGGAGCCTCAAAGAGGGTTCTCTGATATCGACACACCGATCGATCAGTACTATTATCCATACAGATTTAGGCCACAAGATATAGGTCTCATACTGAGCAATAAAAGTAATATCTATGTGGCTTTACAAGGATTCTTTGGTACAATACCAAATGGTGTTCTATTCACCTGGACAGTCCATTATATCATCAGAGAAGCAAATGCATCTGAAATAGCGGCATCTGTGTTCCTAGGTTTCATGAGTGTTGGTGCTCTTGGAGGCCTCGTGTTATCGCATATTACGGATAAACTTTACCGTAGAAATCCTACTTACCGCCCATTAGTCGCTGCTTTCTGCTCGATAGTGGAGAGTGTGCTATTCATGATTTTCTTCGCGGTGCCTATGAAACTCAACATATATACTGATGATCCTATTGATGCTTTCTTCGCGATGATCCATATACTTTACACGAACCCACAAATATTTGTGTTGTTCATAATATTCTTCATAGCGATGTTTTTCAATTCTCCGGTAGGCGCTATTAGAAATAGCGTTTTATCTGATGTAAATCTACCTGAAGACAAAGCAACAGTATTATCGGCAATAAACATCGGGGAGCTCTTGTCTAAATCTATAGGAGTATCAATAGTAGGAGCGCTCTCAGATATATTTGGTTCACTTAGAATACCAATAATAATCACGATGTCTATATGGATCCTTTCGGGAGCATCATGGATATTAGTAGCAAAGCATTATCAACGGGATATCCTGAAGATAAGAAGAATTCTGGAACAGAGAGTAAAAACGTAGGGAGAAATTGCTTAGAATCGAGTATTGCATCAATTATTTTGAAAAAATGTATGTATTGTGGGACTTGGATTTCTCTTTGGGGGCTCTGATATAGATACTGGTATAGTATCTAGTATACATTAAAATTTTTCATAGTTCTTATCATAATTCCGTCAAACATTGTTAAGGGGAAGATAAAGGAAGATCTGTTAGCAGAAGTGTAGATTAATGTGCATGAAAGTAAAGAGAATATTTTAAAGGGATTCTTCGGTATTTATTATCTAACAAGCTTTTTATTGATATATCTCTTGGGTGAGAGATTATGAGTTTGAGAACTCTCATTCCTATTCTGCTAGTCCTCCTTCTTGCGGCTCCCAATGTTTTTCAGGTTGAAATCAATCAGCGGTCTCAATCAACACCGTGGGAGATCAGGCTTATGTGGGTCGAATATGAGGATTTTGGCGGTACAGATGTTTTTACCCAAATAATGATCTCCGATGATGAGGTATTCTTTAGTGGCGCGAGCTTTGTTGATAATCATTCTTATAGTGTGTTTTCTAGGTATTCATCAAGCGGCGAGCATTTCTGGTCTATGAGTCGTACTATGGGGGAGATCCTAGGATATGATATAGGTTATCTTATTACTAGTGTTGGCCCTAGGAATTTCAGAGTGATGAATGTTGTCCCAGATGGCAATATTGTTTTGGTTCACACTAAAAGCGAAGTCGTTAAGTATCAGCAGAATTCCACGGAATTTACCGTCACCGAATTTAATACCTCTATCAGTATTGTTGATAGAGAGGATGGTTCTTTGCTGAGAGAATTTGAGTATGGCGTAAGGGGTGTTTGGGAGTACCCAATGGCGATTATTGTTCGCGGGAACAATCTGATTATCATAGTCTATGAAATCGACTATATGAATCAGTTTGGCCTTAACATAACATTCCTTGAGTTTTCCTCAAACCTTGAGTTGATTTCCAGAAAAACTGTGTCCATATTCAATGAGTCAGCGATGCTCTATAACGCCTATGTTGATGAGAACTATGTTTACGTCGTTGGGACATATCTGAATGAGTGGAGGGGTTTTGTCGCTAAGATATCTCTAGAGGGAACGTTGATGTGGAAATACCTGTTTGATAACTACAATATTGTTGTTGATGTGGATGTCGATGAGAATGGGAACATATATGTCTGTGGTACTTATATGGAGTTTCTAGGAACGTCTGGGGAGGGATTCATAGCAAAATTAACGCCAGATGGGGATCTAATTTGGTTGAGAAATCCCACAAATTCCGAGATATACTTCGATGTCATCTATTATTCTGGTGAGATCTTTGTTGTGGCAGGAAATTACTCTGTCTTCACATATGAGAATGAAACAATATCACATACTATTGTGATGCCAACAGTAACGTATGTATTATGTGTAGATGCTGATGGTAATATGTTGTGGACTTGGGAGGAACATGGAGAGGAAAATGGGACAATAGAGCCCGTCGGAGGGTTCATTGATAGGCTTGGTAGGCTCATCTACGCATTTGATATAATAGGTGTAAACGCAAAGGAGATGACGCTTAGTGCTAGGGGAGCGAAGGTGTTAAGGTTTGGGCCTAATGGTATGCTATATGATGTGAGGACAGATATTACTGAGTACGACGAAACGATATTCAATATTATTGGGAACGAAACAAGCATATATGTCTGCGGACTTGCAAATAGAACAGGAGAGATAGATGCGTTTGTAGCAAAGTTGGGTTTAGCCGATAGAGATATGGATGGACTACCAGATTCTGATGAAACCCTGTATTATGGAACTGACATAGGTGATAGTGATACAGATGATGATGGACTAAGCGATGGTGAGGAATGCATACTGGGTACGGATCCTAAGAATCCTGATACTGATGGCGATGGCGCTTTGGATGGTGAGGAAGTAAGAAGTGGAACTGATCCATTGGATCCGAACAGTCGCCCTCCAAGAGCAGGATATGGACTAATTATAGGAACGGCTATAATACTTATTATGATAATAACATTATTGGTAATACTGCTGAGGAGAAGATAGATAACTATAACTCGTAGATGACATAGAATCAGGAATATTAGAAAACGAAAATATTAACAGTCAGGAGTCTAGAGTAGAAGCTGTTAAGAAGAGATTAAAACATAACTTCTATTTTTATCTTCAGGAAATAGATTCGTAGCGTTATCAGTAGCCAGGTATTCCTTTTATGATTTTGATTCCGAGTTTATCGGCTAATTTAAGCGCTTTGTCTGTGACATAGGGTGATATCATTATTAGATCTGGTTTCACCTTAGTTACGCGTTCATACAGCTGTGCTTTTCTCCGGAAGACTGCCACATCCGAGGCATCAATTCTCGATTTTATCTCAATTAGTAAGTGCTTGTCATCTTTAACCAGAACATCAACATCAATGATGCTTTTTACACCATAAACAAATCCCTCCTCATCATAATACTCCCACCTATTAACAGACCCACCAAAATACTTCTCAACTATATATTTCATTGATTTACGAAATGCGTTTTTAGTCATAATACCCCAATGAGCCCCCAGAGCATCCATTCTCAAAGTCAAAGCTATACTTACTTTATTGAAGTCCTCTCGAAGAGCCTTAACCTCTATGCTCAGCCTATTAAAATCCTCCCGCAACACCTTGACTTCTTCGCCCAGCCTATTGAAGTCCTCTCGAAGAGCCTTAAGTTCCTTCAGTACAGTTAATATGTCTTCCTTTGTAGCCAATCTCACTTCAAATGCGGTTTTAAGTTTCTCATATAACTTCTCAGCGAGTTCTGGATGTTTTCTGAATATATCGTCTATATGCTGTATTATCCACTCCACAATAGCCTCCATATTCTGATCCAACAGTACCCACCCTTCTAAATCGGTATCATCACATAATGAAATATAAAATATACTTATGCATAAAATCAGTCAGAAAAAATTCTAGTGTCACTAAGTTGTTCCTAATTGGTTAGATAACCCTCCTTAGCTACGGTCGTAAGAAAGGAAAACGAATATAAGAAAGCTCTCTGTTTTTCGTTTTGAATACTCAAAGAACAAACATTTTGACTCAAGAGGAGAAATTTCAGATTTCCCAGTGTTAAATAAGCGGTGTTTCTTGTCAATAAGAAGTTAACTATAAGACAACCTAATAGCCGTAGCTACCAAATAGTAAATTTGAAAATTTTTCAAAACGAGTGATGTATTTACAGGAAGAATACTTAGTATGTTGGGTGTCTATGACTCAATATCCATTCGGTTTCACTTTGCTATCTCACATATATATTATTCAAAGATATATTGTGTTTATATTTTCTTCACTTTGGAAGAAATTCTACCAAAACATTCGATCTTTACCGTTAGGTAACGTTATTCTTTTAAAACAATTAGAACAGGGGCTATAGCCTTGATTTACGTGGATATCTTGTAGAATTCTCATTGGTTGTCTTACACAGGTTTGTTCTTGATAATCTTGAACCTTCTCTTTGTATAGTAGAAATATGGTTAGGTGTTGGTGTATGGATGAGAAGACTCGCTTTATTATTTCTATTGTAATAGTGGCCATTATTTCAGCATCTATGGGTGCTCTTGCTACTTACTATACGCTTGGTGGCGCGCCAGGAGGCGTTGCCCCAAAGAAAATTAAGGCAGCCTGGATATATGTTGGTCCCATAGGGGATATAGGCTGGACATATGCTCATGATTATGGTCGAAGATATGTTGCTGATAAGTTTTCTGATTGGCTTACCACAGCATATTCTGAGAGTGTGACCGCCGAGGATTTCAGCACGTATGTCAGCCAGTATATCCAAGAGGGATACGATGTTATATTCGCTACGAGCTTTGAGTTCTTAGAGCCCTCATACTCGTTAGCTCAGCAATACCCAAATGTTCTGTTCTTCCACTGCTCTGGCTGGGACATCTATCTCCCTGGCGGCCAGCCAAGTAATCTTGGTTTCTATTTCGCTGAGTTCTATCAGCTCTACTACTTGAACGGCCTTATGGCGGGGGCCCTAACACAGACTGGAAAAATTGGTTATGTAGCTGCTCATTATATTCCAGAGGTTGTTAGACATATAAATGCCTATGCTCTAGGTGCCCTAGAAGCCGCAAAATATTTAAGTAAGAACATAACGATATATGTCACGAAGATAGGTGCTTGGTACAGTCCCGATACAGCTAGGAGCCTTGCAAGCCAGCTGGTCTCAACATATGATGTCGACGTAATCGCATTTACCGAAGATTCCTACGCAATCGTTCAGTTCTGTGAGGAACAATACGAAGCTGGGCATCCAGTATACACATTTAGTCATTACTCCCCAATGTATAAGTATGGTCCAAACGTAACTGTTAGTGGCCAACTAGTCCGCTGGGAGGTTATCTATGAGGATATACTTTCAAAGGTATATACTGGTGCCTATAACAAGGATAACTTGAAGGATCGCGTCGATTATTGGTGGATGCTTAGGGAGGGTGCTGTTGAGCTCGGAGCAGATTTCGGTATGCCTATAAATCCAAAGTTTGTGTCTGTACTCCAGAACATCACATTTGAGATTGATGAGAAGCTTGAAGCAGAGCTTGCTGCCTTCGGCATGACGGATGCCATAGTTGAGAAGGATGGTAAGAAGTATATTAGTATCTATGACTTAGTTATGCTACGTTGGCAGGAGATGAAAGAAGATAGCGTAGTATTTGATCCATTCACGGGACCGATCTACGACAATGAGGGTAATCTAAGGGTTCCCGAAGGAGTACGTATGAATAGGTATGAGCTGTGGACTATTGACTGGTTTGTGAGTAATATCGTCAATTTGGCATCCTAAATTAAAATTCTAATCCTTCCTTTTTTCTTTTTGAGGGATGATTATGAGTGAGGAACTTGCTGTTAGAATGATTGGGATAACTAAGCGCTTTCCAGGAGTTATTGCTAATGATAATGTTGATTTTGAGTTGAGGACTGGAGAGATCCATGTTCTTCTTGGTGAGAATGGAGCGGGTAAGACTACACTTATGAACATCCTGATCGGACTATATACAAAGGATTCTGGAGAGATCTATGTTTGGGGGCGAAAGGTTGAGATATTGTCTCCGCAGGATGCTCTTAGGCTTGGGATATATATGGTTCCACAGACACCTAAGCTTGTTAGGTCTATGACTGTTCTGGAGAATATTGTTATTGGGTTGAAGAAGGCTGGAATCATTCTGCCTACTAGGCGAGCTAAGAAGTGGATTGAGGATATAGCGAAGAGCTATTATGTTCTGGTAGATATCGATGCTCCTGTCTATAGACTCTCGGCGTCTGAGCAGAAACGTGTTGAGATTCTCAAAGCTCTTGTTCGCCACGCAAAAATATTGATATTTGATGAGATAACTGCGACTCTTTCTCCTAGTGAGAAGGCTGATATGTTCAAGTTTATGAGGAAGTTTGCGAGGAGTGGTGGGTCTATAGTGTTTGTTACGCATAAGATAGGTGAGGTTTTTGAAATTGGTGATAGGGTAACGATCATGAGGAAGGGTAAGGTTGTTGGTACGTTTGATGTTTCTGAGGTTACTGCTGATAGGCTTACGGAGCTTATGTTTGGGAGGAGAATAGTTGTTGATGTTCCTCATGAGAGAGCTATACCTAGAGATGTCGCTCTCAAGGTGGAGGATCTCTGGGTTGAGGATGACGGTTTTCAATCGGTGCGAGGTATTTCTTTTAGTCTCCGTTTTGGAGAGATACTTGGGGTTGCTGGGATAGCGGGGAATGGTCAGAGAGAGCTTATCGAAGCTATTGTGGGTATCAGAAAGCCTTCTAGGGGGCGGATATATGTCAATACTAATGGCAAGTTGATGGATATAACGGATAAGCCTACGGGGTGGAGAATTAAGAATGGGCTATCATATATTCCGGAGGATAGGATAAGGTATGGTATTGTTCCAGGGATGAGTGTTGCTGAGAATCTTCTGCTTGGATTTCAGGGCTGTGGGGAGATTGTTAATAGCTTTGTTATTAGATGGGACTATGTGAGGAGTTGGGCAGATAACATCATAAGGCGGTATGGGATTGTAGCACCTAGTGTCGACGCACCAGTGAGACATCTTTCTGGTGGGAATATACAGAAACTCATAGTTGCGCGGGAGCTTGAGAGGAAGCCCAGGATAATAGTGGCATTTAACCCTACTCTCGGACTCGATGTCCGCTCCATGAAGTATGTGTGGGAAATCCTCGTAAGGATGAAGCAGAAGGGTGTTGCTATTCTATTGGTTTCTGAGGATCTGGATGAGATATTTAGGCTTAGTGATAGGATCTTAGTTATGTCTGAGGGCGAAGTCAGAGGAATATTTGATAGGGAAGAAGCTGATATCAATATCGTTGGACGGCTTATGTCGAGGGCAAAATAGAATGCTGAGATTTGTGATTAGGAGGAGAGAAAAAGAGCTTTCCTACGCAGTATCCTCAGCAGTGGCTATTTTAGTCTCAATAATACTTAGCTTACTGATACTTCTATTCTTTAGGATAAACCCCATCATGGCCTTCGTTAAGGGTTTTTTGGGCCCACTAATAACGCTGCATGGATGGGCAAGTATTTTTTATAACGGTCTCATACTCTTACTGTGTGGTGTTGGGTTGGTCATAGCTTTTCGAGCTGGTGTTTGGAATATAGGTGCTGAGGGCCAACTACTGATGGGTGCCATCGCGGCGACTTGGGTAGCAATATATCTTATCCCAGACGCACCCCCATTAGTTCTGATACCAGCAATGTTTGCTCTTGGTTTTGTTTTTGGTGGTCTATGGGGATTGATAGCTGGAATTCTGAAATCGGAGCTAAATGTGAATGAGGTATTGTCAACTATGATGCTTAATTATGTTGCCTACCAACTTGTCTACTACCTGGTTATGGGTCCATGGGCTAATCCTCTGACAAACTATCCTGTATCAAAACCATTTCCAGAGAATGCATGGTTACTTAGGTTCTCGGGCCCACTGCCAATATCCTTACCAACACTTATTATCGGTATACTTATGGTAATATTCACGCATTTCCTTTTGTTCAACACGAAGCTTGGATATGAGATACGCGCTGTTGGCTCAAATCCAGATGCTGCGAGAGCATATGGGATCTCCCAGCAAAAAGTAATAGTGATTTCAATGTTTCTTAGTGGTGGTATGGCGGGGCTTGCAGGTGTGCATGCTGTTGCTGGAGGGCTTCTGATGCCGCAACTGAGGAGACCAGAGCAGATTTCTCGTGGTTTTGGGTTTATTGCAATACTTGTTGCTTGGCTTGCGGGCATAAATCCGATCCCAGTAATATTTACTTCGATACTTATGGGGCTGATTTTTCTGGCTGGATATGTCATACAGGTTCTTTTTGCTAGAGGGTTGGGAGTCACAAATGTTTTTACTGGAGTTATGCTTCTAGTTCTATCAATTGCCGATACTTTCCGGAGATACAGAATAAGTATTGAGTTCCACGGTCTAAGAAGAATGAGGGCTGGGTGATAGTATATGGATCTCTGGGTAATAACACTATTCGTAGCATTAGCTATCAGAATGGGAACACCACTCCTACTAGCATGCCTCGGAGAAATATACTCTGAGCGCGCTGGTGTACTAAATCTGGGCATAGAAGGAACAATGATGCTTGGTGCGGCCATAGGCTTCATAGCAGCATACGAAACCCAGAGCCTCCTTTTTGGGTTTTTGTCGGCCATGGCTGTTGGTGGACTGTTAGGTCTGATACATGGTGTTGTCGTTGTTGATCTTCGGGGAAATCAAATGATCTCGGGTCTAGCGATAACGTTTGTTGGTATGGGTCTTTCATCTCTGATAGCTCATAGCTATGTTGGTAGGGTTCTAAATGTTGATGCTCCACAGATAAGGGTATTTGAGGATGTACCGATAATCTCAGCGATTTTCTGCCAGAATGTGGTTGTATATTTGGCGTACATACTATCAATAGTTATGTGGTTCATAGTATTCCACACAAGGATAGGAATTGAAATAAGAGCTGTTGGGGAGAACCCAATAGTAGCTGAGGCATCGGGAGTTAATGTGGAGAAAATAAGGCTAATATGCACAGTTCTAAGCGGAGCATTCGCAGGGCTCGGAGGCGCATATATATCCCTGATAGACATGAGATCCTGGACAGACCTACTCACCGTAGGCAAGGGATGGGTAGCACTAGCCTTAGTAATAGTCTCCCTATGGAACCCACTATTCGCATTATTTATATCATATTTCTTCGGGGCATTGTACGCATTTCAGGTATTCCTAGGAATAGACATAAACCTAGCGAAGATGATTCCATATGCAGCGACGATACCAGTACTTGCAGTAGCATCGAAACTAGCAAGAAGACTAGGAATCCCCGTTCTGGGGAAGCCATACATAAGGGAGGAAGAAGCGCTACACGGAGTATAGCCAACCATAAGTATCATTTGGTTTATTATACCTCCCAATGGTTTTTCTTCCTAATGATTTCCCTTCCAGTTATTATTTTTAAAATTCAGTTTGAACCATTTGGTTGATGAGACCACTATTTATCTTTTTATTAGCAAATGCCTCTATATGCTTTACTAACTCCCCCATTTTATTGCTTCCTAGGTATTCTTCGTACGAGAAATACTGTGTTTTGATACTCTACTAGGCGTATTTTTCCAGCTTTGACTAAATCTTCTATCAGTTTTTGCGGCTCATCAACATATCTCTGCAGAATATCGATAGCATACTCCATCCTCAAGGGGTGTACCGCAACAATACTGAGGATATACTCAACTGGGTCTTCTGGTGGGTGAAACTCTGGAGGTTCTGGGGTGCTTAGAACTTCAACCCTATTTTCTCCTAGTTTATCGGCAAATATTTTATAGGCGATGAGTAATTCCTCCTCTGTCGGAGGCTTAACCCACCGCTCTGCTGGTGGGCGTATAGGTACCGATATATATACTCTGTATGGATCGATTCTCTCGATTATTGATATAATCTCACTAAGAACGTTAGATGTTGTATTTAAATTATGTATAAGCATGGTCTCTGTTAGTATTTTTCCCGGATATGTCTTTGAGAAGTCCACCATAGCATCTACTATCAGGTCTATGCTTAGCTTTGGATGAGGCCTATTTATTCTTCTCCACATGCCATTAAGTCCATCGATCTTTAGAGAGACAACATCGAATAGTTTTAGCTCCTCACACACATCTCCCATCCAGATCAGCGATCCGTTTGTTAATAAAGCGAGGGGCAAATCCATCCTATCCCTAATCATCGCAGCAGTAAGCCCTAGGTTCTTATCGAGTGTTGGTTCACCATCTGGAACAAAGGTTATGTAATCTATTCTTGCCTGAGTATCAACTATACTTCCTATCTCATCTACGACTCTTTCTGGGACACTATAGGGTTTTCTCTCAACAATCAAATTCGTTGTTCTCCCAAGCTGACAATACACACATGAGTAAGTACATGTCTTATATGGAACGTTGTTTATGCCTAGCGACATTCCTAGCCTTCTTGATGGCACTGGACCAAAGACATATTTCGTCTGCCCCATATCTACCACTTAATAATCCTCACCATCCCCGTCTTCGCCCTCTCCTTCGGAACCTTCCGCGCCGATAACCATAACCTAGCCTCCTAAAAATCAAGAAACGACCCATAGTACGAGTATAAAGTGTCTGCTGTCTAAATCTAGTATGTTGGGGGCTTTGCTGATACTCTGAAAGTGTCCACTCCCCCTCAGTAAGAATATCTAGCAATCTCCTCGTAAGATATATTATAAGTAGTATGAGTGCCACAAATAGTCCAATAACACCTATCAAAAAGCAAAAAGAAAAATCAAAAGAGAAAACAAAACCCATCACACTCACCTACCAAACATATCTCCACCGACCCCTGCCAAAACCGCGTCTCCCTCCCCAACCTCCTCCTCTAGGGCCAATTCTATGAATCATATAATGTGGCGCACCGCAGTATGGACACTGAAGAGGTTTCGGAACACCATATGGCACCTCAATAATCTTGTTGCAGTTATAGCACAGAAATCTCTTCATACCCATCGGAGCTGGTGATGTTGGAGGTAAAATTGTTTGTTGTTGATTAGGTATCTGTGGCACTGGAGCACTGGTATCTTTATAATCATCAGACACTCGTACAAGAGCTCCTGGACCAACACCACAATATGGACATCTCATCGGATCCTCTGCCGTTATAGGCATCTCAAACGTTTTCCCACAATTCATACACTTAAATTTCTTCAGGTTCTTACCCATAGCTACCCCCTTAAAACCACATATCTCTTCAAATATTACAAAAGTATTTGTAATATTATAAATAATTTGCTTATTGCGACAACAGATCTATTAATCCTACCCTGCATTTTAATTTCTAGACATGAACCTCACGAAGAAGATGCCGCTATAACCTCCCCGATTCTGCGAACCTTTATCGCTCTCATCAACAAAAGATTTTTCATCCCCCATTAAATAGGTGATAAAAAGTCAAATAGAACAATATCGTGTTTGCGTGTCTTATATCAAAAGCTGTTATTTGTGATAGCAGAAAAGATAAAAGATATGGATCTGAAACATTTTCTTTTTTCAAAAGATGCTACTTAATTATACCCATATATGGCTTCCCAGGATCTCTAATGCGTTTTTGCTCCTCATATACCTCCTTTCTGTGGATTGTCTTTAATTCTAATTAGATTGCCCCTCAGCGGGCACGACGATTTTTAAGCTGGAAATTTATAAATAATTAATGTGTAAAAATTTTAATTGGTGATAATATTGAATAATGTTATAAAAATATATGATGATCATGGAAGATTAAAGTTACCATCATCTATTGTCAAGAAGCTAAACTTAAAGAAGAATACTATTCTCCGTGTATTCATAAAAAATGGTATGATAATCCTTGAACCTATTAAAACGAAGTGGCCCAAAAAAGGAAAGATCGATGAGGATAAGGCTCTCTCAGAGAAGCATTTGGCATGGTTTGAAGTATGAGCATAATTTTAATAGATACGATTGGACTATGGGCCATTGTGTTTAGGGACTCCAAATATCATAGGTTTATCATCAGAGAGCTAGCAGGAAAAAGAGTTAGTGTACTTGATATTCAGATTTTGGAGCTAATTAGGATAGTTTATAAGTCATTTTCAGAGGGCGGAAGATACTTTCAGAGAGGATTCTCCAAGATTGTAGAGATCTCTGAGTTCATTAAATCCCGAATATACGAAATTAAGGGAATAAAGCTGAATTACATTAAAACTAGACCAATAGATTACATTAATGCATTAAAGTTAATAGATAGCCATAAAGATTTATTCATAAGAGAGGGGCCCAAAGGAACCCAATGGCCAGAAATAATTGATGCTATTATCGCATACAAATGGTATGAGCTCAAATGTCTACTATATACAAAAGATCATAATTTGATAGAGTTCGGGAAAGCGAATAACCTCAAGTATATTCTGATTAGAGAGGATTAACTCCCCCCTTTATAATTGCTACTCTGCTTTGGAATGAAAAATATGTTTGGACATCACACTATAAATTTTCTCTTTCGCATACTTTATTTTATGAACTTTTCCAAGAAAGCAGTGATTATGAGCTAAATAAAACTAAAGTTATTTATTATTCGTTCTCATTGTTTTATGGCCGGTCTTTTGGTTCGCTGAGATGTTTGTGGAAGAGCGCAGACAAGAAGTGATAGATGGAGAAGAGAAATCAAATGTGCTCATGGCTACATCCCTATACATTATCTATAGAAGATCTATCACCAGTCACTAATATTTGCTTGGACTTGCTGAAAAACAACCTCACTTCATCTCCTAGCTGTCGCTCAATAGCTAGATAGCATATGAGCCAAAATAAATGAGAATAGTAAGACTTACTTTATGGCTTGCGGAGATTTGTTAAGGAAGGATTGGAGTTTTCCACGTGATGTAGGGTTTGGCGATATTAGCTTCCTCGGCGTACTCATATGTCGCTATACCAAAGTGGGAGTATAGGGAATTCTCGTTGGATAGGACAACCATGAATGAGATATATTTATCCTCGGTTAAGTATTGGAACACTATGGAGCCCGGAATATTCACTACAAACCATCTACCTACTTCGGGTGTGACGGTTCCAACTCTATACCCTGTCACATTCAGATACCAAATATCGGAAACATCGTGTGGGTCACCTATCTGTTCACTAGGCAATTCACCGAAATCATTGACCACATAGATCACAAGTTTCTCTGGTGTCGCATTCTTCATTAAACAATACAAATGCAATGTTATGTCCTGATTCTTCCAGCCTTTCAATGAGAATCTATAAAGCCCTCGACTGACCACTACGTGGTCCCCTCCTACCGCATTCCCAATAAGGGCACCAGGTAGACCGCCGTTGGCATACCCAATGGCGTCTGGTAGATATTCCTGCAAAACATAAACTGTTCCATCATCGAGAGGGTCTCTTATTTCTATGCGTATAGTTTTTAGGGGGGTTACAAATAATATTATTGCTATGGCTAATATAATTATTATCCCCGTAGCGATATATTTCCTCATTAAAGACACCCGAGGAGTGATAGTAGAAGTATAAACTACCTTTTTAATAATGATGTTTAGGATCCAGAGGCATAGCTTGACATCTCAAAGAACATAATATGGAGCCAGAAAAAATATTGGGGAAGTCCCTAGACTTATGGATAAAATATCAGACAGAACCCTAATAGCACGATGAATTAACGTCTAGGGTATATAGCATATTAAATATAAAGTACGATTATATTTAGTTATTATGCGTCGCAAAACTAGTTTTGCGACGCATCTCGCATTTCCCCTCGAGATAGCTGATCGAATCACATAAGCCTGATGTTCAATCGAGAAGATTTTCTGCGAGTGCTCTTCGAAGAATACTACAAGTACACCTGAGAGTATAAGAAGTTGAACTTCCTTTCTATATGCCCACATAGGCCATGAGTATCTCCTTAGTACTCAGCTTATATTTCTGGCGGCTCTATTTTGCTGTGCCTATGTTTTGCTTTTTTGGCTCTTGGGAATCGCGATACTATTTTCTCTATTTGTCTAAGTATTTTTTCCTCAGTTTCTGGGTCAAGTCTCCAGTTTAATTGCTTTCTATAGGTTCTATGTGGTTTGAAGCTTGTTTTTATGTCTCCAATATCAGCTCCGCTTAGCCTGACATGTTTTATGTCTCCGAATCCCAGACGCGACAAGTAATATAGATATCCAATATTGATTGGGTTGAAACCCATGGACTCCGCGACAATAGCATCTAAACACAAAGCATTGTTGGAAGAAAACACATACCCCCATTCCTTCTCATATCCCCAAACAGGACCATCTCCCTGCATACCTACTCGTCCATCAACAACTGCGTAATCTGGGAACATTATTGCGCCGAGAATAGCTATGTTCAGATTAATTGCTCTATAACCTTGATGTATTCTTGATCTATTACCAACACCCACAATCCCACCAACGGCAACATTTTTTATGGAAAGCGTCACAACCACGGTATCATGTGTTTTTGCTCTGCAGATAGATATTAGAGCATCCGAATCTACGAGAAGCTTAGATACAGGTATCTCAAATGTCTCCAGTCTGTGGTTAAAGACCTCAACACTATAGAAATCATCCTCATGCAGGTCGAAAAGCTCAGCATCAAACTTCCCAGCAATACTATCAAAACCACCACGCCTAAATCCAAGCCAAGTATCGCCAGCGCTTCCCTCAGCAATAATAATCTCACCGCTGTACCCGTAATCTTCACGAAGAATTCTAAGCAAAAACTCAACGGCGTCAGGAGGAGTCATACTAAGAATATTCGTAGGCGAAACCATGTTAATCTTAATAACGATACTCTTACTCTTAACAACCTCTTGGGGAAAAAGAAAAACTCTTCTAGAAACTCCCCTACAAGCCCTAACAACACACAAACCAATCCCCAAAACAAAATATTATACGTTTAAGTACTATCATAGTCTATCCTTGGGATCACGCCCAAAGCATTAATGATGATGTACCTTATCTCTCTCCCACCAGCAGATTCAAAAGACATCTTCCAGAGTCTTAGTAGGCGCTCAAACTTCCAGTTCTCACCAACAATAAGCTTTCCAAGTTCCCTACCTATAGAGTTTAGAGTAGGTGTCCTAACTATCCCAAGCTTATCCGTTCTTTCCTTCTCTAGGCTATCTAGAAGTACATCCTCAAATTCGCTCAGCTTGTTTTCCCTCATAAATTCGTAAAGCAAACTTGCTAGCTTCTTTATCTCTTCCTTGTCCATTCTAATCACATTATTCTATACTTTACTCCATATTTCTCGCAAAGCTTCCTTGCTTTTTTCTCGAGTCTTAGCCAGTAAGCTCTGCTTGGCTGGTTAAAGATCTTGAAGAGCTGTTTATACCTTGGTAGCAACCCTGGGAAGTGCTTCTCTATGACTCTGTAATAAAGCTTTTTTCCAATACCATACAGAGTTAATGCTCCAACAAAAACATAGTCCGCCTGGAATTCCCTCGCAGCCCTAATCATTTCCTCCAGCTGTTCATCGGAGTCAGAGATAAAAGGTAGAACTGGGATATAAGCTATGCCAGTATAAAAACCTGATTCCTTGACTTTCTGTAGGGTCTCCAGCCTCTCCTTTGGCTTTGGGGCATTTGGCTCAAATAATTCCGCGACCTTCTCATCTATCGTTGACAGCGAAAAGGTTATCAGCACACCACGCCCCAGCCTACTCAAATCTTGTGGCAAAACAGCATTTTTATCAATTTCTTCCAGCAAATCCAGATCCCTCAAAATCAGAGGCGATTTGGTTAGGCAATGGACGGGAAATCTAAACCTCGCAATGACCTGCAAACACTTTCTCGTTAACTCATATTTCTCCTCAACATACATCCAGGGCTCTGTCGCCGAGCTCAGAGCGATAAAGCCATACTCCTTCCTTCCGGACCTCCTGAGCAACTCTTTCTTAAGCAAGTCTGGGGCATTTATCTTCGCAGCTAAGCCCCGTCTCATGTTTTCCCCATATTTGCTACCACGAATATAACAATAGATACAACCGAATTCGCAAAGTTGATAGGGGTTTAAAGAATAATCATCTAGGAACCATGAATCTCTTTTCTTATGTTTGTTTAAAATGGTTTTTACGACTATTTCCCTTACCGCTTCAATCGACCTCCCTACGAATCTTGTTAATATCTCGCTTGGCTTCTTTCCTAAATTTGTTTTATGATTAATGTTAATAGGGCCCGGCCCAATATAGACAGTATTACACATACATCACTGA
>JAHKKZ010000240.1 GCA_029856685.1 Candidatus Njordarchaeota archaeon
ACATGTTCATGCATGCAGACTTTCTACATATATTCTTCAACATGTACGCTCTATATATTTTTGGTCCGGAATGTGAACGCGTATTTGGTCGCAAAGCCTTCTTAATACTATACCTTTTTTCTGGGCTTCTAGGCGCCCTTATGCATGTTTTCTTGTGCCCCTATAAGGATATTCCAGCTGTCGGGGCTTCGGGAGCAATATTTGGGATTCTGGGTGCGTACGCAATCCTATACCCACGCAGAAAACTGGCAATGTTTGTGTTTCTTGCATTCGTCGTTCTGCCCGCATGGGAAATGATACTGCTTCTGATAGTGCTTTTTACACTCTTTGCGGTTGTTGGTATATTCCCAACAATATCCCACTTCGCCCATATCGGAGGTATAATCGGAGGCATAATATTCGTCATTATTTATCGAAGGAAGTACATGCGTTATGTTCATGAGGAACGGCCTGCTATTGTTTTTTATACCGTAGAATATGGGTACGGGGGGTATGAGGACGAAGATTACGACTATGAGTACTACTAACTTGGGAATGATATAGCTTCTAAGCATATCACCAATATTTTTTATAGACCTCTATGGAATCTCCATCTAAAATACTTCGGTTCCGCAAAAATATTTGGGGTGTTTTGATTGCGTGGAGAAGAGATGAGGGAGCTTAGACGTGTGTATAGGCTAATATTCCGCCTACCCAACACAGAATTTCTTATGCTTTTACTATTAGCTCAACTTTCTATATATTTCGCTATCTTATACTTTGGTTATGGCGTTCACGTTGGGTCCATAGACATACTACTGCTAACAACATCTGCCGTTGGGATGCCTTTGCTTCTTCTCGGAGTGTCATATGAGAAGAGGGCTCTGAACCTTAAGAGGACCTTAGCGGTCATAAATATCATGATGATATTCTTATTGTTGTCGTCCATTCTTGCCAAATTAAGCGTTCTGCTGGCACTCGTAGTTCTCAATCTATTCGCTATACTAGAACTACATGTTTTGATAGGGATGATCGATTGGGATGAGTGGAAATCCGCTATCTTCACATTCATAAATGTTGCCGTGCTAAACCTGGCGTTTATCCATGGTATTAGTAGAGAACTAGGATTATCCCACTCGTTGATTAATGCTTTCAGATTTCTAGTCAAGCCACTACTGGTAAGCCTCCTTATTATAGCAATCGTTTTGGCAATAATATACTCCTACATGTGGATTCGGCCTCTATTCGGCAAAATAAACATAGTAAGATTTATGAGAGCTTTTCTTTTGCTTAAACTGGACCGAAAACGTGAAAGCTTTGACTGTATGCTTGAGAAAGTCAGTACTGAGCGTGAGATACCCATAGCAATTACAGTCTTTAGGTCGAAAAGAGATAAAAAGCCTCTATTTGCCATTGTGGGTGCGCAGATACATCCTGGCCCCTTACTGAATTCTGGCTCATCAGATTTCCCAGCTAATCTCTTTATGGAGATAGAAAGCAGACTTGGAATACCAGTAGTTTTTCTCAAGGGAGCGGCATCTCATGATGCTAATTTGCCCTCACTAAAAGAGCAAAGAAAGATTATCAATTTCATCGAGAAGGAGCTTAGAGATTTATTAACTAGGGAAAAATGGTCCGAGGAAATATGCGAGCCAGAGGAGTATCGTGATGAGAATGTGCATATAATAAGATTAGCATCTAATGATCAGGAATATCTAATAGCATCTAATGCTCCAGAGAACTCCGATGATTTAGATGCATCGCTGGGTTATTTTACGTTGGAACTTGGCCGTGTGGTCGGCAAAGATATATTTCTGGTAGATGCCCACAATTCTCTTACAGATCCTCAGGAAGGTCTAATAATAGGTATTGATGATAAAGAATATCATACTATATGTAGATTGGTAAGAACCATAGCGACTAAGGATTGCAAACTAAAACAATTTATGATTGGCTTTGCTCATAATAAATGCGATGGCCTCACACTCGAAGACGGCTTAGGCAACCTAGGTATAATTGCTATAGCGATAAAAATCGGAGAAAAATTACATGTATTTGTCATCTATGATTCCAATAATCTGAACCCTCGGTTCTATCTAGATATGAAGGAAGCCATAAAGAGAGAATTTGGGGCCGAGACCGTTGAGCTTCTTTCCACGGATACACATACAGTATGCGCTTTAGCTCCAAATATTCTATATGTTATACTTGGCGAGAAAAAAAGAGATTTGGTGAAGAAATATACAATTGAGGTAGTTCGAGAAGCAGTAAAAAGGCTGACAGAAGCTGAGACAGCAGGGAAATTAATCATAGTAAAGCTACGTGTGCTTGGTAAAGGTAGCACCACAACGATAAAAGGCTTATCGGTAGTAGCTGTAAAAACATTTATTCGAGACATAATACTATCCTATATCTTGGCAACGCTGCTAGGAATTGTGGTCCTATCCCTATAAAAACTCTGCAGAAGAACATAGGGGATTGAATTCCTTCAATAATTCACTCGATCTGAGGTTTATTGAAATCTAACAAATACTACTTCGAATATTTTATAAAGCATTTACTATAAGAATAATATAGTATACTCTTAGGAAGAGTAGCTTTTATG
>JAHKKZ010000241.1 GCA_029856685.1 Candidatus Njordarchaeota archaeon
TAAGGTCGTCGTAGAATTTTTTGATTATTTCCAAGATTATTTCGCGTTCTTCTTTGCTGACTATCTCGCTTGCGATTGGTGGCAATCGTATTGCTTTTTTGAATTTCTCATGCATATAATATGTTGGTGTTTCCGCAATCAGGCTTATTAGCGCTGCATATATCGATTCAGCCTTGAATCCCCCAGTAACATTAACTATGACCTCATGCCCCATCGCTCTCTTATTTTTTATCCACATGGCTATCTTCGCAGCGAGCGTTGGGAGCCCACGTGTCGCATGTTCAGCATCAACATAGCTTAGTCCGCTTACAACATCATAGTAGACCTTCAACTTTTTGCCATTAAACTCATTGAGTTGCTTCATGAAGAATTCTGTTAGAACCTCGGCTATTAGGCACCCCTGTTTCGTATCAGAGATTATAAACATAAGTTCTATCTCATCAAATCTGGATAGATCAGCCATCTGAAGAATCCCTATTATGCTATTTAGCTCCGCCGATGCCTTCAGAAAATTCTCTCCAAGCGACCTTAAGTAGTTTAAAATTTCCACTTTGAGTTCCTCTATCTCCTCCTGCGACATCATATCTATACTGTCTAAAAATCTCCAGGGATCTGCTTTTACATATTTTGCGTAGTTAGTTATTAGAGAGGCCCCGACAGTGGATATTATGACCAATTTCCTCATTCTAACACCCCTAACAAAAACATAAAATCTGTATTTAATTAGCCTCATAAAAATATCAATAACACTATTTTTAATCCAACAAAAATATGGCCAATATTTCTCTTATATCATTAAAAAATCTCTTTCCAAAAGCTTTCGATAACATTAAAAACCAGCTTAGTGCTCTGAATCGCACTACTGCTATGGTTAATATCCTAATCACAAACCAACCAAATAAGCTAAGATCTACAACAAAAATAATTCCAAGAGAGTGTTAAAATTCGGTTTTCTGCTTTTTTATTTTTAAATGAGAAGATAAATACCTATTGCATTTAAACACAGACGTTATCAAGAAATAATAAAAAATTGGAGTATATACGCTATTAACAATCCTCATTTTTTTCGATAATGTAGAATACTAAACCAAGGGGGGCCATCGGCAGAGTTAGGATTATTGGTATCGCTAAGATCAGCATCTTCGTGTAAAGGTATGCTATAAGCGATGGTATGCCTATTATTAAGCATGCTATTACTAGGTCCTTCGCCATTTTCGCCCTAAAATTCTCCTCATCTAGATCCAATGTGCTCATATCCTCCGCCTCTTATAAGCCATATAAGCTCCAAGCGCAAAAACTGAGAGAATAAGCATAATAAAGCCAAGCAAGGTTATTCCCCCCAACATCATACCAGCGAATAGACTATTTTTGCCGAGAGTGAGCCCCAGAGAGCTAGATAATATCGCTAAACCCAAAGCACTAACAATCAAACTGACGACAATATCTTTTCTCTCAATTTTTCTGTCCATTAGCACATTTATCATCAATGGGAACGAAAAACTAGCCGCAACTATTAGAAGGCTTAGTATATCCAATGAAGGCTCAATAGTCGCATTATCCAAGATCCAGAAAACCCCAACAACAGACAAGATAAGAAGTGTTGGCGAAAGACCAAAAAGTGCCGTTGGTAGTCTCTTCCGCGTCGTATGGTACGTATGTTTTAACTCGCTTTTTACTTTCTTTTTTCTAGATTTGTAGTGAACCTTTATTTCAACCGATTGCCTATTCTTCTCTCTCTTCTCCTTTCTCAAAAACATCATTTTCTCCAATTAATTATATAATAAAAACAACAACCTTAGAAAATAATCAATTAAAATTTGTGGGAAACTAATATATTCCTATCCTCGACATAGGGATTGTGGATAGTAGGATATTGTTGTGAGGCCGTGTTTCGCTATATGATGAGTATGTCTATTTCTTTTCTTTTGCGTGGATGCGTATAGAATGTTGCTTGGAGGTTGTGCCATGGTACTCTGTCTCGTCTGTCCTGCCTAATGTATCCGTAGCATAGAAGAAGCTTTATGTGATGTTTTATTCTTTGTTCAGTGTATCGTGTTTTTAGCCTGTTTACTATTTGTCTTAGTGGAACTCTATGTGGTGATCGTCTTATTATTCTCAGTATGTCGATGTCTATCTGCGCTGGCTTGAATGCTTCCTCCCCGTGGCTTCCATAGATTATCTCTCCATCCTTAAATACTATAAGCTCCCCAGGACTGAGAGATGTCCATTGTTCATTTGTAAGTGGGTATGTCGCTACGATATATCCTCTCTGATCATGGCTCTTCTCGAGGTTAAGATCTATTTCCCAGTCGAGATCTCTTAGCTTGATCCTGGGATATGGGGGTTCTCTTCGTATGTAGCAGAGAGTATTATATCCATTAACATCCGTGTAGCAGAAGAGGTGTTCACCGTCAGACATCATAATATTTAGTGTGCCATACATATTTATCTCCCTTAGAAGTCCGTGTAACCAATTGAAATCCTCTCTACTCCAGCTTCGGATCCCCCTCTCATAGATTCTGTCTAGTAGATAGCAGAAAATACGCTCAGAATCTGAGTTTCCCATGGGTTTGAATCTA
>JAHKKZ010000242.1 GCA_029856685.1 Candidatus Njordarchaeota archaeon
CAAACAACAGTATAATATTGATCGAGGGCAATAGGACTAGGGTTCATCTAAGACTAAATGTAACGGATCGGCTAAGTGGTATTGCTAATATTACTATCAGTTTTCGAGGAATAACCACTACTATTGATGAGAGTATAGAACTTGATCTTCCCCTTGGAGACTACTATTTTGTAATCGGCGCATATGATGTTGCTGGGAACCATGCATCTATAATACTG
This sequence comes from Candidatus Njordarchaeota archaeon, assembly GCA_029856685.1. GTDB lineage: Archaea > Asgardarchaeota > Njordarchaeia > Njordarchaeales > Panguiarchaeaceae > Panguiarchaeum. The sequence goes on from JAHKKZ010000242.1 coordinate 219, forward strand.
CATATAACCGTAAAGAAGAAAAGTCCAAGTAGTACTAGCATTACGATGTTCATTGCTGCAATGATTATAGGGTTGGGTGTCGGCACTTGGCTGATAAGGAGGAAGCGGAGAAGCTGATGTATGTGGATCCTAGGTCTCTCCGCGACCCACTTAGGAGAATATACCTGAATGCTTCAAGGAGATTCGGTGCTGAGATCCGCATAAGGGTGGTTCCGCTTAGGGAGCCAAAATATGTGAGGGCGCTTATAGAGGTACATGCACCAAAAGAACTTCTGAGAGCACTTAGACATATAGGAATATCGTTTTCAAGGAAGCCCATATGGGCGAAATACTCATGGGAAGCCCTAGCGGATATTGCTCAGAGAAAAGTAGAGGGGATACCCATAGGGCTAGGAGAGCACAGCGAGATCATAAGAATCGATGTGATGAAGCCGATCGCAACGAGTAGCATATCAGCCACATTATACTTGGTGATGGATAGAGTGCTTTGGGTAGATTTTGTTGGCATAGATATGCCAGAGGGATTCGTGGAGCTTGATGGATTCCCACTGCCTAAAAGTGAGACAAAACTACACAACTTAGCCCTCATAATCTCTGAGGAGCTAAGGAAGCCCCAGCACCAAGTGCTGTCCTCAATAAAAGCATATGTCAGCGGTATTATGAGGGACGAGGAGGTGGAGATGCCCCCTCTGGTGCCGGAAGTTGAAGAATTGTTCAGATGGAGGATTCTAACCGGGAGGGAGGAGACCATACCTAAGAGAGCGTATGTGGATTTTACCGGACTACCAATCCATCTTCAGAGAACAGCCCTGAGAATAGCTGCGACCATCGGAACACATCAGCTTGTTGTCTCTCTTCCATCTCCTTGGAGATGGATTACTAAGCTATTGAGAAGAAGATATGTCATCGTCCTGTGCCCCGAGCCTCAGAAGCTTGGTTTCCCAACAATCATCCTTGAGGATAGGATAGTTGAAAGGGTGCCCATCGGCGAGAACACCGTTAAAATCGAGAGAAAGTTTAAGCCATTCTGGGAACTCGCAAGAAAACTGCTCTGATTCACTCTACTACTATTTCCCTTCTCACTCTTCCCCCCAGCCACGCTGCGATATGTATAAGCACCATGTATAGTAATACCCCACAGAGCGCTGTCGCTGGGTCGTACGCCATATAGCCAAGTATGAACACAACTAACCCGAAGATCATAGCGAGTGCTATGTCTGGGTTCTTCACTAAATAGTGATTAGCCACGAAGCTAAGATCAGCTATTGATGGCATACCGCATATCGCTATGCTCACCATGAGCCACGCTATAACTATCGCAAGCATCCTGTCCACACCTAATGCGAGAATTAGCAACTCTCCCAAGCAAATAATTATTGGTAAGGAGACAAGTAGCGGTGCCATAGATACCACAAGTATTCTCCATACCTCAAGTCTGTACGCATCCGAGGACAATAGGATCCCCATCCTTGTCGCCTCATCCGATATTCTTAGAGTTATATATGGTCTCACCCCCAACAAGCGGGCAAATAAGTAGTGAGAGGCTATGTGTATCAGCATCCCCGGAAATAGAACCATACTTACGAATTTGCTCATCCCGCTCCAGCAATATTGAGACACCAAATATACCAGCCATCCAAAGATAAGAATACCAGGGCTCATAGCTACGCCAACCAACAGGCTTCCTACAACCCCCAAATCCATATCTGGGGCACCCCAACCCTCAAGTTGGGCATAGCTGAGTAGTTGGGCATCTATATAAAAACATGTTAAAAGCCCTTTAATTTTTCTTGGACTCTCACCACTCCTGTTGGTTACCAGGTGGCATATGTGTCGGGAGAATCTAAGCATGTGTATAAGCCAATCAAAATACGCAAAGATGTGTATGAGAAACTTAAAATGTTTAAGAGGATGTTTGGTGCACACAGTATAAGCGAAACCATTGAGACGCTGATGCAAACAGCGGTGACCCCCCCAAAGATCAGGATCAGAGTTGAGGAGCTGAACGAAGCCCTCAGCACTGAGAGTAGCCGCGTTGTGGACGGTGAAGAGGCATACCTGATCGTCCTCAAGAAGGGAAGCAGCATTCTTGATGGCAGAGGCGAGACATACGAGCTTAGATACAGTGTCGCCGTTGACGCTGAGGACCGCACAATATATGTTGTAGGCAAAAAGATATTGGAGGGCAAAGCCCTACTCCTCGTCGAGGGCAACAGGGCTATCGGAGTTAAGTTTAAGAATGGGAAACACGAAGAGTTCCTCAGAGGAGAAATCAGCATCTAGTCCTTCCTCTGAGAAAGATCTTAGCTTTTCCCTTGACGAATCTCCATGCAGTGACCCTCCCCCCAACATACA
>JAHKKZ010000243.1 GCA_029856685.1 Candidatus Njordarchaeota archaeon
ACGGTTATTTGGGTGATGAATATTGGAAACATTCTCCGAAGGAGAATTTGTGATGATATTTGAGCCAAAAAAGAGAAAGAAACTAGTTGTGAAGCTTGTCCCAAATAAGAGAATACACACACAGTGGGGTTACATAGAACCAAGCAGTATAATAGGGAAAGAACCAGGAAGCACCATTGAGACCCATCTAGGTAAGAAACTTATCATTTTCCGGCCGCTTCTTTATGAGAAGATAGAGCACTCAAAAATTTTTAAGTACGCAACGCAGATCGTACGGCCGAGAGATTGGGGTCTAATTGTCAGTTTTGCTGATATAGGCCCTGGAAAGATTGTCGTTGAGATTGGAACTGGAAGTGGTGGTTTTACAGCATTCCTTAGTCATTTGGTCGCACCGAATGGACGTGTATATTCATATGAGGTAGACAGTAAACGCGCTAGCATAGCTAAGGAAAATCTGAAAAATCTAGGTGTTCCCCCAACATACATAATAAAGGTTCGAGATGTTATCAAGGAGGGTATTGACGAAAGCGATGTAGACGCCGTATTTGTGGATATTCCCGAGCCATGGCTTGTTGTCGATCATGCTTATAGAGCTCTAAAGCCAGGAGGCGTTCTCATATGCTACGTCCCTACCTTCAACCAGATTCAAAGACTGCTAGAAAGCCTAGAAAGAAAGTTCAGCGATGTGAAGATAGTAGATCATTTTTATAGAGAACTCCAATCTATTCCTACAGCGATAAGACCTCTGTTAGAAAGCTATGTGTTTTCGGCATTTATTTTATTTGGACGAAAACTTGTCTAAATCAGAGATATTTGTTTGAGTTTTTCATTTTATATGAACTTAGAGAGTTAATTGTTAGAGTTAAGAATATTATTCTAATCTAACTGAATTGAGAAGTGTTATTTGAGCATAAATTAAGTGTCCCTGTTCGCTGTTAGGTGATAAATTTGAGCATTAGTATTGACAAACTTGATCAAAAAACGCAGAATAGTCGTGTAGCTCTATTTATTGATGCGAATAGTGCTAGAGATTTTCAAACAATACTTAAAGCATATGAATACGCACAGAATTATGGGCGGATCGTCTATGCATCATTATACGCCGAGGAGAAAGATTTGGCATTAATAGGTACGATGAGCAGTGAATTATCTAAGAAGGGCATAGATATTAAGGTCGCGATAGGACCCAACGAGATAAGTATAGCTCTGGACGCCATGGAATTCGCCTACGAGAAGAAAGCTGATTGTATAGTTATATGTACACGCCGAGAAAGTCTTGTTCCAGTATTTAAGGAGATAAAGAAGTTGGATATTAAGACAATCCTACTCACGCCTATGTCAATACCCGCAGGATTAAGCGATATTGCCGATGAAACCCACATTTTGTAGTCTTAGCACCGCATCTTTGTTGAGATTATCATGGAAGTTCTAGCTACCAGAACAATTCCAGCAAATATACGCGACAGACTATAATATAAGCTCAATTTAATACTATTTTCCGCTAGAGAAAAGACAGACAATTATCTCAGCAACTTCTAAATTCGCACCATTAGGTTTAGGTGGGATTGATGTCAAGCTCTACAAATAGAAGGCCTCTCTACATGAATAGGATAATCAACATAACTTCGAAAAAATACAGCTATTCTCCTGCCATAGTGGCGAGACTAGCTTTTTGGTATTCGTATAGCAGAGCACTCACACTCATAGAAACTCTTCGTCGGCCACCTCGAAATATTGTAGTATGCGTGAACACGCTTAGAAGCAATATCCGCTATGTTATTGATGAATTAAAAAGAGCAGGTCTATTAGCAACTCCTAGCAAGCTCTTTAGGGACGTCATTCTGATACCTATCGAGGGACCCTTCCATCTGGATGTGGCTAACAAGAGAAGAATTATTGTTAAAGTACAAGCAGCAGAAGATATCATGATGGGAGCACCACGGTTATACCATCCTGGAGTTATAGAGATAGAAGATGGTATTCGCCCAGGGGACACTATTGTTATAGCAACAAAATATGGCGATATCGTCGCTATAGGTAAAAGTCTTGTCGCATCTGGCGAGAAACCCTCAGGACCCGTCGCGGATATAACTCAGAGTCTCTATCGGAGACCAAATCTAAGAGCATTAAAAGTCTTTATAAGAGGCTTTGCTTACGAATCGGATTTAGCATCAATACAAGCTCTTGAAATGTGGGGGGTAAGACCAGACTCAAAAATTTTTATGATTTCCCCCAAGCTTTCTGATCTTGTTTGGGTATTAAATAGAACCCGAGGAAGAGCCGATATTATTGTAATCTCAAAGACAACACCTGAGGAAAATAAGCTTCAGGATGGACTAAGAGGCCTAAAAATGGAGCAATATGTTGACAGAATTGAATGGCTCTCTGGGAATCTAAAGAAAATTGATGTAAGTGATGAGGCTTTTGATTATGTTTACATACGTCCATGGAGCACAAAAATAGGATTAAGACCAAGACTGGCCGCACTCCTAAAGGAGAGGGATTTCATCAAATGTTTTCGTGATGCTCTCTTTCTGATAAGAAAATTCTCACGTGGACTTAAAAGAGGA
>JAHKKZ010000244.1 GCA_029856685.1 Candidatus Njordarchaeota archaeon
CATCGCCCCTGAGGTCTTCGGGGAGCTTCAGAAGTTTATTGATCTGCATTCCGATAGACCCATACTTCTGATCTTTGTGGGATCAATAATCGGTATGATGAAGGATATCTTCGAGAATAGAGCCAGACCACTCTACGACAGAGTAAAAGCAAAGATCCGAGTGAAGCCTCTAAGCTTCCACTATGTACTGGAAATCCTCGATGACATAGGCGGTTGGAGCTTTGAGGATAAACTGAAACTATATTTCCTATTTGGCGGCTACCCAAAATACTATGTGTCTTTAGACGATCTCTCACTCGGAAAGTCGCCTATAGATACTATCATTAGGGAGCTATTTATAGATGAAAACGCACCATACAGAAATGAGGGAAGAATACTGCTAGGCGACTCTGAACGTAAAGTGTTCTACTCAATAATCGAAGCGATATCCATAGGGAAGAGAAAGCTATCGGATATAGCGGCATATACGAGGATAAAAGAGACCCAGCTACCACAATATATGGATGACCTAATCTTCAGCTTGGAGGTTGTAATAAGAGAAATCCCCATCGATGCGGGCCCAGACACGAGAAGGTCTCTCTACTACATAGCCATGCCAGCAATGGAATTCTGGTTCAGATACCTTCACCGATACTGGTCACTTGTGGAACTAGGATTAACAGAACAACTAACAAAGATGATAATGGATGATATAAATAATTTCTTCGCAACTCGGTTCGAATTCTTCGCTAGAGAGTTCCTAGTGGAACTATCCAAAAAAGGAGAACTTCCATTCGAGATATGGAAAATAGGCCGCTGGTGGAGAAAAAAATATGAAATAGACATAGTAGCCATAGCCCCAAAAAACAAAGCATACTTAGCGATAGCATGTAGATGGGGAAAACTTACACTGCGAAAAGCATTAACAGAAATAGAAAAAACAAAGCAACATGTAGCCTACATGAAGATACCAAGCCAGAAAACCTATTACGGAATAATAGCAAAAGAAATACAGAAAAAAGAAACACTAAGAGAACTAGGCTACTTAGTATGGGATATAAGAGACATAGAGCAAACATATACAAAACGGAAATAGAATCCTTCCTACTTTTCTTCACCACAATGCATAACTAAACACATATAAAAACTGATGCTCGTGGAGACCTAAGCTCGAGAACAAACCAACAAACTTAGATAGACCGAAGCGAGCGACCCAACTTGTAGGCCGTTCTAGAAGTTTTTCTGCAACATTTTGCCAATAAATAAGATACAGATACAAAGAATATTTATAAATAGGTCAAAACCAACTTTAAAATAATGTGATTAAACTGCATAGTCGAGCAAATGGATACTAATAAGCAATACTGCTGGCGAAGAAGGTGGATAATTTTGAGGCCTACTGAGTGGCTCAATAGAGCTAAGAGCTTTCTAAGAGCAGCGGAAAGAAGTTTGAAGGAGGGTGACCTTGAAATAGCGGCATTCGAATCTCATCAAGCTGTAGAGCTTGCCCTAAAAGCTATTCACATCCATAAATCTGGAGCTAGGCCGTACACACATAATCTTGTGGAACTTGGGAGAACCCTGGGATTTCATCATCCAGCCCTGCAACTCTTGACTTTGATGTATACTTATGCCAGATATCCAGAAGCACCATTGGATCTGGATGAAAATATTGTGGGTGAGTTTATTGATGCGGCTAGGAGAGCTATTGAGTTTGCGGAACAAGAATTGGAGAAGCCGCCTTAAAGCCTTCGTTAATAGTTTGAAGAAGCATTACGGAAAGATAACAATTATTCTATTTGGCAGTAGGGCTAGAGGAGACTATAGTGCTAGTAGCGACACTGACCTCCTAATAATACTCGAAAGAAGAACTTGGGAAGATTTAAAACTGATCTTGAATTTAGCATACCGATGTGGTGTCATCTCGCCTGAGCCGCATGTTTTCTCAATAGACTTTGTTGTCAAAAACTTCGAGGACAACACACTACTCTTAGATGCCATCTACGAGGGAATAGTCTTAGTCGATGACTTCAACATCGTCGAGACCTTGAGAAGCCGTCTGGAAAGAGTATTAAAAAGGTTCAAAAAAACGAGGATGGGCTGGTTTAAGATATGAGATTCTATAGATACACAAAGTAGTCTCTGAAGCCTCTAATAGCATCTTGATATTGTTGGCCTCCATAGACAGAATCTTGTCACTCTTAGGAAGAGTATGTGTTCGAATTTTCTGATGATTAGGTCTTTTCTATAGCTAGTTTTACTCTTCGCTTCTTATTTACGATACGCGTTACATAACGAGATTGGCATATTGTTAGCTGAGGTGTCTTTCTTGGATGATATATTTAATTGCTATATAGTATTTGATATCCGAAGAGATATGGTTTGGTGGTTTCTCCGTGAGAGTCACTATTCTAGGTGGGGGCCTCGTAGGCCGAGCAGTAGCTTATAGGCTATATACAGGGTGTGTATTCGATGAGATTGTTGTTGCTGATATAAGCGATGAAAACCTAAGGCTTGTTCGGAAAACGTGTGAAGATAAGGTTAGGGTCATAAAAGTAGATCTTCTGAAGAATGTTGAGGAAGCG
>JAHKKZ010000245.1 GCA_029856685.1 Candidatus Njordarchaeota archaeon
ATTTTTAGGAGCATTTAAGAGAGTATCATGATATTAAGCTATGGTGTTGTCCAGATGATCATCGTAAAAAATTTAGATTTCCGCATAGATTCGTTTCATCTTCATGTACCCCATCTCGAAATTAGGGATGATTTTAGCGTTTTGATGGGAGCTAATGGTTCTGGAAAAACACTGTTGATTTACGCTATACTTGGTCTTGTTAGCCTTAGCGAAAAAACAATAATCAAAGTTCTAGGGATAGATTATAGCGATCCCAAGGTGAAAAAGAAGATATCCTATCTACCCCAATATTCGTTTATGGAGTCTTGGATTAGGACAAGAGACCAAATAAGATTCTATTCTAAACTTCTCAGCAGTGCTTATGGGCAGACAGGCATCTATGATAGAATCATGGAGCTTATAGATCTCTTGGATGTGAACAAGGACGAGCTTAACAAAAAGTTTCTGGCCTTATCTGGTGGTACTAGAAGAAAGATTGAGATTGCTATAGCGCTAGCTGTAGATGCGGAACTATACATTTTGGATGAGCCACTTGAAAACTTGGATCCTGAAGCTAGAGAGAAGGTTGTTTCCCTTCTCTTGGCCATGAAGAGGAATGGAAAGAAAATTTTTGTCTCGTCGCACTATGAGGAGGACTCAAGCGTAGCTGATGACGTAATATTCATGTATAATGGAAAGGTAATATCGAGGATAAAGCCCTCACAAATCGACAGAATAATTAAAAATGTTACCATTGTTATACTCTCTAAGATGAATAAAGATGCATACGATTTCTTCTCCAAATTTAACAGATACTACCTAAACGCTGAGCGTGGTGAATGTATAATATTTGAAGAATCAATAGATGAAGTAAGAGAGAAGATAAATAGTTCCAGCATCAAAAACTACGTTGTAGGATTATATGAGAAAAAACCCACAATTAGGGATGCCTATCTATATCTGGTTAGCTCGGGGGTCTAATGTGTGTGCTTCAATAGTAATAAATTCAATGCTACAAGAGCTGAGGAGAGGTATTGCCAACAAGTCGAACGTGGTAGCAATGGTCTCGTTTCCATTAATGGCACTATTTTTCTACGTGATGATTTCTAAGCAATATCCCAGCCCATCCTATGGAATATTATACTTCGAATTATTCATGTTTACATATACAGTGATACCATTTTCCCTAATGTCGTTGGGCATTGGGCTAGTTATACAGAAAAGCAGTGGTCACTATTTAAAATTATTATCTCTACCTAGAGGGTTTGGTCAGGACTTATTGGGGAAATTCATAGCAAATTTTATTCTCATAATGCTATCAATCGTCATGAGCATTTTCGCTGTCTGGATTGGAAACTTCATTGTCTATAGCGAACTTAAACCAGTTCTGCTACCATTATCTGTTATCATATCGATAATACCGATATATATTATTACATATTCGGTAACGTTGCTTTTAGTGATATTTGCTAGGAACCCCAGACAATATCAAGCATTCGCAATACTATATCTGAACTTAGTGCCTGTACTTAGCGGCATGTTTGTCCCCCTCCTAATGTTCCCAGAACCTATGCGTAAGGCCCTCCAATTTAACCCCTACTCGATACCATACATATCATATTATGTTAAAACGCCACATGAGGAGAGGGTTATAAGGGACTTGGTGGTGAATCTTGGTACTTTGATTTGTGTATCATATGGGATTGCGACTCTACTACTGATCCTAACAATTTATCTATTTCATAAAGCAAAGGACTTTAGACACTGGTATTCCTAAATTGTGATACATATATGAAAAAGTCAAAACTAGTTTCGTTAGCCAATCTTAGTGGTTCCTAGCATACAACGATAAGCACTAGAAGGATTGGATAAGCAGACAGCGTCAAGAACAAAAAATAAACAAAAAGCACACTAAAAAATTACTGACCAGTACTCAAAACGGGAGAGAAATATGACAGATAGTAGAGGCAACAATGTCGCAACATGAGAACTGTCGGGCTAAATGCCAGGTTTTTCGTTCAATCTAGACACGCTCATTGAGATAAGGTAGGCAGCCAGCATCGAGGCCGAAAGAAAAACAAAAACTAGAACCCCACCAACCACTACTCAGAAAAAGGAGAATAGGAGGGATAGTTGAGGATACAATGGGGCCGCCGGAAGAAAAAACCGAAGAAGAATGGATACCAACACGAAAAACATCAAAAGAAAAAGAGGACAGCTCGAATGTACAGAACGCAAAGCGACACAAAATATATGTGATTTCTCGAATGTGCAGGACGCGGTGCAGGGCAAGAAGTATCGGATGTATCCTGCGAGAAACTGAAACAAAGTGAAACAATCGAAACAAAACACACTCTTTTCGTCGAATGTAGCTGGCGTCGTTTGGTGTCTGGTCTGGAAGAAACTGAAACAACTGAAACAAGTTTGATTTTTTGCCAGAGTTTGGAAAAGGAAACTGAAGCAAACTGCCCTGTATCGCTTCGCGATATGGATACACCCCGTAAAAATATGAGGAGGCGGATCGAGCTTTAAAAACAGATTTTTGGTCTGTATTCTGGTTGGTACCGCCATATACCCACGCTTG
>JAHKKZ010000246.1 GCA_029856685.1 Candidatus Njordarchaeota archaeon
GAACCACAACTTTGGCTCTAATGTGCTTAATGCCGCTCACATAAAACACCAGCAAAGCTAATAGTTTGTCAGCAATATTACTTGAATTTTCTTTTAAAGGCGTTGCTACAGTATAGTCATTACGTAATACATTGATTAGCCAAATTTTTAATGAACGAACTCTAGAAGCAGCTTACAGATCACCACCTTCAACATAATAGTACATATTAAAGCATTCTATCATCGAAGATTCGAATTTTCATTAATCACAATTCACCCAAGCTTCAGAGTCACCCACTGAAGCATATCTCTTTTACCAAAAAAGTGTTTTTGTTTTGATTATATTGAAAGCTGTTAGGAAAATCTCAATCTCATTTTAATGCTCTATGGTATCAATGGCTACTAAGGCGATGATATTGAGTAACGAGTGGCGTCTTATTCGAAGTGGTCCTCTAGAACCCATAGAGGTGCATGCTATATATGAGGCAATAGCTAAAAGCGTATCTAGCGGTGAATCCCCAAATACTCTACATATATGTTGGCCCAATAGACCTTATGTATGCATAGGCATCCATCAGATCGCAAAGCTCGAAGTAGATATAGAGAAATGCAAAGAACTTGAATTAGAACTTGTAAGAAGACAGCTTGGAGGAGGCGCTGTATATTTGGATCCAAATCAGTTTTTCTATCACATAGTTATCCATAAGAGATATGCTCCCATAAGAATCAGAGATCTATTTGAGAAGTTCCTTCAACCTACTGTTTGTACATACAGAAGATTTGGTCTTCCTGCCAAGTATCGGCCTCTAAATGATGTTGTCATTAATGGTAGAAAAGCTTCTGGCAATGGTGCAGCCACATTTGAAGACGCTGTAGTTGTCATTGGTAACGTTATTATCGACTTCGACCCCGAGACATTCGCATCCGTCTTAAGAGTACCTGATGAGAAGATAAGAGACAAAATGGTAAAGAGTATGAAGGAATGGGTAACATCATTAAGAAGAGAACTCGGAGTAAACCCATCGATGAAAGAAGTTGAGGAAGCCTACATAAAATGTTTTGAGGAGGCCTTTGGTGTTAGGTTTGTGGAGGACAAACTCACAGATTCCGAGCGAGAATATATGTCAGCATTAATAAGAAAGTATGGGAACCCTAAGTGGACATATAAATACCAAGAAAAACACAAGGATATGCTGAGGAAACTCGGAGGTAAAAGACAACTAAAGATCATGGAAAACCATTATATTATCCAACTTGTAGAGAAACCAGAGAAACTGATAAGAATAGTTGCCGAGATAAGAGAAGGCAAAATATTGGACATAGCGATTTCGGGGGACTTCTTTCTGAATCCTCCAGAGCTCCTAGATATTATAGAGAATACGTTAACGGGTTTGACCATCGATGAGCTAAGAAGGATTAATGCTGAGGAAATTCTCAGAAAATCTGGCTTAGAAACCATCAGCGAAGACTCAAAGCTTTTGGTCTCCCAAATACTGAGTATTGTCAGTAAGATTAAAAAGTGAATTGGGAAATATTTAAAATGGTGAGGTTAATGAAAGTTGATAAATACGAGTTCCCAGAGGATCTATATTACCACGAAGAAGACCACCTCTGGGTAAAAATCATCGATGAAAACAAGGTTCTCATAGGAGTAGACGATTTTGGGGCGAAGGAGGCGGGGGAGATAGACTTCGTTGATCTCCCAACGGTTGGAGATGAATTCTCTAAGGGCGAAGTTATGGCCACAATTGAGAGCGGCAAATGGGTTGGTAGGCTCAGAGCACCAGTAAGCGGTAAGATCTTAGAAGTCAATGAAAAACTTGATGATGAGCCTTCTTTGGTAAATAAGGATCCATATGGTGAGGGATGGCTTCTTAAGATGGAGGCATACAACTTGGAGGAGGATCTGAAGGATCTAATCTCGGGAAAAGATACTAATCGGATTAAGGAATGGATTGAAAGGGAGAAGAAAGAGCGTCTGGGACACTGACCATCTATCAACTACTTTTGTGGTGAGGGGTTGGTGGATATACGGATAGGAGTGTATATATGTCATTGTGGTAAGAATATTGCTTCCACAGTAAATGTTGATGAGCTTAGAGAATTCGCATCTAGACTCCCAAACGTTATCGTTGCACGTGACTATATTTATATGTGCTCATCAGTAGGACAGGACTTAATAAGAAAAGACATAGAAGAACTCGGTGTGAACAGAGTTGTTGTGGCTGCGTGCTCACCAACGATGCATCTTGAGACTTTTAGGCGTGTTCTTGAGGAGGCAGGACTAAACAAATATTTGTTGGAGATGGCCAATATAAGGGAGAAATGCTCATGGGTTCATACAGACCCTAAAAAGGCTACTGAGAAAGCAAAAAGAATAGTTAGCATGGCTGTCAAAAAAGTTTCATCTGTAGAACCTCTCCAAGAAATAAGAAGAAGGATTCATAAGAAGGTCTTGATAATTGGTGGTGGAGTCGCTGGCATACATGCGGCGATAGAGCTTGCAAAGGCTGGGTATCACGTGACTATTGTTGAGAAAACGCCTACTATAGGCGGAAAGATGATGTTTTTTGACAAGAC